>DATLLX010000178.1:0-18257 GCA_035537595.1 Gaiellales bacterium | reverse complement strand
GTGCTGGCCGGCGGCGGCTGCCTGCTGCGGGGGTTCGCCGACCGCGTCCACGAGAGCACCAACGTGCCGGTCAGGCTGGCCGACGAGCCGCTGATGTGCGTCGCGCTGGGCGCCGGGCGGAGCCTCGAGGAGCTCGACCGGCTGCCCGGGCGCGACCGCCGCAGCTGGCGGCGGCACTGACCGCTACTTGATCGTGCAGCCGGGGTCGTAAAGCGACCCGGCCGGCTGCCGAGGCGGCGCTGTTTGGCCGAGGAAGGCGCTGATCACGGCTCGGTTGCGGTCGCTGGGCACGAGCACGGCCTGGCCGCCGACGAACTGGGGCGTGCCGCCCAGGTGGCACTCGACCGTCCGCTGCGACCGGAACTTGATCCAGCCCAGCGCCAGCAGCTCGGTGGCCGACAGGTCGGTGGCCAGCGGCTTCGCCACGGCCTCGCCGATCGAGCGCAGGTTGAAGATGCTGGTCGGCTTGACCAGCTGGTGGGCGATCGCCTGCAGCACCCGCTGCTGGCGCTCGGTGCGGGTGATGTCGGAGTCCTTGGGGTTGGTCGTGTGGCGGATCCGCGCATACGCCAGGGCATTGCGGCCGTTGAGGTGGATCTCGCCCTTCGCGAACACCCAGTCCTTGCCGCCGAACTGCTGCGAGGACTGGATCCGGTACGGGTTGTCGATGGTCAGCCCGCCCATCGCCTGGATCAGCTCGCGGAACCCGCGGAAGGCGACGTAGGTGATGTGGTTGACCGGGAGCCCGGTGTAATCGCGGATGGTCTTGATCAGCAGCGGCGAGCCGCCATAGGCGAACGCGGCGTTGATCTTCTGATCGCCGTTGCCCGGGATCGGCACGCGGAGGTCGCGTGGCACCGAGAGCATGTAGATGGTGTGCTTGCCGGGGTCGGTGCGCACCAGCAGGATCGAGTCGGCCCGGGCGCTGCTGAAGTTCTTGCCGCGGCCGTCCGAGCCCAGCACCAGCGTCACCTGGGGATCGCGCCACATGCTGCCCGCCGGGCTGAGGGCGGCCTTGGTCTTGGCGTCCAGGCGCTTGTTGGCGCGCTCCACCTCGCCGGCGAAGGCGCGGTATCCGAGATAGATCCAGAACAGCAGCAGCAGGAGCAGCACGCCGATTCCGATCAGGAGGCCCTTCTTCCACCACCTGGGCAGCCGCCCGGGGGAGGGCACGGTCGCCACCTTGCGACCGGGCAGGCCGCCGCCCGGGGGTGGCCCGCCGGCAGCCGGCCGGGCCGCGCCCGGTCGGGCGGAGGGCGGCCGGGTGACCGTAGCCGGGCCGCCACCGAAGTCGAAACGGGCCGCATCGGGGTCGTCCTTCGTCACGCGCCCGCCGCGGTAGACCCGGTAGGCCTTCTGCCTGTTTTGGACTCCCACGACGCTGCTATGTTAGCCACCCGCATGTCCGATTCCTCCCGCCCCGTCGTCGGCGTCGATCTCGGCGGCACCAGCGTGAAGGCGGCGTTGGTCTCGCCGGAACGCGCCATGCTGGGCCGGGGACAGCTGCCCACAGACCTCCGCGATCAGCGCTCGCTGCTGGAGCTGCTGACGCGGCTGGTCGAGCAGGTGTGCGGCGGCGCCGACATCGCCGCGGTCGGATTCGGGCTGCCGTCGCAAGTCGACCAGCGGCACGGCCGGGTGCTGAACTCGGTCAACATCCCGCTGGCCGATCTCGACTTCGTGGCCGAGATGGAGCGGCGGCTGGGCGTCCCGGTGGCGGTGGACAACGACGCCAACGTGGCCTGCCTTGCGGAGACCCGGGTCGGCGCCGCCCGCGGCTGCTCGCATGTGGTGATGCTCACGCTGGGCACGGGGGTGGGCGGCGGCCTGGTGCTGGACGGCAAGCTGTACCGGGGCGCCACCGGCACCGGCGCCGAGCTGGGCCATGTCACCGTCGACGAGGACGGCCCGCCCTGCCAGGGCAACTGCCGCAACCGCGGCTGCCTGGAGGTGCTGGCGTCGGCCACCGGGATCATGCGGCTGGCGGGCGACGTCGCCGATGAGCGGCCCGCGGGCAGCTTCGCCCGAGCCCGCGAACGGGGCGAGGATCTCGACGCCCGGTTCGTGATCGAGCAGGCAAACGGCGGTGACGGCGACGCGGTCGAGGCGCTGCGCCGTGCCGGCCGCTACCTGGGCATCGGCCTTGCCAGCTTTGCCAACATCTTCAATCCCGAGGTGATCCTGATCGGCGGCGGGGCGAGCGCGGCCGGCGAGCTGTTGATCGGGCCGGCCAGGGCGGAGATGGTGCGCCGGGGGCTGCCGCCGACCACCCGCGGTGTCCGGGTCGCCATCGCCCAGCTGGGCAACACCGCCGGTGTGCTGGGCGCGGCCGAGCTCGCCCTCGATCTGGCGAGCGATCGCCAGGCCGCCTGAAGGAGTACCGTCGGGCGATGGCCGTCGAGCCCGGTGAGCTGGTGGTGTGCCCGACCCCGATCGGCAACCTGGGGGACGTCACGCTGCGCGCCCTCGACGAGCTGCGCCGGGCCGACATCGCGGCCTGCGAGGACACCCGGCGGTCGCGGACGCTGCTCACCCGGCACGGCGTCGACCTGCCGCTGCTGTCGCTGACCGAGCACAACGAGGCGGCCCGGATCCCCGAGATCGGCGGCCGCATCGACCGCGGCGAGCGGGTCTGCCTGCTGAGCGACGCCGGCACGCCGGCGCTGGCCGATCCCGGCGCCAGGTTGATCGCGGCGATGATCGAGGCCGGCCGCTCGGTGACGGTGCTGCCTGGCCCGTCGGCGGTGACGACGGCGGTGGTGGCGTCGGGCATGGCGGGCGGCGGATTCTGCTTCGCCGGCTTTCTGCCCCGCGGCCGCGGCCGGCTGGACGCGGCGCTCGAGCTGCTCGATCCGACCGGGCTGCCGATCGTCTGCTTCGAGTCGCCCAACCGGCTGTCCGCCACCCTGGCGGCGCTGGCCGACCGCGACCCCGGCCGGAGCGTGGCCGTCTGCCGCGAGCTGACCAAGCTGCACGAGGAGGTCGTCCGGGGCACCGCCGCGGAGATGGCCGAGCGCTTCTCGCAGCCGCCCAAGGGTGAGATCACGCTGGTGCTGGGGCCGGGCGCCGCCGGCGAACGGAGGATCGACCCGGCGGTGCTCCGCGAGCTGGCCGGTGCGGTCGGCGCCCGGCGGGCGGCGGCCATTGGCGCCACCCTGTCGGGCAGGGGCCGCAACGAGCTCTACCGGATGCTGACCGAGGGCGGGCAGCAGGCGCCTGGGTAGGATCCCCAGTCCATGCCCTTCTCGGTCACCACCCCGATCTACTACGTGAACAGCGATCCCCACCTGGGGCACGCCTACACGACCGTGGCCGGCGATGTGCTGGCGCGCCACCACAGGCAACTCGGCGAGGACGTCTTCTTCCTCACCGGCACCGACGAGCACGGCGGCAACGTGGCCCGCGCCGCGGAGGCGGCCGGCATGGATCCCAAGGCCTTCTGCGACCAGGTCTCGGCGCGCTTCCGCGCCCTGGGCGAGGCGATGGACGCGTCCCACGACTTCTTCATCCGCACCACCGACCCCGAGCACGAGCAGCGCGTGCAGGCCTTCGTCCAGCTGCTGAAGGACAAGGGCGAGCTGTACGAGGGCACCTACGCCGGGCTCTATTGCAGCTCCTGCGAGCAGTTCTACGCCGAGGGCGACCTGATCCAGCCGGGCAACATCTGCCCGTTGCACAACCGGCCGGCGGAGTGGGTGGAGGAGCGGAACTGGTTCTTCCCGCTCAAGCAATGGGCGCCCCGGCTGCTCGAGCTGTACGACCGCAACCCCGAGTTCGTGCGCACCCGGGCGCGCTACAACGAGGCCCGTTCGATGATCGAGGGCGGCCTCGAGGATGTGTCGTTCACCCGCGCCAGCGTGAGCTGGGGGGTGCCGGTGCCGTGGGAGCCCGACCAGACGATCTACGTCTGGGTCGACGCGCTGCTGAACTACCGCACGGCGCTCGAGTACGGGCTGGGCCGCGACGTATCCGGCGTGTTCTGGCCGATCTCGCTGCACATGATGGCCAAGGACATCCTCCGCCTCCACGCCATCATCTGGCCGGCCATGCTGATGGCGGCCGGGTACGAGCCGCCGCAGGGCCTGTTCGTCCACGGCTACTTCACCAGCGGCGGCCAGAAGATGTCGAAGACGCTCGGCAACGTGATCGATCCCTTCTGGGTGATCGACCGGCTGGGCGCCGACGCGCTGCGCTTCTACCTGCTGCGGGAGGTGCAGTGGGGCCAGGACGGCGACGTCACCTGGGAGGGGCTCGAGCGGCGCTACTCGGGCGAGCTCGCAAATGATCTGGGAAACCTGGTCTCGCGCTCGACCGCGATGCTGGTGCGCTATCGCGACGGCGTGGTGCCCGACGCCCGCAACGCGCTCGAGCCCGTGCACGAGTCCGTGGCCGCCCGCATTGCGCAGGTCGACCTGACCGGCGCCCTGGAGGAGATCTGGCGGCTCGTTCGCACGGCCAACCGCTACGTCGAGGAGCAACAGCCGTGGGTGCTCGCCAAGAGCGACCAGGCTGACGACGTTGCCCGGCTGGACGAGGCCCTGTACACGCTGGTCGACACCGTGCGCGCGCTGGCGGTGCTGCTGCATCCCTACATCCCCTCCGCCTCGGCGAAGATCCTCGACGCCGTCGGCGATCCCGGCGCTGCCGGGTGGGAGCGGGCCCCGCTCGGCCTGCTGCCCGCCGGGACGCGGGTGCGCCAGCCCGAGCCGCTGTTTCCGCGGATCGACCCGTGATCGACACCCACGCCCACCTCGACGGCTGCGACGCGCCGCCGGAGGAGGTGGCGGAGGAGGCGGCCGCGGCGGGCGTGCGCCGGATTCTGACCATCGGCCGCGAGCAGGCGGTCGAGATCGCCGAGCGCCTGGACGGCGTCTGGGCAGTGGTCGGGTGGCACCCCCACGAGGCCGATGCCGCCCGGGTCGAGGAGTTGGTGCCGCTGCTCGATCATCCGCGGGTCTGTGCGCTGGGCGAGTGCGGACTCGACTTCTTCCGCGACAACGCCCCCCGCGACGTCCAGCGGCGGGTGTTCGCGGCCCAGATCGAGCTCGCCAACGACACCGGCAAGCCGCTCGTGATCCACACCCGCGACGCCGACGAGGAGACCTTCCCGATGCTCGAGGTGGCCCGGGTCGACGTCGTCCTGCACTGCTTCTCCTCGCCCGAGCGGGTGGAAGATGCGGCCGAGCGCGGGTACTACTGCTCGTTCGCCGGCAACGTCACCTACCCCGCGGCGGAGGCGCTGCGGGAAGCGGCTCGCCGGGTGCCGGCCGACCGCATCCTGGCCGAGACCGACAGTCCCTACCTGGCCCCGGTGCCGCTCCGCGGCAAGCGCAACCGGCCGGCCAACGTGGTCCACACCCTGCGCCTGCTGGCCGAGCAGCGGGGCGTGGAGGCGGCGCAGCTCGAGAGCCAGATCGAGGCCAACGCGGCACGGGTCTTCCGCCTGCCGCCGTGACCGCCGAGGCGCTCGCGTTGGCGCTGGCCGCCGCAGCGGTGCATGCGGCCTGGAACCTCGCCGTGGGGGGCGACCGCGACCCGATGGCCGCGCTCGCCCTGGCGCTGCCGGCGGCGCTCGCCGTGGGCGCCATCCCGGCCGCGCTGACCTTCGAGGTCGAGCGGGAGGCGCTTCCCTACGCCGCCGGATCGGCCGCCCTGGAGGTGGCGTACGCGCTGCTGCTGGCCCGCGCCTACCGGCGCGCAGACGTGGGAGTGGTGTACCCGGTGGCCAGGGGCAGTGCGCCGGTGCTGGTGCTGCTGGCCGAGGTCACCCTGCTGGGCGCCTCGCCCGGGGTGTGGCAGGCGGCCGGCGTGCTGCTGGTCGGCGGCGGCGTGCTGGCCGTCCGCGGGCTCTCCGACACCACCTCCTGGCGCGACGTCGGGCTCGCGTTGGCGGTGGGGGCAACGATCGCCGGCTACACCCTGTTCGACCGCCGCGGCGTCCAGCACGCCGCCGTCCTGCCCTACTTCGAGCTGTGCCTGCTTCCTTCCGCAGTGGTCGTCCCGCTGCTGGTCTGGAGGTCGCAGGGGCCGGCGGCGCTGCGCGCGGCGGCCACCCGCTCATCGCTGCTCGCAGGCGCCGGCATGTTCGCCGCCTACGCCCTCGTGCTGGCCGCTCTCCGCCAGGCGCCCGCCGCGGCGGTCGCCGCCGTCCGCGAGTCGAGCGTCGTCATGGCCGCGCTGGCCACATGGGCCGGCCTCGGCGGCGAGCGCACCGCGGGCGGCCACCGGCTGATCGGTGCGGCGGCGGTCGCCGCCGGCGTCGTCCTGATCGCGCTCGGCTAGCTCGGGGGTGGGCACCCTGAACCGGTACCGAATCCGGTTCAAAACCGGGTTCGGTACCCGGTTCCCCCGGCCGGGAGCGGCCTGGTTAAGCGGAAGGCGGTGCGGGCGGTGCGGGAATGAACCCGGTTCGGTACCCGATTCGAATACGCCAGGCGGAGCGGTTTCGGCACGGGTGCGTACGATCCCCGTGTGCCTCAGGTATCCATCGCCCGGCTGAAGGAGTTCGGCATCACGCCGAGCCGCGACCTGGGCCAGAACTTCCTGATCGACGACAACGTGCTGAAGCTGGCCGGGCGGCTGCTGCCGCCGCGGCCCGGCGAGGTGGTGCTCGAGGTCGGCCCCGGGCTGGGCGTGCTCACCCGCTGGCTGGCGGCCCGAGTCCGGCTCGTCCATGCCATCGAGATCGACGAGCGGCTGCGGCCGGCGCTGGCCGTGAGCCTGGAGGGCCTCGACAACGTCGACCTGCGGTTCGCCGACGTCATGCGCACCGACCTCCGTGCGCTCGACCCGCCGCCGGCCGCCCTCTACGCAAACCTGCCCTACGCGGTGGCGACGCCGGTGATCGTGACGGCGCTGCCGGTGGTCGAGCGGTTCTGTGTGATGGTGCAGCGGGAGATCGCCGACCGGCTGTTCGCCCAGCCCGGCACGAAGGCCTACGGGGCGGTGTCGGTGCTGGTGCAGCTGGCCACCGAGCGGGTCGGATGGCGACCCGTGTCCCGAAGGGTGTTCGCCCCCGTGCCCAACGTCGACTCGGCGCTGGTCGCCTTCCAGCGGCGGCCGGGCGTGGTGTTCGGCGAGGAGTGGGATCGGCTGGCGGAGCGCGTCCACGGCGCGTTCGCCCACCGCCGGAAGACGGTCGCCAACTCACTTGCCCTGGCTGGGCTGGAACCGCCGACCGCCGATCAGGCATCCCGCCGTGCCGAGCAGCTGGCCCCGCCGGAGTTCCTCACGCTGTGACCGAGATCCTGCGTGCGCATGCCAAGATCAACCTCGTGCTGCGCGTCGGGCCGGTGCGAACCGACGGCTTCCATCGCATCGCCACCCTGTTCCAGGGGCTCGAACTGCACGACGAGCTGGAGCTGGAGCCGGCCGCCGAGACGACCGTCGAGGGCTTTGACGACACCCTGGTCACCCGGGCCCTGGAGCTGCTCGGCGAACCGCGGCGGGTCGTGCTTCGAAAGCGGATCCCGGTGGCCGGCGGCCTGGGCGGCGGCTCTTCCGACGCCGCGGCCGTTCTGCGGGCGTTCGCCGACCGGCGCAGCGTGGAGGAGCTCTACGCGATCGCCCGGCAGCTGGGATCCGACGTGCCGTTCTTCCTGTCCGGGCTGGAGACCGCCCTGGGCACCGGCCGCGGCGACGTCCTGCAGCCGATGACGGAGTTCCCGCGCCGCTACGGAGTGGTGCTCGTGCCCTCCGCGGGCGGCCTGTCGACGACCGACGTCTACGCCGCCGCCCGCCCGAATCCGATCTTCGAGGCCGTCCGCGGCGACCTGATCCGCGGAGTTCGAACCGCCCGCGACGCGGCGGGCGTCGCGGCGCTGGTCGCGAACGACCTCGAGCCCGCGGCGCTCGAGCTGCGGCCCGACCTGGCCGGCCGGCTCGCCGAGCTGCGCGAGGCCGGTGCGCTGGCGGCGGCGGTCTCGGGCAGCGGGCCCACGGTGTTCGGGCTGTTCCCGGATCGTGAGGCGGCCAGGCGGGCGGCCGCCGCCATCGGCGGGGAGGCGATCGCGACCGCCCCCCTGTAGCATTCACCTCATGGGATGGAACGTCTCCAGCGACCGGATGACGATCGAGCCGCCGCAGCGGCGTTCGCCTGCCAGGTGGATCCGCGAGAACAGCCTGCGGATCGCCGTCGTGGTCGGCCTGACCGAGGCCGCGGTGGCCTACTTCTCCGGCGTCCGCTACCTGTGGGCCGCCGGCCTGCTGGCCGTGTTCGCCTACTGGTACGTTCGCAAGCGCGTGCCCCAGTGGCTTCGCCGCCCGCTGTGGATCGTCGCCATGTCCCAGGCGATCGCGGGGCTGGCCGTGCCCGCGCTGTTCGGCGCGCTGTTCATCACCTTCGTGATCGGAGCGGTGCTGCTCCTGATGATGGTGCTGGTGATGCTCGGAGACCTGCGCCGCACCTAGCCGGCACGGCGCAGGTCAGGAGCAACGCGCGACGGGCGTCAGCGGGGCGTGCCCAGCGTGTCGATCTGGTAGGCCGACAGCGGGATGACCTTCAGCGCGTCGAACTTGACGCCGGCGTTCAGCCACAGGTTGCCCTTGCCCTCGACCACCGTGTCCTCGAGCTTGATGGTGACGTTGTTGCCGACGCCGGAGCGGTCACCGACCACGGCGCCGTAGGTCTGCAGCGCCTGGGCGAGCACCCGCGCGACCGGGCTCAGCGGGTACTGCGACAGGTCGACGGTCGGCTTGATGCGCAGCACCGCGCCGGCCGGGATCGAGCCCGTGGCGGAGGTGGTGCACATCGTCCCCTGATACAGCGGGAACCAGTCCTTGCCGTTGGGTGCCTGGTTGTTGCAGCTGACGGACGGGATGTAGACGTCCATCACGTGCGGCACCAGGCCGGAGGCGACCTCGCTCCAGCGGACGGCCTGGGTCACCGGGGCCAGGCCGTGCTTGCCCCAGTTCTTGACGTTGTCCGACTGCAGCAGCTTTCCGTGGAGGCCGTTCGACCCGATGAAGTACACCGACGCCTGGCTGGCGCACCAGCGGCCGCTCAGGAACTGCATGTTCGTGAACCAGAACAGCTTTCCCTGGAACTCGTTGTAGACCATCATGTCGGCGTCGTTGTCGGTCGGCGCCTTGGCCCCGGAGGGAATGCGCACCGAGTCGAAGTCGGTCGTCCAGAAATACGACTTGTAGTTCGGGTTGTGACAGATCTTCCACTGCGGGTCGGTGGCGCTGGCGTAGTAGACGGCGGTGCCCTGTGCGCTCGAGCCGTTCAGGTTCGAGGCGCGGATGGTGACGAACTTGCGGTCGGTCTTCAGCACCGACGAGAGCCACGAGATCATGGCGCCCGAGCGCGGGTCAGCCGGTGCGGAGGAAGGCGTCTTCCAGTAGGACGTGGCCGTGAAAGGCTCGAGGGGCAGATCGGCGGTGGCCGGCCGGGCGGCCAGTGCGGCCAGGACGGCCAGTGAGAGAACGGCGATCAACAGCAGACGAGTTCGCATGAGAAAGGACCCCCTTCATGCGTTCGTTGAGGCACCATCCCGGTTTGCAGGGCGGTGTCCGGACTTCGGCGTCTCGACCCCTCGTGACGCCACATCAGGGGATTCGGCCCCTGCAGGCGGTCCTGACACCCCCACATTGGGGGAGGTGGCCTCCCCCATCCTGCATAGCTGCCACTACAGTCCGCGGCCAGAGCCGGTGGCGATCTGGGGGTGTGCGACGTGCGTTTGTGTCTGATGATCGAGGGCCAGGAGGGGGTCTCCTGGGAGCAGTGGATGGCGCTCGCGGAGGCCACCGAGCGGAGCGGCCTGGAGGGCCTGTTCCGTTCCGACCACTACCTGTCGGGGAACGGCAGGGTCGGTCTCGGCTCCTCCGACGCGTGGACGACGCTGGCCGCGATCGCGGCTCGCACGCAGCGGATCCGGCTGGGCACGATGGTCTCACCGGCGACCTTCCGCCACCCCTCGGTGACCGCCAGCGCCGCCAATGTGGTCGATCACGTGTCGGGTGGGCGGGTCGAGCTGGGGCTGGGCGCGGGCTGGTACGAGCTCGAGCACCAGGCGTTCGGCTTCCCCTTCCCGCCGGTCGGCGAGCGGATGGAGATGCTGGAGGAGCAGCTCGAGATCGTCCACCGCCAGTGGACAGAGGACGAGTTCTCGTTCCGGGGCAAGCACTATCAGCTCGACCGCTGCCAGGCACTGCCCCGCTCGCTGCAGCAGCCGCGGCCGCCGATCGTGGTCGGCGGCGGTGGCAAGCCGCGCACGGTGGCCGCGGCGGCCCGCTTCGCCCAGGAGTACAACACCACCGAGGCCGAGCCGGCCGAGTGCGCCCGGATCCGCCGCCGGCTGGACGAGGCGTGTGAGCGGAGTGGGCGTGATCCAGCCGGCATGACGTTCTCGGTGATGACGACGACCGTGGTCGGCGGTGACCAGGCCGAGCTGGAGCGGCGGGTCTCAGCGGTCGGCCGGCTGTGGGGTGACGACCGGCCCGCGGCCGAGGTGCTGGCCGAGAAGCGCGACGGTGAATGGATCGCGGGCACCGTCGACGAGGTCGTGGAGCGGCTGCGCGGCCTTCGCGAGGCCGGCGTCGAGCGGGTCATGCTGCAGCATCTCGACCATGCCGACGTGGAGATGGTCGAGCTGCTGGGCACCGAGCTCGCCCCCCGCGTCGCCGGCCTCTGACCGCGGCCGCCGGGCGCCGTTTGCCGGCCCCGCCGCGCGGGCAGGTTCGCCGTCATGCGGGTCGGTTACCACCTGTCGAGCGAGGAGCACCGGCCTGCGCCGATGCTGCAGTGGGCGCGGCGGGCGGAGCAGGCCGGCTTCCAGCTGCTGACCATCTCCGACCACTTCCACCCGTGGACGCGCCAGCAGGGCCAGAGCCCGTTCGTGTGGTCGGTGCTGGGCGGGATCGCCCAGGTCACCGAGCGCGTCGAGGTGGGCACCGCCGTCACCTGTCCGACCGTCCGCACGCACCCGGCGATCATCGCCCAGGCCGCTGCCACCACCGCCGACATGATGCCCGGCCGGTTCTTCCTCGGCGTAGGCACCGGGGAGGCGCTGAACGAGCACATCCTGGGCGATCGCTGGCCGTCCAGCGGCGCGCGCCGGGAGATGCTGGAGGAGGCTGTGGAGGTGATCCGGCTGCTCTGGCGGGGCGGGTCGCAGTCGCACTACGGCCGGTACTACACGGTCGAGCAGGCGACCATCTTCACCCTCCCCGAGCAGCTGCCGCCGATCGTCGTCTCGGGCTTCGGGCCCCATTCGGTGAAGCTGGCGGGGCGGATCGGCGACGGCTACATGAACACCGCCCCCGACGCCGGGTCTGTCGAGGGCTTCCGCCGGGCCGGCGGCGAGGGCAAGCGCTGCTACGGCAAGCTCGACGTATGCATCGCCGCGTCGGAGGCCGAGGCGCGGCGGATCGCCCACGCGACCTGGCCGACCAGCGGCCTGCGGGGCGAGCTGGGCCAGGTGCTGCCGCTGCCCGCCCACTTCGAGCAGGCGGTGGCCACCGTGCGTGAGGAGGACGTGGCGGAGTCGATCCTCTGCTCGCAGGATCCCGATCAGCACGTGGCCGCCCTCCGCGAGTTCGCCGACGCGGGCTACGACCAGGTGGTCGTTCAGCAGGCCGGTGACGATCAGGAGCGGTTCTTCAGCTTCTACGAGTCACACGTGCTGCCCCGCATCGGCTAGGAGCCCGCTCACCCGTAGCGGTCGCGGAGGAGCGGCAGCACCTCGCCGCCGAACCGCTCGACGAAGCGGGCCTGATCCGGCGCCGGGCTGTGGAAGATCAGGTGGCGGAATCCCATCTCGACGTAGCGGCCGATCGCCTCCGCCTGCTGCTCGGGATCGCCCGACACGATGAACCGCGACTCGGAGCGGACGTGCTCCTGCTCGGCCAGCCGCTCCAGCTCCAGCGGATCGTCGATGCCCTGCTTGGCGTCGGCCGGCAGCGCGAGTGCGCCCCAGAATCGGGTCTCCTGGACAGCTCGCTCGTGGTCGGCCTCGTACGAGACCTTGACCTCGAGCATCAGCTCGAGCGCGTCGGGATCGCGGCCGGCGGCGCGCGCGCCGGCAGCCACCGCTGGTAGGAGCGTCTCGGTGTACAGCTCGGCCGGCTTGCCGCTGGTGGTGATGAAGCCGTCGCCGACCTCGCCGACGAACCGGGCGGCCTTCGGCCCGGCCGCGGCGATCAGGATCGGCACCGGGATCTGGGGGCGGTCGTACACCGTGGCCCGGTGCGTGCGGTAGTGCTTGCCCTCGTAGCTGACCCGCTCCGACGCCCACAGCAGCCGGATCAGCTCGATCGCCTCGCGCAGCCGCTCCAGCCGCTCGCCGAATCGCGGCCACTCGATGCCCAGCGGCGGCACCTCGTTCAGCGACTCGCCGGTGCCCACGCCCAGGAACACCCGGCCGGGGGCAAGGCAGCCCAGCGTCGCGAACGCCTGGGCGACCATCGAAGGATGCAGCCGCATGGTCGGCGTCAGCACGCTGGTGCCGATCCGGGCTCGCCGGCTGGTGACGGTCAGCGCCCCCAGCCAGGGCAGCGCGGCGGGAGCGTGTCCCCCGGTGTGCCGGAACGGCTGGAAGTGGTCGGAGATGGCGGCGCTGTCGAAGCCTACCCGCTCGGCCGCCAGCGCATACTCGAGCAGCTCCCGCGGCCCGAACTGCTCAGCGGAGGCCTTGTAGCCGAGCGTGATCACCGGCCGGACTCTACCCTCCGGGCCATCGACCTCTGCGTGCTCATCCCGGTCAAGCGGCTCGACGACGCGAAGCGCCGCCTGGCCCCGGTGCTCGGGCCCGCGGAGCGCCGCTCGCTGATGCAGTCGATGATCGAGCACGTGGCGGCCGTGGCCCTCGAGGCCGGGGTGGGCCGGGTGGCGCTCGCCAGCTCCGACCCGGTGGTGGTCGAGCTGGCCGGCCGGCTGGGAGTGGGCGCCGTGTCCGACGGCGGACTGCCCTGGAACGATGGGCTCGAGCTCGCCCGCAGCGAGCTGCGTCCGCAGCCGGCGGCCGTGCTGTACCTGGCCGGCGACCTGCCGCTGCTGACCGCCGCCGAGGTGCGGCGGCTGGCCGACGAGGCGCAGGCCGGCACCGTCGTGGTCGGCCGGGCGGGCGACGCCGGCACCAACGCGCTGGCGGTCAGCCCCGCCGCGGCGCTGGCGCCGCGGTTCGGCGAGCCGCGGAGCTCGCAGGTGCATGCGCGGGCGGCCGAGCGGGCCGGGCTCCGCGTCGTAATGCTCGACCTGCCGGGAGTCGCGCTCGACGTCGACACGCCGGACGACCTGGCCCGAGCGGGGTTGGCGGGCTAGAGGAACAGGTCGCGATCGGCCGGGCGGATCAGCTCGGCGGCCGTGCCGTCGCCGCCGCCCGGGAAGCCGCGGACGAGCGCGGCGGGCACCCGCTCCAGCTTGCCCAGCACCAGGTCGGCGGCCGCCGCCAGCTCGTCGGCGACCGACACGGAGGTCGTCCGCAGCTCGTACCCGGCCGGATCGACGGCGCCCTGGTAGCCCCTCAGCGGGGCGATGCCGGCGACGCCGATGGCGGTGCCGACGATGCCGTTGCGAAGCGGCCGGCCCATCGTGTCGGCGATCACCACCGCCAGCCGGGCACCGGACGTCTGCTCGAGCGACGCCCGCAGGGCCCGGGCTGAGGCGTCCGGGTCGGCGGGCAGCAGGATCGCCATGTCGGCGCCGGGTGCGTTCGAGCGGTCGATGCCCGCGCTGGCGCAGACGAAGCCGTGGTGGGTCTCTGCGATCAGGAGCGATCCCCGGCGGCGGACGATCCGCCGGCTCTCGCGCAGCACCAGCTCGGTGTGCCGGGGGTCGCCGCCGTCGCCCGCCAGCTCCACCGCCCGGTCGGAGGGCTCCACCGTCGCCAGGTCGACGACCCGACCCTCCCACTTGCTGACCGCCTTGTGGGACACCACCACCACGTCGCCGTCGATCAGGGGCGGGGCTGCGGCCGCCAGCAGCCCGGGGAGGTCGTCGGCCGGGGTGATCTCGGCCTCGAACCGCAACGGCAGGATCTCGAGCCTGCTCAGCGCGCCGCTCCAGCGGCGTCCAGGGCCGCTGCGGCCAGCCGGCGGCGGGCCTCGGGATCGCGCATGATCGTGTCGGTGACGTGGGGCCGCAGGCCGGCTTCCCGGACCGTATCCGCCAGCTCCGCGTCGCGGCTGTCGAACACCAGCGAATCGGCCAGCCCGGCGTACAGCCGTGCCACGCCGACCGGCGAGGCCTCGTGGCCCAGCGAGCGCAGCATGTCGGCCGCCGGCCCGCGCAGCGCTGCTCCCTCCACGATCGGGCTGACCGCCACCGTCGGCCCGGCGCGACCGGCAATCGCCTCCCGGACACCGGGCACGGCCAGGATCGGGCCGATCGAGATCAGCGGGTTCGACGGCGCGACGATCACCACCCGCGCACCGCGGAGCGCTTCCAGCACGCCCGGCGCGGGCGCGGCAGACCCGGCGCCGTCGAAGCGCAGCCCGGTCACGCGATCGCGGTGGCCGCGGCGGACGTAGTAGGTCTGGAAGTCGAGCTCGCCCTCCTGCGTCTGGAGCATCGTCCGCAGCCGGTCGTCGGTCACCGGCAGCAGCTGGGCGCCGAGGCCCAGCTGCTCGGCGAGCACGGCCGTGGCGGCGCTCAGCGGCTCCCCGCGGGCGAGCCGCTCCGTCCGCGCCATGTGCAGCCCGATGTCGAGATCGCCCAGCCAGAACCAGGCTTCGGCGCCCAGGCTGCGGGCCCGATCCAGCGCCCGGTCGCTGTCGCCGCGCACGCCCCAGCCGCGTGTCTCGTCGATCCAACCGGTCAGGGTGTACAGCACGGTGTCGAGGTCGGGCGAGACGTGCAGTCCGGCCACCTCGAGGTCGTCGCCGACGTTGCCGATGATGGCGACGTCCTCGGCCGGCACCGCGGACAGCAGTCCCTGCAGGAAGCGCGCGGCGCCGACGCCTCCCGCCAGCACGGTGATCGGTCGGACATCCATCGCCACATATCATGCCGCCGAGGAGGCGGAGCCCGTGCAGTCGAGCGGACATCAGCGGATCGGTGAGGCGGTGCGGCATGCACCATTGGCCGGTGTCGCGCTGGTCGCGGCGGGCGCGGCTCTGTGGGGTGTCGATGGGGTGCTGCGGCAGCCGCTGGTCGACTTCACCGAGCCCGGCGCGTGGTCGAGCTGGACGATCGTGCTCTATGAGCACCTGATCCTGACCGCCATCGTCGCGCCGCTCTTGATCCGGCGCTGGCGGGGCCTCCGCGGCCTGGACGGCCCGGGCTGGGCGTCGCTGCTGGTGATCGCGTGGGGCGGCTCGGCCCTGGCCACGCTGGCCTTCACCGAGGCGTTTCGGTACGGAAACCCCAACGTGGTGGTGCTGCTGCAGAAGACGCAGCCGCTGTGGGCGATCGGGGTTGCCGTGCTGGTCGTCCGCGAGCGCCCGCGCCCCGGCCTGGCGTGGCTGCTCTTGCCGGCCGCAGCCGGCACCTATCTGCTGTCGTTCGGCACCGCCTCGCCGGGCGACGCCTTCTCCGGCGGCGAGGGCAAGGCGGCGCTGCTTGCGCTCACGGCGGCCGGCCTATGGGGATCGGCGACGGCCTTCGGCCGGCGGGCGCTGCGCACGCTCGACGTGCCGCTGCTGACCGCCGCCCGGTTCTCGCTCGCGCTACCGCTGTTGTTCGCGATCGCCGCCATCAAGGGCGCGGTGGGGCCGCCCGGGGCTGCGCCCGCCGGCGACTGGCTGCGGCTGCCGCTGATCGCGCTGGGGCCAGGCCTGGTGGCGATGCTGCTGTACTACCGCGGGCTGCGTTCCACGCCGGCGCCGGTGGCGACGATCGCCGAGCTGGCCTTCCCGGCGACGGCGCTGGTCGTCAACTACCTGTTCCTGGACGCCACCATCAGCTTCGCGCAGCTGGTCGGCATGGCCGTCCTCTGGGTGACGATCTCGCTGCTGCACCGCGCGCCGGTGCGGGTGCCGGAGCCGATCGAGCCGCCGCTCGCCGGGCCGATCCCCGGCAGCGCCTAGGCTCCTCCGCCTACCTCGACCCGGCCAGCCGCAGCAGCAGGCCGAACGACTGGTCGGAGCCGGCCCAGTGCTCCCGCAGCAGCTGCGGGTTGGCGTGGCGGACGACCGTCCGCAGAGCTGCGGCGACGATGATGGCATCGTCCAGCTGGCCGGCGACCGGGATGAAGTCGGGCACCAGGTCGACCGGTGAGGCGAGGTATGCGGCGAGCAGCGCCAGGAGCACCCGGTGGCGGCGAGGCGTCCGCGGGTCGCGGACGAGCCGCGCGAACAGCAGGGCGCAGGCGGGGACGAAGTCGGCGACGGCGCGTGCCGTCTCGCGGCGCCCGGCCAGAACCAGCACCGCGACGAACGCGCCGTACACCATCAGCGTGACACCGAGACCGATCAGCACCCACTGGATCACCGGCTGCATGCCGGAACGGTATCGGCGGCGCGGGATGAACCGGGTACCGAACCCGGTTCGGTACCCGGTTCGGTGGCAGGTTCGTTTGCCTGGCGAGGCAACGAAGACGATGGAGGGAAGCGGGCTCGCCGGGGTGAAGGTGTGCCGATCCGGCCGCGGAAGGGTCACGCCGGGGCGGTGGGGAACCGGGTTCGGTACCCGGTTCCCTCCGGCCGGCCGGGCGCGGCTGGATGCCCGCAGGTGGGCGACCGGTATCATCGGGAACGTGCCGCTCGACATCGATACCGCGACACCGTTCGGCCGGCGGGTCGAGCGCCGACTGACGGACGAGCTGATCGGCTGGCTGGTGACGGTCTCGCCGTCCGGGGCTCCCCAGCCCAGCCCGGTGTGGTTCCTGTGGGACACGGCCGACAGCTTTCTGATCTACAGCCGGCCCGGCACGCCCAAGCTGCGCAACATCGAGGCCAACGAGCATGTCGCCCTGCACCTCGACGGGGACGGCAGGGGAGGCGACGTGATCATCCTTCACGGCACCATCGGCCGCAGCGACGACCCACCGGCCGATCGGGTCGCCGCCTACGCGGAGAAGTACCGCGAGCGGATCGCATCGGGCTCGTGGGGCGACCCGGCCGGCTTCGCGGCCGACTACAGCGTGCCCCTGCGCATGACCGCAACCCGCCTGCGCGGCCATTGAGCGCCTGCCCTATACTCGACGCGCCTGACTGGGCCGATGGGGCGTGGCCAAGCGGTAAGGCAACGGGTTTTGGTCCCGTGACCCCTGGTTCGAATCCAGGCGCCCCAGTGCCAACCACTCGAGCCCCAGACGAATGAGCGCCGCGCCACTCGCATGCCTGATCCTCGCCGGGGGCAAGGGAACCCGGATGCGGTCGCGCACACCGAAGCTGCTGCACGAGGTGCTGGGCCGCCCGCTGCTGGGCTGGTCGATGGCGGCCGTCGAGGAGCTGGCGGCAACGCCGACGGTGGTGATCGTGCCGCCTGATGCCGGCGAGCTGGAGCAGCTGGTACCCGGCTGGGCGACCACCGCCGTGCAGCAGCAGGCCCGGGGAACCGGCGACGCCGCCATGTCCGGCCGCGGGGCGCTGGACGGGTTCCAGGGAGACGTGCTGGTGCTGAACGCCGACCATCCGCTGGTCGACGCCGGCACGCTGCGGGAGCTGGTCGATGCGCATCGCTCGGCCGGCGCGGCCGTGACGGTGCTCACCTTCGAGCGCACGAAGACCATCGGCGACGATTTCGGGCGCATCGTGCGCGACTCCTCCGGGAGGGTCGAGCGGATCGTCGAGCGGCGCGACGCCGACGCCGGCCAGCGGGACATCCGCGAGGTCAACGCCGGCTACTACGTGTTCCGATCCGACGCGCTGTGGCCCGCGCTCGACGGGCTGCGGCCCGACAACGACCAAGGCGAGCTGTACATCACCGACGCTGTGGGCGCGCTGGCGGCTGCGGGCGGCGTCCACGCCCACGTGCACGGAGACCCGGTGGTGGCGATGGGCATCAACACCCGCGCCGATCTGGCCGAGGCGGCCGCCGTCCTGCGGTCGCGGGTCAACCGCGCCCACATGCTGGCGGGGGTCACCATCCTCGACCCCGCCTCCACCCACATCGACGCAGGCGTGACGATCGAGCCGGACGCCGTGATCGAGCCGTTCACGGTGCTTCGCGGCGCCACCACCGTGGGGGAGGGCGCGATCGTCGGCCCGCACGTGGTGGCCGTCGACGCCCGGATCGGGGCCGAGGCCAGCGTCGGCCCCTTCGCGTCGCTGCGGCCCGGGACGGTGCTCGAGCGGGGCGCCAAGGCCGGCACGTTCGTCGAGCTCAAGAACGCCGAGCTGGGCGAGCGGGCGAAGGTGCCGCATCTGTCCTACAT
>DATLLX010000177.1:0-8223 GCA_035537595.1 Gaiellales bacterium | reverse complement strand
CTTGAGTGACTTGGCGCCGTACTTGTCGGTATAGCTGGTGCCGGCCAGCATGCCGTAGGTCTGGGCCTTGGTGCCGCCCGCCTCGTAGCCCGGCCACTCCGAGATCACCAGCTTGTTCGGCTCGGCGTCGATCGAACCGCCATAACTCACGGGTCCCGTCGATGCCGGTGCCTCGGTGTTCTGCGTGATGCCCTCGCTGGAGCCGCAGCCCGCGATCAGGGCCGCACCCCCGAGCGCTGCGCTGCTCTTCAAGAAGTCGCGCCGGTGCATGCGTGTGTTCACTGATCCTCCCGATATTTGTGACGAGCGTCGCTAATCTACAGACCCCGGCGGTCGGCCGCCGGCCCGCTCTGTGGGGTGGCTTACCGGCGCCAGGACTGCTTCCGGGCGGGCGAGTCGTGCACGACGTAGTTGCGCATGAGACGATGATTTGCCCGACAACGGAGGCTTCAATGGGTGCCGGATCGAGATTCGAGTCGCCGATAGCACGGATCGGGCAGTCGCCTGCTGACCCTGGAAGCAAGGTCATGGTCTGTGGGCCGCTCAACTTTCACGGAAACGACATCAGCGCGGACGTCACGATCCACGTCGTCCAACCGGGCAAGGGGCACGGCTTTGCGTCGATGACCGTCCCGAACGCCAACCACGACGGCGATCAGACTCGTGTCGATGACGAGGACGATCAGGAGTGGATGATCCCCGTGAAGATCCACGCGGAGGCGATGTCGGGGGACGTGCGCGACCGGGGTTGGGCGAGCTTTGTCTTCGAGCCGTCACCTCCGCAGGCGCACGGCAACGGGACGATCACCTACCACAGAGACGACGGCACCACGCAGCCACCGCTGACCTGGAACCAGCAAGGCATCGACGTCGTCTAGTGAAGCGGTGGTGAAGCGGGCGAGGAGAATCGAACTCCCGTCGTAAGCTTGGAAGGCTTCTGCTCTACCATTGAGCTACGCCCGCCGGAAAGCCTGCAAAACGTGCAGTTTGCGGCGATTCTGACGGCCCCGCGCACGGCGCCGCCGGTACGTCGAGAATATCAGTGGCCCGGGTGCCCGGCGGCGGTGAGGCAGCCGTCCGCAAGCGGCTCCGTCCGAGCCTCCTGACATGCTTCTTCGTCCGACCCATGTAAGGGGACGGGTGGCAGAAAGGACGGTCAGGTCATGGTGTGGCTCATCGCAGGATTGGTGATCGGCGTGACGCTGTGTCTGCTGGCGGTCCGGCCCCGGCTGGTCGAGGCGGCGGCCCTGCGCCGCGAGCGCGACGGGTTCGCGGCCGAGGCGCATCGCCTGGCCGGCGAGCTGGAGAGCGAGCGGACGATGGCCGCCGACCGCTTCAAGGCGTTGTCGGCTGAGGCGCTGCGCGCCAACAACGAGCAGTTCCTGGCGCTGGCCAAGCAGGCGTTGGGCAACTACCAGACCGAGGCGCGGGGAGAGCTCGAGAAGCGCGAGAAGGCGGTGCAGCAGCTGGTGGCTCCGATCACGGAGTCGCTCAGCAAGGTCGACCAGCGGCTCGACCGGTTCGACCGCGAGCGGTTGCAGACGACGACGGTGCTGCAGCAGCAGCTGCGGACGATGGTCGAGTCCCAGGACAAGCTGCGCGGCGAGACCGGCGCACTGGTGGCCGCGCTCCGCAAGCCCCAGACCCGCGGCCGGTGGGGCGAGATGCAGCTGCGAAACGTGGTCGAGATGGCCGGCATGGTGGCGTACTGCGACTTCGCCGAGCAGCGCACGATGCACGACGAGGATCGGGTGCTGCGGCCCGACCTGGTGGTCAGCCTGCCCGGGGGGAAGCAGGTCGTGGTCGACGCCAAGGCGCCGCTGCAGTCGTTTCTCGACGCCTATGAGGCGACCGACGATGTGCAGCGCGACGCCCACATGCAGGCGCATGCCCGCCTGATGCGCGATCACATCCGCCGGCTGGCGGCCAAGAGCTACTGGTCGCAGTTCGACGACGCTCCCGACTTCGTGCTCCTGTTCCTGCCCGGCGAGCACTTCCTGAACGCGGCCCTCGAGGTCGATCCCGGCCTGATCGAGCTGGGCGTCGAGCAGTCGGTGCTGATCGCCACGCCGACCACCCTGATCGCCCTCCTGCGGGCCGTCCACTACGGCTGGCAGCAGGAGAAGGTGGCCGAGAACGCCCGCGAGATCAGCGCACTGGGACGCGAGCTGCACAGCCGGATCGGCACCGTCGCCGACCACGTGCAGCGGCTCGGCCGCCGGCTGGGCGGGGCGGTCGACGCCTACAACCAGGCGGTCGGCTCGCTGGAGACCCGGGTGCTGGTCAGCGCGCGGAAGTTCTCCGACCATGGCGCCGTCGGGCCGAACACCGAGATCACAATGCTGGAGCCCGTCGACAAGCAGGTGCGCGCCGTCCAGGCACCCGAGCTGTCGGACGTCGTGTCGGCGCAGGGCGCCCTCACCCGGGCTGAGGACGACGCCGCCTGACGCGGGCGTGTGCTCTCGAGGCTCGATGGCGTCCCGTCACCCGACCGGGTGATGGGCGCTGTCCGGGCCGGTCGCTAGTTTGAGCGCGTGGGTACCGCCGACGAAATCTCCCTGCCCTGCCGCACCTGCCGGTCCGTGACCGGGCACACGCTGGCGCAGCCCGCGACCACCGACCGCGGCATGACCACCGAGGTGTGGACGTGCAGTGCCTGCGGGACGCTCGAGAGCCGCAGCTATCGGGCCGGTGCGACGCCGGAGCCGGTGCAGCATCCGGCCCGCTCCGCCGAGACCGACTCGGTCTCCTAGCCCGGCTGCTCAGGCAACGGAGGGCTCGGGCTCGACCGCCTGCTCCTCCGTGTCCGGCAGGCTGGGCCCGCGCACGCCCACCAGTAGCAACAGGAGCGCCTCGACCAGGGTGATGGCGAGCCGGTTGAGGACGACCGCTCCCAGCGCCGCGGCCGGGCTGACCACGGCCAGCAGCAGACCGTAGGTGGCGCCTTCGCGGACGCCCAAGCCCGACGGCGCGAACACCGCCAGCACCGCGACGATGGCGCCCGCCGCGCTGGCGCCGCCGAGGTAGGGAATCGACGATGCGGGAGGGTCGCCGATCGAGGAGGCCAGGAAGTACAGCCCGGCTCCGGCCAGCATCCAGGTCGCGCAGTAGTAGGCCAAGAGCGCCGCCACCATCGTCCGGGGCAGCGTCGGCACCTCCCCGCCCCCCAGCGGCCGGCTGAGGAAGGCGAACGCGGGCCGGAACACCCGTGGGTGCAGCAGCACGGCCACCACTACGGCGAACGCCGCCAGCCACCAGACCGGCGCGTCGGTGGACGAGACCGTGGTCAGGCTGACCCCGAACACCAGCACGCCGGCGATCGCCGACAGTCCGGCTTCGAGCGCGATCGACCCCAGCACCAGCGGCGTGTCGGTGACACCGAGCCGCCGCACGGCGACCACGCGTGCGGCCGGCGTCCACACGCCGCCCGGCACGTACTTGGCCAGCATCGACAGCATCTCGGCCCGCAGCGTGTCGCGGTATCCCAGCCGGATTCCCTGCGCCCGCAGGATCATCTGCCAGCCGATCACGAACGCCAGGTAATACGCCGCGATCGCCAGCAGCGCCAGCCCCAGGTCGGCCGGATTGGCCGAGCGCACGGCGTCCTCGGCCTCGCGCCACGAGTCGCCGACGCTGTAGACCAGGAACCCCGTCATCACCCCCAGGGCAAGCAGTTGCAGCCCGACCCGCACCCGCCGCCGCCTCCAGGCGGCCGCCGCCCCGGAACCCAGTCTGCTCGCCACGCTTGCCATCGGAGAAATTGTACTCCCCGGGAGAAGGGTGGACGGCCCGGCCCGGCACCGGCATCATCCGGGGATGCTGCTCCGCGAGATCGTCACCACGTCGGCCGCGGTCGCCGCCACCCCCGCCCGCACCGAGAAGATCCGCCTGCTGGCCGCCGCAATCGCCCGGCTGGATGCCGATGAGGTGGCGGCCGGCGTGTCGTTCCTCACCGGCGAGCCACGGCAGCGGCGGCTGGGGGTGGGCTGGGCCAGCCTCCGCGATACGCCGCCGGCGGCGGATGAGCCCCAGCTCTCGGTGGGAGACGTCGACGCCGCCTTCGACCGGCTGGCTGCGGTGGCCGGAGCCGGCTCGCAGGCCGAGCGCCGGCGACTGCTCGACGGCCTGTTCGGCCGGGCGGTCGCCGACGAGCAGGACTTCCTGCGCCGGCTGATGCTGGGCGACCTGCGGCAGGGCGCGCTTCAGGCCGTGGTCACCGACGCCGTCGCCCGCGCCGTCGACGTGCCGGCGAAGGAGGTGCGGCGGGCGCTGATGCTGCTGGGAGATCCCGGCGCGCTGGCCGAGATCGGCCTCCGCGACGGTGTCGAGGGCCTGCGCCGCGTGGGACTGGTCGTCGGCAGGCCGGTGCAGCCGATGCTGGCCTCGACGGCGCCCGACCTGGCCGCGGCGCTCGACCGGATAATGCCGGCGGCGATGGAGTGGAAGCTCGATGGAGCCCGGATCCAGGTGCATCGCAGCGGCGGCGACGTCGCCGTCTTCACCCGCAGCCTGGACGACGTCACCGGGCGCGTGCCGGAGGTGGTGGAGGCGGCGCTGCGGCTGCAGGCCGATCCGCTGGTGCTCGACGGCGAGGCGATCGCCCTGCGCCCGGACGGCCGCCCGCAGCCGTTCCAGGTCACCGGCTCGCGGTTCGCCAGCCGCCGATCGGTCGAGGAGCTGCGCCGCACCGTCCCGCTGACGCCGTTCGTGTTCGACGTGCTGCACGCAGCCGGTGACGACCTGCTTGACCGGCCGGGGGAGGAGCGCGCCGCCGTCCTCGCCGGCATCGCGCCGCCCGATCTGCTGGTGCCCCGGGAGCGGGTCGACGACGCCGCGGCGGGGGAGGCGTTCCAGGCCGACGCCCTTGCCCGTGGCCACGAGGGGGTGATGGTGAAGTCGCTGGATGAGCCATACGCCGCCGGCCGCCGGGGCTCTGGCTGGATCAAGGTGAAGCCCCGTCACACGCTCGATCTGGTCGTGCTAGCGGCGGAATGGGGTCACGGCCGGCGGCGGGGGATGCTGTCCAACCTGCACCTCGGCGCGCGCTCGGGCGACGGCTTCGTGATGCTGGGCAAGACCTTCAAGGGCCTCACCGACGCCGTGCTGCGGTGGCAGACCGAGCGGCTGCTGGAGCTGGAGACCGGCCGGGAGGGGATCACCGTGCACGTGCGGCCGGAGCTGGTGGTCGAGATCGCCTTCGACGGCGTGCAGGCCAGTCCGCGGTATCCCGGGGGCGTGGCGCTGCGGTTCGCCCGCGTGCTGCGCTATCGCGACGACAAGCGTGCGGACGAGGCCGACACGCTCGACATGGTGCTGGCGCTGGGGCCGGTGGTCGCCGAGCCCGAGGGCTAGCCCGGTGCGCTCTCATGAACGGCCAATCGGCGGCTCGCCGGGCCGCTCGGCGGCATCTATCCTTCACCCGTGGGTCGCGGTCAGTGCCGCGACATGCGCACCTTGAAAAGCCGGTGCGAACACTCCCAGAGAACGGGGTGTGTGGGACGCCTTCCGGTGCGGGACGAGCTCCCCGCCCTCGGTGTCTCCTTCCCCTCAGACCGGGCCCACGACCGCCTCGCCGCGAGGAGCCCCGACGTGCTCTCCCCCAACACGTCCCGGCCCTCGCGGTGAGGTACCTTGCCCCGGCACTGTGACGGCTCCGTCGGCTACCTTCAGGGCATGCCTGCCGACACGCCCGACCTCGCCGTTCGCCTACGTGGCATCGTCAAGCGCTACGGCTTGCTGACCGCGGTCGCCGGCCTCGACCTCGACGTCCCGGTGGGCACCTGCGTCGGCCTGCTGGGGCCGAACGGCGCCGGCAAGTCGACCACCATGCGAACGCTGACCGCCCAGTCGATCGCCGACGAGGGCGAGATCGAGGTGCTCGGCTACCGGCTGCCCGCCGAGTCGAAGCAGGCTCGGGCCGAGTGCGGGGTGGTGCCCCAGCTCGACAACCTCGACACCACGCTGTCGGTGGAGGAGAACCTGCGCGTGTTCGCCTGGCTGTACCGCCTACGCCGGGGCGAGCGGCGGGCGGCGGTCGAGCGGGCGCTCGAGATCGCGAACCTGTCCGACCGCCGCGACACCCGGGTCGACAAGCTGTCGGGCGGCATGCGCAGGCGGCTGCTGATCGCCCGGGCGCTGGTGCACCGGCCGCGCCTGATCCTCCTCGACGAGCCCACGGTGGGGCTCGACCCGCAGGTGCGGCAGGAGCTGTGGGCGCTGATCAACGGGCTGCGCTCCGAAGGCGTCTCGATCCTGATGTCGACGCACTACATCGAGGAGGCCGAGCGGCTGGCGGACACGGTCACCATCATGTCCCAGGGCCGGGCGATCGCCGCCGGGCCGCCCCATGAGCTCGTCCGCGAGCACGCCGGCGCCGAGGTGCTCGAGGTGTACGGCCCGCCGGCCCGGCTGACCGAGGTGGAGCAGGACGCCCAGGGCAGGGGGCTTCGAACGCGACGGACGGGCACCAGCATCGCCCTGATGGGCGAGAACGGCGACCTGGCCCATGAGGGCGGCATCCGTCGCCCGGCCAACCTCGAGGATGTGTTCGTGCTGCTGACCGGGGAGGAGGTCGAGTGAGCGCACATCCGAGCACCGCCCGCCGCCTTCACAGGCTGGAGTGGCAGGCCATCGCCGGCGTGCTGATCCGCGAGATCATCAACTTCTCGTCCTACTGGCGCTCGGCCACCTTCGGGGCGACGGTCGACCCCGCGGTGTACCTGCTGGCCTTCGGGTTCGGATTCGGGTCTCTGGTCTCGCAGGTGGGGGGTTACGACTACGTGCAGTTCGTCGGCACCGGCACGGTCGCCACAGCTGTGCTCTTCTCGAGCGCGTTCCCGGCCATGTTCGGGACCTTCGTCAAGTACCGGTTCCAGCGCACGTATGACGCCATCCTGGCGGCTCCGGTCGACACCGAGGAGCTGGTCACCGCCGAGGAGCTGTGGATCGCGATCCGAGCGGGCACGTTCGGCTGCGTGCCGATGCTGGTGGCGATCTGCTTCGGCCTGGACGCCCGCTGGTCGATGCTGACGGTGCCGGTGATCGGGTTCGTGGCCGGCTTCGGGTGGGCCGGGTTCGGCACCACGGTGGCCGCCACCATGAAGTCGATCGACAACTTCAGCTACGTGATCAGCGCCGTGATCACGCCGCTGTTCCTGGTCGCCGGCACGTTCTTCCCGCTCGACCAGCTTCCGGACTGGGCCCAGAAGCTGGCACAGCTGAACCCGCTGTACCACACGGTCGAGCTCGTCCGCCATGCGGCGTTCGGCTGGCATCCGGGAGCCGACCTGGCGCACTTCGCCGTGCTGATCGGCTTCGCCGTGCTCATGTGGCGTGTGGCCGTCTGGCGGATGTCGAAGCGGCTGATCGACTAGCGCGCCGGGGCCGCCCCGCGCCGGGTGGCGCGGAGCGGCCGGGCGGGTGGTGCTACGCGGAGCGGCACGGGCGGCAGACGCCCTCGCTCATGCCGAACGGATCCTCGCGGCGGATCGATTCGTTGCAGCTGCGGCACTCCCGGCCGGTTTCGAGGCCGGTGGCCGCGCGAACCAGATTCCAGACTGTTGCGATCATGAAGGGTTCCCCCAGACGAAGTCGTGGTACAGAAACGATACGTAGCGTCGCGATCAGCCTACCACCCGTCTCCGGCCCGCGCTACGCTACGTGTCGTCTTGTCGGCAGAACGTCAACGCCCCTTCAATGATCCCGCGGTCGTCCGGGCGCGGAGCCGCCGACAGCGAACCCCCAAGGAGACCGCGATCCTCGACGCGACCCGCGAGCTGCTGGTCGACGGCGGCGTCCACGGGCTGACCGTGGAGGGGGTCGCCATCCGGGCCGGGGTGGCCAAGACGACGATCTATCGCCGCTGGCGGTCGAAGGACGAGCTGGCTTTGGCGGTGTTGATCGACATGGTCGAGCAGGTGGTGGCGACCCCCGAGCTCGACGACACCCGGGCCGAGCTGATCGCGTTCGTCGACGGCGCCGTGATGATCCTCGGCAGCACGCTGATGGGCCGCGTGATGCAGGGGATCGTCTCCGAGCTTGCCGCCAACCCGGGGCTGGCGGCGGCGTTCCGGGAACGGGTGGTGTCGCTGCGGGTCGCCGAGGTGCGGCGGCTGGTGGAACGCGGCATCGCACGCGGCGACCTGCGTCCCGATGCCGACTACGAGCTGGCCCACGAGCTGCTGTTCGGGCCGGTGTACTCCCGGCTGTTGCTGAGTGGCGAGC
>DATLLX010000176.1:0-7988 GCA_035537595.1 Gaiellales bacterium | reverse complement strand
GCGCAGGATCACACCGGTCATTGCCCGCTGACCTCGTTCATGGCCTGGAGCACGTCGGCGGCGCTGGTCTGCGCCTGGTCGCGGACGATCCGGCCGTCGGCCAGGAACAGGATCCTGTCGGCCATCGCGGCAGCGCGCGAGTCGTGGGTCACCATCACCGTCGTCTGGCCGTAGGTCTCGACCGACTCCCGCATCAGTCCAAGGATCTCCTCGCCCGTGTGGGAGTCGAGGTTGCCGGTCGGCTCGTCGGCGAACATCACCGTCGGCTTCGACACCAGCGCGCGGGCGATCGCCACCCGCTGCTGCTGCCCGCCCGAGAGCTGCGCCGGGCGGTGCTCGCGGCGGTCGTCCAGGCCGACCTTGCCGAGGATCTCATCGACCCAGGCCCGGTCCACCTTCTGGCCGGCCAGGCGCAGCGGCAGCACGATGTTCTCCTCGGCCGTCAGCATCGGCAGCAGGTTGAAGAACTGGAAGATGAAGCCGATGTGCTCGCGGCGGAGCAGGGTCAGCTCCTGGTCGCCCATCGTCGTGATCTCGCGGCCGGCGATGGTGACGCTCCCGTCCGTGGGCCGGTCAAGGCCGGCGAGGATGTGCATCAGCGTCGACTTGCCGGAGCCCGACGGCCCCATGACGGCCGTGAACTGGCCCTCGGGGATGTCGACGGTGACGCCGCGCAGCGCATCGACGGCTGCGTCACCCTCGCCGTAGCGGCGGGAGACGTCGGTCGACGCGACGGCGGTTGAGTTGAGCGGCGTATCTGCCTGAGCATTCACTGCTGGTGCCTCCAAAGCTTGGCGGACGTCCTGCCATCTTGACGCATCGCGACCGATCGTGACGATGCGGCTAGCTGGTGCGGCGTGGTGCGGCTATCCGCACCACGTCACGCCTGGTCCGTACGGCTGATCTCGAGCAGCACGGTGATCAGCTCGTCGAGGCGGTCGTCGGTGACCGGTCCCCCGTTGGCCCGCTTCAGTCTCTCACGAAGCGCCTGCTCGCGGCCGGGGTCGATCAGCTGGTAGCCCTGCTCGCGCTTGTACCGGTGCAGCTCGGCGACCAACCGGACACGGCGGTTCACCGCCTCCACGATGGCGAGGTCGGTGTCCGTGATCTGACGGCGGGCGCGCTCGACGACCGGGTCGTTGGCCGGGTCCATGGCGGGTGAGTGTACCGGCCGGGGTGCGGCTAGGAGGTGGCGACGGCAACCACGATGCCGGTCAGGTTGAGCAGCCCGTGGGCGGCCATCCCGGGGAGCACGGAACCGGTGCGCCGGCGCAGCGCTCCCAGGGCCAGCCCGGACAGGAACACCACCGGCAGCAGCTCGGGGAGGGCGTGCGCGAAGGCGAACAGGGCGGCGCTGCCGACGACGGCGTAGCGGCCGAGCGTTGCGAAGGCCAACCCCCGGAACAGCAGCTCCTCGGCGGCCGGCACGACCACCGACAGCACGACCAGCGAGATGGCCAGGATCGCCCACTCGCTGCCGTGCGGGGGGCGGTCGGGCGTGATGCCCTGGGCCTTGTCGCCGTGAAGCACCGGGTCGAGCGCCAGGTTGACGATCAGGATCGCCGCGAATGCCACGCCGGCCGGCCGCCACCATCCGGCCGGCGGCGGCACCACCGCCAGGGACGCTCGCGGGTCGACGTGTGAGAACCGGGCGGCCGCCAGCGCGTAGCCGCCGAGGATCACGGCGGTCAGCGCGGCCGCGGCCAGGTAGCCGCCGCTGTACACCCCGTTCTCGGCCGTCCCCTGGTCGGTGGCCAGCACCGTCGCCATGTTGAGGGCGAACAGCAGGGCCGGCGGCAGCAGCCACCACGGCGAGATCCTCCGCGGCCCAGCCGCCTCCGGCGTCACCGAAGCGCCTGGTCGAGATCCGCGATCAGGTCGGCCGCGTCCTCGCAGCCGACCGTCAGCCGCAGCGTGGCCTCCGACAGCCCGACGGCCCGCAGCTCGTCCGGCGACAGCTGGCGGTGGCTGGTGGAGGCCGGGTGCGAGATGGCCGTGTCGACGCCGCCCAGGCTGGTCGCCCGCAGGCACACGGACACGGCGTCCATCACCCGCTCCGCGCCCGCCCTGCCGCCCCGGGCATCGAAGGCCAGCACCCCACCGCAGCCCTCAAGCAGGCGGGCGGCCACCGCATGGTCGGGGTGCGAGTCGAGCCCGGGATAGAGCACCCGCTCCACCCGGTCGTCGGCCTCCAGGAAGCGGCCGATGGCGAGGGCGTTCTCGGAGCACCGCTGCCAGCGAAGGTGGAGCGTCTTGATGCCGCGGCGCACCAGCCAGGCGGAATCGGGCGCCAGCGTGGCCCCGGTGTCGAGCTGGCGCCGGGCCAGCTCCGCGACCAGCTCGCCGCTGCCGGCGGCGATCCCCGCCAGCACGTCGGAGTGGCCGTTCAGGTACTTGGTGGCCGAGTGCAGCACGAGGTCGACGCCGATCGGCTGCCGGCCGCCATCCTGATCCCGGCCGCCCGGGCGGCGGCCGCCAGCCGGGCCAGGTCGGGCACCCGGACGAGCGGGTTCGAGATCGTCTCGGCGTAGAGCAGGCCGGCGCCGTCGAGCGCGCGCTCGACCGCCGCCTCGTCGGTGAGGTCGACGAACCGCGTCTCCGGCCGCCGCCCGCGCAGCAGCGCGAACGTCTGGCCGTACAGCTGCTCGGCGGCCACCACCACCGTCCCCGGCGGCGCCAGCAGCTCCAGACCCGCGCTGATCGCCGCCATCCCGGAGGCGTAGCAGAGCGCCGCCTCGGCGCCTTCGAGCTCGGCCATCACCGCCGCCAGTTCGTCGGTGCTGGGATTCCTGATCCTGCTGTAGAGGTAGCCGCGGCTGCTGTCCTCCATCACGTCGGCGAACTGCTCCGCGGTATCGAACTCGTAGATCACGGAGCGGTGCACGGGCGGCACGACCGGGCTGCCCGGCAGCTGCGGAGGGCGGCCGCCGTGGACTGCTGCGGTTGCGGGTCGGCGCTTCGGCGTCATAGCAGCGGGATGATCTCCTCCAGGGAGCCGATCGTCGAGTCAGCAGGCTCACCGCTTCGGTCGACGATCCGCACATCGATCCCGGCCGCGCGGGCGCCGTCGCCGTCGGCGGCCGGGGTGTCGCCGACGTGCAGCGCCCGCTGCGGATCGACGGCGAGCCGCTCCAGCGCCATCAGGAAGATGCGCGGGTCGGGTTTGACCGACTTCGCCGACGCCGAGTCGACAGCCACGTCCACCGTGAGACCGGCGCCGCGGAGCACGTCCGGCAGCGAGCAGTCCCAGTTGGAGACCACTCCGATCAGGATCCCGCGGTCGGCGATCGCCCGCAGGGCCGGCGGGACGTCGTCGTAGACCCGGTAGGAGACGGCGTCGGCCAGCACCGGCACCAGCTGCTCGCCGGGCCGGCCGAGGCCCAGCTCGCCGGCCAGCAGCTCACCGCAGCGGCGCCGCAGCTCGGCCAGGCTGTGGACGTCGCCTGCGGAGTGGCAGTTGGCCTGGTAGAACGCCATCTCAGCCCGGAACGCGCGCTCGGCTGTCGGCGGCTCCACGTCCAGCGCGAGCCGCTCGCGCAGCGACCTGCGCAGCCGCTCGAAGGGGTCGTCCAGCTCGAACAGCGTGCCGAAGGCGTCCAGCAGGACGGCGTCGTAGCGGCTCATTTGCCCTCCGGGTGGATGGCCTGCGCGATGGCCTGCAGCGAGTCCACCACCCGCGGGCCGCTGCGCATGAAGACCGCGTCCGGAAGCACGGTGAACCGCTTGTGACGGACGGCCGGCAGCGAGCGGGTGGCGGGCGAGCGGCGCAGCCCCTGCAGGGTGACCCCGCTGCCGGCGACCGCCAGGTAGACCTGGGGCGCCGCCTGTCGCAGCTCGGCCGGGGTGAGCGGAGTGCTGACGTCGGCGTTCTCGGCCACGTTCATCCCGCCGGCCAGGCCGATCAGGTTGGCGGCCAGGCCGTCGCCGGGGATGGTGTAGAAGTACCCGCGGTCGACGAACACGGGCACCGGATCCTGGCCGGCGAACGGCGTCGTGATCGTCTTGATGCGGTTCTGCATGTTGGTGAACAGGCCGCGGGCCTGGCTGCCGTGGCCGGTCAGGAGCCCCAGCTGGAGGATGTCGTGCTCGATGCCCTTCACCGACTCGCGGTCGCTGACGTACACCTCGATGCCCAGCCGGCGGGCGATCCTGTCGGCGTCGGCCTGCGTCTGCGCCAGCGTCTTGGGCACCAGCACCAGGTCGGGGTTGGCCTTGCCGATGGCGCGCAGGTTCGGCTTGCCCTGGCCGTTCAGCATCGGCCGCAGCTTTGTCGCCTGGGCGGGAAACGTCTCGGTGCCGGTGCCGCCGACCAGCAGGCGGCCGACACCGATGTCGAACGCCGCCTCGGTCATCCCCGGGTCGAGCGAGACGATCCGGCGCGGCGCCTCCTGAACGATCACCTTGCGGTCGAGCGCGTCGCTGGCCGACTGCGGGAACTGGGGCAGCGAGCCGATCGGCTCGCTCTTGAAGCCGCACGATGTGCTCATCACGGCGAGGACGAGCAGGGCGGCGGCGCGGAGAGCCATGGCGCGCGATTGTAGTCTTCGCACATGGGGCGCCGTAGCGGACTGTTCTGGGCGGTGCTGGCCGTTCTGGCGCTGGGCGCGGCGCTCTACGTCCCCGCCTACATCGCCCGGTCGGCGACCGCCCCCGGGCAGCGGGTCGACTTCCTGTCGCAGCCGCTTCAGGCGTGGCGGTTCCTGGCGGAGGCGGTGCGCGAGGTGCCCGACGCCAGGGCCGGGACGCCCACCGAGGCGCGAAACATTGCGGTGCGCGTGTTCTCGGACGGCCGGGTGCAACCGGTCAGGGTCGACCTGCTGTGGCTTCCCGACCGGGTGTTCAGATTGCGAACGACGAGCGATTCCGGGCAGGGGACTCGCGACCTGACGACGAATGCGAGGCTAGTCTGGAAGGTCGCCGGCAGGACGCGGCCTGACGGGCCTCTCGAGACGGTGGGCCTGATCGACCTGGCCACCGGGACGGTGATCTACGACTCTCGCAACGACGGATCAAAGCTGGCTCAATGAACACTGGCCGACCCTGGTGGTCATCGTCGGCATGGTCCTGGGGCTGTTCGTGGTCGACCGGCTGCTGGCCCGGAAGGGCCGGATCTGGGTAGCGCGGCTGCCGGCCGCGGAGCAGGCGGTGCTGGAGACGCGCTACCGCCTGCTGCGGCGCGTGATCATGGCCGTGCTCGTGTTCGTTGGCGTCAGCGTGATCCTGTTCGAGATCGAGGCCACCCGCGATCTGGCCAGCACGGTGTTCGCCTCCTCGGCGGTGATCGGCCTGGCGGTCGGGTTCGCCGCCCGCTCGACGCTGGCAAACTTCGTGGCCGGGATCATGATCGCGCTCAACCAGCCGGTGCGGCTGGGAGACCGCGTGATCATCGGAGAGTCGGAGGGCGTCGTCGAGGACATCGGGCTCACATACACCCGTCTGCGCACCGCCGATAATCGCCGCGTGCTGATCCCCAACGAGGAGCTGGCGCAGGGGCGCGTCGTCAACCAGACGCTGATCGATCCGGTGGCGCTGGCCCAGGTGCGGATCAGCGTGCCGCTCGAGGCCGACCCGACCCGGGAGCGAACGGAGCTGGAGGAGCTGGTGCCGCTGGCACCGGGCCGGGTCTCGGAGCGCCTCGACCCCGGCGTCACCATTTCCGACCTGACCGATACGCGCGCCGTGTTCCAGGTCTCGGTGTGGACGCCGGACGCTGCCCAGGCCGCTCAGACCGCCGCATGGATGCGCGAGCGGGCCGTCGCCAGGCTGTACGCGGAGGGCGTGTTCCGGGGCATCGAGGCCGAGGTCGTGGAGTGACCGGCCCGCCCAACGGGCTCAACGGGCCGGACCAGCGCAAGGCCTACGACGACGTGCTGGCGCACGTGTCCCAACGCCGCCGCAAGCGGCGGGCCGTGCAGCGGCGGCACGGCCGCAGGTCGCTGCTGGCGACGATGGCGGTGGTGGTGATGATCGGCCTCGGCGTGCTGGTCGCCGCCGGCGCGGTGGGCGGGGCGGTGTTCGTCGACGACACGCTGGCGGGCATCAACTTCGAGCAGCTGACCGCCGAGCCGCCGGGTGCCAACACCCGGATCTACGACCGCGAGGGCAAGCTGCTGGCGGTGCTGCCGTCGACCGAGAACCGCACTCCGATCTCCTACGACCAGATGTCGCAGAAGCTCAAGGACGCGACCGTCGCGATCGAGGACAAGCGCTTCTGGGACCACAACGGCGTCGACCTTCAGGGCGTGATCCGGGCCGCGCTCGACAACCTCCAGGCGGGCCAGATCACCCAGGGAGCCTCGACCATCGAGCAGCAGCTGGTGCGAAACCTGTACCCCAGCACGGTGACCACCGACAAGACGTTCACGCGCAAGATCCGCGAGGCCTACCTGGCGATGCAGATGTCGAAGGAGTGGTCGAAGCAGCGGATCCTGGCCGAGTACCTGAACGTCGTCCCCTACGGCGCGATCACCTACGGATGCGAGGCGGCGGCCCAGCAGTACTTCAGCGTCCACTGCGGCCAGCTGAAGCTGTACCAGGCGGCGACGCTGGCCGGCATCCCCAAGGATCCCCTGCTCTACAACCCGATCGAGAACCGCCGGGCGTCGCGGGAGCGCCGTAACGAGGTGCTCGACGCGATGCTGCAGGAGGGCATGATCACCCAGGCCCAGCACGACCATGCGGTGAAGCATTCGATCGGCGTCAGGCCGGGCGGCTACCTGGACGTCAACAACCAGGGCTACTTCGTGTCGTGGGTGCGATCGCTGCTGCAGCAGGACCCGACGATCGGCCGCAAGGGCCTGAAGTCGGGGCTCGAGGTGCGCACCACCATCGATTCGTCGCTGCAGCGTGCGGCCAAGCGGGCGATCACCCACGGCCTGTCGGCGGCCTACGACCCGGCGCCGGCCGCGGCTCTGGTGGCGATCGATCCGCGCACCGGCGAGGTGCTGGCGATGGAGTCGTCGACCAGCTACAGCCAGTCGAAGTACAACCTTGCCGTCCAGGGCACCCGCCAGGCCGGATCGACCTTCAAGACCTACGCCCTGACCGCCGCCATCAACGACCTCGGCATCGATCCCTACTCGACGCCGTTCATGTCGGGGACGTTCCACTACGACCTGGTCAACCCGCCCGTCAACCCCGAGACCGACATCTGGAACGTCGAGACGCACGCCCCGGCCAACGGGCCGATGGATCTCGACCAGGCCACCGTCAACTCCGACAACACCGTGTTCGCCCGGCTGGCGGTCGATCTCGGCTACGACCGGATCCAGAACATGGCCTACCGGCTGGGCATCTCGCGCAAGCCGCCGCTGCCCGACGCCTACTCGATCGTGCTCGGCACGGGCGACGTGTCGGTGCTCGACATGACCCACGCCTACACCACCCTGGCGGCACAGGGCGTGCGCCGCGATCCCGCGGCCATGCTGGACGTCAAGAGCATCGCCACCGGCGACGAGCTGTACCACTGGCGCCGCCCGGCCGGGCGGCGGGTGATCAAGGACGGCGCCGCCTACGAGGTGTCGAAGATCCTCGAGCACAACGCCCAGTACGGCACCGGCGCCGCCTCCCAGCTCTACCTGGCCGGGCGCACCGTGGCCGGCAAGACCGGGACGACCACGAACAACTGGGACGCCTGGTTCTGCGGCTACTCGACGACGCTGTCGGCCTGCGTGTGGGTGGGCTACCCGAAGGCGTCGATCCCGATGGGCTCGGACATCTGGGGCGGCTCGATCCCGGTCAACATCTGGGCCCAGTTCATTAGCGCCGCCTTTGCCAAGGAACCGCACAAGTTCCCCGAGCAGGCCTGGCCGCTGCCCCGAAACCCGGTGCAGTACCAGCCGTTCCATTCGCAGTTCAAGATCGTCCAGCCGCCACCGGCCTGCACGAAGCCCAAGGGCTGCGGCAAGGGTGGCGGTAAGCCCGACGGCGGCGGCAAGTCCGACGGCGGGGGCAGCACCGGCGGCGGTGGCGGTGGCGGCGGTGCTGCC
>DATLLX010000175.1:0-9834 GCA_035537595.1 Gaiellales bacterium | reverse complement strand
CCTCGGGCCGCTGCAGCAGCAGCTCCACCGCATCATCGATGGTCAACATGGTGTTGACAGTTTCGCGCACATTGCAGCGATTTCCTAGTCCCCGGCGATCCGGTAGAGCATCAGCTCGCCGGGCACCAGGCCGCGCCGCTGGTAGAGGCGGATGGCGCCGTCGTTGCCGGTCAGCACGCCGATCGCGAGGTCGGTGATGCCGCGGGCTGCCAGCTCCTGATCGACGCGGTCGAGCAGCCGCGACCCGATGCCGCGGCCGCGCTGCTCGGGCAGCACGGACAGGCTGTAGATCTCGCCGTGGCCGTTTCGGTAGGGAAACGTGTCGTCGGCTTCGGGGTGCTCGAACACCACGGCGTAGCCGATCACCAGGCCGTCCTCCACGGCGGCCAGCACGAACCCCCGCCCGCCGGCCAGGGTGTCGGCGTACACCTGGCGCCGCAGCCGCCAGGCCAGCTGCTCGTCCTCGTGCACCGGCACCATGCTCACCTCCTGGTGGTGGCGGTGGAGGGCGAGGAACGCCGGCAGCAGCTCGTCGAGCCGCTCCGGCGGCAGCGGGGAGATCTCCACCATCGCCCAACGCTACCGCACGGTCCAGCGGAACAACGGGGTCAGACCCCGTTGTTCCGGACGGCGTTTGGGTGACCGGCCGACCCCCCGGGAAGGGGCGCCAGCCGAACCCGTTTGGGTGGTGCGCGTTGTCAGCTTTGGGAGCACCGTGAGGGTTGAAGGCTCTGCGCGCGCCGCCCTGGCGGCCGGCGACGCACAAACCACGTAGTCCGGGGGTCGGATCGTGAGGGTTCCAGCAAGTCGTGCAGCGATTCTTTCGGCGTTGGTGGGCGGCATGCTGGTGGCCGGCTCAGCCGCCGCGGCCACGGCACCCGACCTGGTCACCTCCACGACCGCGGGGCCGCCCACCAACGAACCACAGCCGCAGGCCTCGCTGTCGTCGTCTGCCGACGGCACGCGGATCGCGTTCGTCTCCTCGGCGGCCGACCTGGTGCCCGGCGACACGAACGGGGTGGCCGACGTGTTCGTGCGCGACCTGGCCGTCGGCACGCTGACCCGGGTCAGCGTCTCCAGCAGCGGCGTGGAGGGGAACCGGGCGTCGTCAAACGCCGAGATCTCGGCCGACGGCCGGTTCGTGGTGTTCTCGTCGCTGGCCTCGAACCTGGCCCTGGCCGACACCAACGGCGTGCTCGACGTCTTCGTCCGCGACATCGACGGCGGCACCACCTCCCGGGTCAGCCTCAGCAAGAGCAACCTGCAGGCGGTCAACGCCAGCGGCGAGGCGTCCAACGCGATCAGCGCCGACGGCCAGTTCGTGACCTTCTCGTCGCGCTCGGCCAACCTGGTCAGCGGCGACACCAACCTGTCCCGCGACGTGCTGCTGGTCGACCGCAGCACCCGCGTGGTCGAGCGGGTCAACCTCAGCGAGGCCGGCGCCCAGGCCCCGCAGGGCAGCGACTCCAGCGTCTCGGCGATCAGCGCCGACGGCCGCTACGTGGCCTTCGTGACCACGGCGGCGCTGGTCGCGGCCGACACCAACGGCGTCGCCGACGTCTATCGCCGCGACCGCCAGACGGGCACCACGGAGTGGGTCAGCGCGGGCACAGTGGCGTCCGCTGACCTGCTGCCGGACGGGATCAGCGCTGACGGCGGGCGAGTCGCCTTCCGCACGGCCTCGGCGCTGGTCCCGTCCGACGCCAACGGCGTCACCGACGTCTACGTACGCGATCTGGCCACGTCGACCACCTTGCTGGCCAGCCAGGCACCCGGGGGCGGCGCCGGGAACGGGCCGTCCAGCGGTGGCCGGCTGTCGGCGGACGGGCACGTCGTGGCCTTCGACTCGACCGCCTCCAACCTGTCGCCGGCAGATCCGGCGGCGGGCACCGACGTCTACGTGCGCGACCTCGAGGCCGGCACCACCCACATCGTCTCGCCGGGCAACACGGGCGGGTCGAGCAGCGGCGCCGGCGTCTCGGCCGATGCGCACTCGCTGGTCTTCACCTCGTCGGCGCCGGGCATCGTGGCGGCTGACGACGGCGCCGGCTGGGACACGTTCCGGGTCGACTCGCCGCTCGACGTCCCCGCCGACACCACGCCGCCCTCGATCAGCTGCGAGGCCGCGACCGGCGGCTGGCATCCGGCGAACGTCACCCTCGCCTGCACCGCCGGCGATGATGGCAGCGGCCTGGCCGATGGCGCCGACGCCAGCTTCAGCGTGACCACCGCGGTTGCCGAGGGCACCGAGACGGCGGACGCCTCCACCGACAGCCGCCAGGTCTGCGACCTGGCCGGCAACTGCGCCACGGCCGGCCCGTTCACCGGCATCGCGGTCGATCGCCGGGCGCCGCAGATCACGATCAGCTCGCCGGCCGACGGCCAGGTGGCGATCGTCGGCGACACGCTGACCGCCGCCTACGCCTGCGACGACGCCGGCTCCGGCGTGGCGGCCTGCGCGGGGCCGGTGGCCAGCGGCGAGTCGTTCACCGTCGATGCGGCGGGCGCGCGGACGTTCACCGTGGAGGCCACCGACACTGCCGGGAACACCAGCCGTTCATCGGTGACATGGGCCGCCGAGCTGCCGCCGCTGCCGTTTCGGTGGCTGGTCTGGGAGCGGTTGAACCGGCTCAAGGCCGGGGCGGTGCTGCAGGTCAGGTTCCTGATCGACGGCGCCACCAGCGACGTGGTCGCCGGGCCGCTTCTGACCGGCCGGGTGGCCTGCGGGTCGGACGCGTCGGTGCAGGCTCGCGACCAGGCGCCGGCCCAGATCGGCCGCGGGCTGCGGTTCCTGGGCGACGGCCGCTACAAGCTTCGCTGGCACACACGCAAGGACTGGGCGGGCAGCTGCCGCCAGCTGGAGGTGTACCTGACCGACGGCTCCGTGCACCGGCTGACCGTGCGGTTCCGGGACATCCCCTGGCAGCGCCGGCACCACCGAGACTGAGCTAGCCGCCGATCAGCCGCCTGAACTCGGCATCGTCGCGCAGCGAGTCGAAGTCGGTGTCGGTGGCCGCCCACTCCCGAAGCTCGCCACCGCTGTCGCGCTCGAGGGCCGCCGCCAGCAGCCGCAGGGCCTCGTCGCGGTGGCCGCCCAGGGCGCGATAGCAGGCCAGGTTGTAGTGCAGGCTGGCGTTCTCGTCGTGGTCGGCCAGGCCGGCGGCGGCCACCTCATAGGCCTTGTCGTAGTCGCCGGCGTCGGCGTACGGCTGGGCCTCGAACGAGGACTCCCAGGGCGAGACCGCATACGGCCGGCCGACCGGGCCGCCGATCGCCAGCACCGTGGTCTCCGGCTCGGCGGCGTAGGCGACCCGCTTGGAGGCGGGATCGGGCAGGAACACCAGCGTGCCGGCGGGCGCGTCGAGCTGGTCACCGTCGATGGTGAAGGTGGCCCGGCCCTCGAGCACCACGTACAGCTCCTCGTGGCTGCCGGCGCCGCCGCCCAGCTCGTCATGCTCCTCGATCACCTGGTCGCCGGTCTTTTCGCCGGAGTAGGCGTTGATCCCGAACGCCTTGACGTCGAGCGTGCGCCGCACCGGACGCCACTGGACGGTGCCGTTCAGGATCGGCGTCGGGTCGATGTCACGGATGTGCAGGCTACGGTACCTCGCCATCGGTTGGCATCGTCGCTTATGGTTCCAACCCGTGTCAATGACGCTGTATCACGCTGATGCCTGCCCCTACTGCGTGCGCACCCGGCTGGTGCTGGCCGGCAAGGGCCTGGCCTACGAGCCGGTGCAGATCGACCTCCGCGACCGGCCGCCGTTGCTCCGCGAGCTGAACCCGCGCAACAAGGTGCCCGTGCTGGTCGACGGCGACGCGGTGCTCAGCGAGTCGGAGGCGATCGACGAGTACCTCGAGGAGGCCTACCCCGAGGAATCGATGATGCCCGAGGATCCGGTCGGGCGGGCGCGGGTGCGGATGATGATGCGCCGGTTCGACGACTTCGCCGACGCCTACTACGCGCTGCGCCGTGGCGAGGATGGCGCCGGGCCGGCCGTGCTCGGTCAGCTGAACGTGCTCGACGTGCAGCTGGCGCTGGCCCCCTACATCGCCGGCGAGACGTATTCGCTGGCCGACCCGGGCTACTGGCCGTGGGTCGCCAGGCTGTCCCGCTACGGTGTTGACCCGGCAGCATACGCTTCTGTCGCAGCCTGGCTGGCGCGGCTCGAGGAGCGGCCTGAGTACGCCGCCGAGCTCGCCCTGGTCAGCTAGCGGCGGGCCGATCTGCACGAAGGTGTGACGGGCGTTCACCCGCACGGGTGTCGTTGTCCCCGGCGGCGATGCCGATCTCTAGCCCGAGGGGTCTGGGAATCGTTTCGTAGGGGGAGGGGTTCATGCATCAGGTGCAGCCAACGCTCGGTCGGGTGGTCGAGGTGCTCGCGCGGACGGGGGATACGGCGTTCGAGACCGCCGACGGCCAGGAGGTGCGGATCAGGATCACGCGCGCGTACTACCTGAGCCTGTACGGCGCGGCCGATCGGCGCTCGATCTCGGCCGGCATGCGGCTGGCCACCGAGCAGGTGATCGACGGTCACTACTGCAGGCTCGAGGTGGTCGTCGAGCGCGCTGTGTATGACTCGCCGGGGACGGCCCGCGTGCAGCTCGAGGCGGTGGAGCTGCTGGGGGAGCGGCTTCCCGAGCTGCCCGTGGCGGTGCGGCCCCATCTGCGGCTGATTGCCGCGTGAGGAGCACAGCGGCGGACAGACATCCGGGAGGGGAGAGCGCGGGGGCGAGAGCCGAGGCAGCGGCCTCGCCCCCGGCGCGCCCACTCCTCGGCGGGCGGCCGGTGACGCTGGTGCTTCGCTCCGCGCCGGCCCCGGCGGCCGATCGGGCGCCGGTGGTGGTTATCGCGCGCCGGAGCTGACGTCGCCGGCGGTCGCGCTGACCGCCTCGGCCACGTCGGCCAGCCGGGCGGCCAGCTGCCGGCCGATCTCCATGTGCCCCTCCAGCCGCTCATCCATTGAGCGGATGAAGGTCTCGCGCGGGTAGCCGTACTTGGCCAGCTCGTCGGGGGCGGCCTCCAGCCAGGTCATCAGCACCGGCCGGGTGACCTCGATGTGGAACTGGGTGCCCCAGGCGTGCCTGCCCACCCGCAGCGCCTGCACGCAGACGTCGTTCGAGGCCAGCTCGACGGCGTCGGCCGGCGGGTTGCAGCGGTAGTAGTGCCACTCCATCACCTCGAACCGGCGGGGCAGGTCGCCGAACAGGGGGTCGTCCTCGGCGGCCGGCTTCAGCCCGATGTCGACCCAGCCCACCTCCGGCGGCTCCGAGCGGACGACCCGCCCGCCCGTTGCCGCGGTCAGCAGCTGGGCGCCCAGGCAGAGGCCAAGGTAGGGCTTGTCGTCCTTCACGGCCTCGCGGATCAGCTCCATCTCATGAGCCAGCCAGGGGTATTCCTCGGTCTGGTGGGTGTCGACGGTGCCGCCGCCGGCGATCATGCCGGCGTAGCCCTCGAGCGTCTCCGGCAGCTGCTCGCCAGCGTAGGGGTGCACGGTGTCGACGGTGTGGCCGCGGCGCTCGAACTCCTCGATGAACAGGCCGGCCGGGTCGGTCACCTCGTTCTGGGCGTGAAGGATTCGAAGGCCGGTCATTCGTAGCTGTCCGCCGCTTCCCGGTAGGCGGCCTGGTCGCGCCGGATCAGGTCGGGGTTGGTGCCGCGGGCGATGGCCAGCTCGTGGGCCAGCCACTGCAGCGGCGCGGCGGTGCCCAGCAGGGCGGAGGCGGCGGCCGGCAGCGCCTCCGTCGACGGGGCGTCGATCGAGCCGGCCGAGAGCCGGTCGGCGGGCAGGCCGCCGGTGGTGATGGCGGCGGTGCGGATGCCGACCCGGCGGGCGGCGGCCAGCAGCTGCGAGCCGCGGTCGGTGCGCCGCTGTGACGCCCGGCGGTCGGCGTGGATCAGCACCAGGCCGGTGGAGTCGTCGCAGGCCGGCAGGTGGCCGTGCAGGAACGTCTCCAGGTCGCGCATCGCACTCGGCAGGTAGCTCGCCTCCTCGATCTTCAGCGTCAGCTCGCGGGCGGCGATCCGGTCGGCGCCGCTGCCGACCAGGATGATCTGCGCGGCGTCGGCCAGCTGCTCGGCGACGGCGGTCGCCTGCTCGCGGACGGCCACCCCTGCGGCGACCAGGTCACGCACGGTGCCGGGGGCGATGTCGAGCTGCGAGAGCGTGGCGGCCAGGGCCAGGGCGGCGGCGATCGGCGAGGTGTAGCCGACCGTGTGACACCAGCTGGCGTCCTCCGCCGGCGTCGCCAGCACGCCGTCGGCGTGGGTGGACGCGGCCCGCTGCGGCCCGGCGGTGATCACGCCGGTGGCCCGGCCGGCGGCGCGGGCGGAGCGGAGCGCCTCGTTGGTGGCCCAGGTCGAGCCGGAGTGGGAGATGCCCGTGACGCTGCCCGCGGCGGGCGGGCTGAGCGCGGCCTCGAAGGCCTGCAGCGAGGTGACGGGCGTGCCCGCCTCGGTCAGGATCTCGGCAACTGCCAGCGAGGCGTGCTCGCTGGTGCCGCAGCCCACGGTGTGGTGGGGGCCGGCGCCCTTCAGCAGCAGGGCCAGCGCGGCGGTGTCGGAGGCGGTCGCGATCTGCTCCAGCAGGTCGGGCTGCGACTCGATCATCTCCTGCATCACCCACGGCGGCGCGGCGCGCAGCTCGGGGTATCCCTCGGTCAGCCAGTCAGGTGTCTGAGTCATGGCGGGGGATTGTACGCGGCTGCCCCGCCGCCCGGCGGGGCGACGGGGCGGTTGGTGCGCCGGGGCGACTCCGCAGAGTGCCGCCCCGGCGCGCATCGCGGCACGTGCCCTTCAGCTACGGCCGCGGCGCCTTGAAACCGACGACGCTCGCCGGGCCACCCGGCTGAGTGCAATAACCGGGTGACCTGACGTCATCCCCCAATGACGTTTTTGCGAGCATCTTGGTGTGTTCTGCCACGTTTGCATGCGCCCGTCAAGAGGTTTGGGCAGATTTCTTTCATCGCCAAGAATATGTCAAGCCAGCAGAACGGTTTTCGCTCCCGGTCGGAGGCCCGCCCCGCCGCCCGAAGCCGCGCCTAGACTGCGCCAATGGATACGCGGCCGATAGGTGTCTTCGACTCCGGGGTGGGCGGGCTGACGGTGCTCCACGAGTGCCTGGTCACGCTGCCGCACGAGGACTTCATCTACTTCGGCGACTCGGCGCCCGAGCGGTTTCCCTACGGGACGAAGCCGCCCGACGTGATCCGCCGCTACGCCCACGAGATCGCCGCCCACCTGGCCGCTCGCGACGTCAAGCTGCTGGTGGTCGCCTGCAACTCGGCGACGGCGGCCGCGCTGCCCGATCTGCAGCGGGAGTTCGAGGTGCCGCTGATCGGCGTCATCACGCCCGAGGCGCACGCCGCCGTTCAGGTGACGCGAAACCGCCACATCGGGGTGATGGCGACCGAGGCCACAGTCTGCAGCTTCCGCTATCCGGCGGCGATCGCGCTGCTCGATGCCGGCGTCGCGGTGACGCAGGTCGCCTGTCCCGACCTGGTGCCGCTGATCCAGGCCGGTGACACCCATGGCGAAGAGCTGCATGAGGCGGCGAAACGGTACGCCGAGCCGCTCAAGGAGGCCGCGGTGGACACGGTGATCCTCGGCTGCACGCACTACCCGCTGATCCGGCCGATGCTTCAGCGCATCTTCGGCCGCGGCGTCACCCTGATCACCTCTGCGGAGGAGATCGCGCGGGAGGTGGGCGACACGCTCGAGCGTCGCGGGGTCGGCAACCGCCCCGGCCGTGAGGGCGACTACCGGTTCCTGTGCACGGGCGACGAGCAGGCCTTCCGCGAGGTGGCCGGCCGCTTCCTGCAGCTGCCGCTGACCGAGGTCGAGCGGGTCGATCCGGCTGCCCTGGCGGTGGCCGCATGACGCGGGCCGACGGGCGCGCGCCCGATGAGCTGCGGCCGATCGAGATCACCCCGGACTTCATCTCCAGCGCCACCGGCTCGGTGCTCTACCAGCAGGGCAACACCCGGCTGATCTGCACGGCCATGGTCGAGGAGAGCGTGCCGCCGTGGATGCGCGGCCGGGGCACCGGCTGGGTGACCTCGGAGTACGGCATGCTGCCCGGCTCGACCGACCAGCGCAAGACCCGCGACGCCTCGCGCGGCAAGCTGGACGGCCGGACGGTCGAGATCCAGCGGCTGATCGGCCGCTCGATGCGCTCGGTGGTCGATTTCAAGGCGCTCGGCGAGCGCACGGTGTGGCTCGACTGCGATGTCATCCAGGCCGACGGCGGCACCCGCTGCGCGGCCATCTCCGGCGCCTATCTGGCCCTGCACATGGCGCTGTCCCGGCTGGTCGACCAGTCGCTGCTCCGCCAGATGCCGCTCAGCGATTCGATCGCGGCCGTGTCGGTGGGGATCGTCGACGGCCAGCCGCTGCTCGACCTGGCGTACGTCGAGGATGCGCGGGCGGAGGTCGACATGAACGTCGTCATGGCCGGCGGCGGGGAGCTGGTCGAGGTGCAGGCCACCGCCGAGCGCACCCCGTTCGGCCGGGCGTCGCTGGATGCGCTGCTCGAGCTCGCCGCCGGCGGCATCGAGGACATCGCGGGCATCCAGGCCCGCGTGATCGCAAGTGCCGTCGCTTCCCGGCGATGAGGGTCGTGCTCGCATCGGGCAACCGGCACAAGGCTCGCGAGCTGATGCGGCTGCTGCCGGGCTGGGAGGTCGAGCCGTATCCCGGCCCGCTGCCGGAGGAGACGGGTGAGACGTTTCGCGAGAACGCGCTGCTGAAGGCGCGGCACGTGCGGGGCGAGGTGGACGGCGACCTCTGGGTGCTGGCGGACGACTCCGGCATCTCCGCCGCCGCCCTGGGCGGCGCCCCCGGTGTGCGCTCGGCGCGCTTCGCCGGGGAGCAGGCGACCGACGCCGAGAACCTGGCCGCCCTACTGCAGGCGCTTGAGGCCGTGGACGACCGCCGCGTCGCGTACGTGGCCGAGCTGGTCATGATCTCGCCCGACGGCAGGGAGCTGTACGCCCGCGGCGAGCTCCGCGGCACGCTGGCGAAGGAGCTGCGCGGCAGCGGCGGCTTCGGCTACGACCCGGCCTTCGTTCCCGAGGGAGAGGAGCGAACGGTCGGCGAGATGAGCGCGGAGGAGAAGGACGCCGTGTCCCATCGCGCCCGGGCCGCAGCCGCCCTGCGCGAGCTGCTCCCGTCGTGAACGCCTCGGTCGAGACCGAGCGCCTGCTGCTGCGGCCGCTGAAGGTGGACGACCTGCCCCACCTGGCGCCGATCTGGGCCGATCCCGAGGTCATGCGCTACATCGGTGCCGGCGAGACCTGCGACGACGAGCGGTCGCGCGAGCTGCTGGGCCATCTGATCGAGCACTGGGACGATCACGGCTTCGGGCTGTGGGCGGTCGTCCCCAAGGCAGAGCAGGCGCCGGTGGGCTGGGCCGGGTTGGCGGTGCCGACCTTCCTGCCCGCCGTGCTGCCGGCGGTGGAGGCCGGCTGGCTGCTGGCCCGTTCCCACTGGGGCCGCGGCTACGCCACCGAGGCCGCCCTGGCGTCGCTGGCGTTCGGCTTCGACGAGCTCGGCCTGGAGCGGATCATCAGCATCATCTACCCGGCGAACGCCGCGTCGATCCGCGTGGCCGAGAAGCTCGGCATGACCCCCTGCGGCACCGAGCAGCACCCCCGCACGGGAGCCGGCCTCCGCATCTTCGAGCGGTTCGCGCGGGCGGGCTGAACCAGGTACCGAACCTGGTTCCCTCCCATCCCGACGTGACGAGTCCGGCACCGAACCGGCACACCCGAGGGCCTCGAACGGCCTGGTTGCGCGGCCCACCGTTGTCTCTCCGGGCAAACGAACCGGGTACC
>DATLLX010000174.1:0-2910 GCA_035537595.1 Gaiellales bacterium | reverse complement strand
GCTGGCGGGTCGGATCCGACAGGAACGGCTGCAGTTCACGGATGACGCGGCCCTGGTTCGGGCTCTCGCTGGGGCTGACGTGCTGTTCAACACCTACTGGATCAGGTTCGCCCACAGCGGGACGACGTTTGAGGACGCGGTCGAGAACAGCCGCCGCCTGTTCCGCGCGGCGAGGGCGGCGGACGTCGGGCGGGTCGTTCACCTGTCGGTCACCAATGCCGCGGCCGGGTCTCCGTTCGCCTACTTTCGCGGCAAGGCCGCCGTCGAGCATGCCCTGGCGGAGACCACCAGCGAGTATGCGGTGATTCGCCCGTCGCTGGTGTTCGGCGGGCGCCAGGAGATCCTGATCAACAACATGGCCTGGCTTCTGCGTCGGCTACCCGTCTATGCCGTGCCCGGCGACGGCCGCTACCGCGTCCAGCCGGTGTCGGTCGACGACGTGGCCGACCAGGCGGTGGCGGCGGCAGCGCGAAGCGGGCCCTCGGTCGAGGACGCAGCCGGCCCCGAGCTCTACACGTTCGACGAGTTCCTGACGGTGCTTCGGCGCGCGCTGGGCACTCGAACGCGGCTGCTGCACCTGCCGCCCCCGGCCGTGGGCGCCCTCGGGGCGATGCTGGGCCGTCTGCTCCGAGACGTCGTGATCACTCGCGAGGAGCTCGGTGCCCTGACCTCTGAGCTGCTCGTCTCCCACCACCCGGCCACCGGATCCAGGAGCTTCGCCGAGTGGCTCCCCGGCCAGGCCGAGTGGCTGGGGCGGCGCTACGCCAACGAGCTCCACCGCAACTGGCGGGCGACGTCCTGACGTCGCGCGGTACGGCCGAGAGCGGAGGGGGAGGGATTCGAACCCTCGTCGGACGAAGCCGCCCGAAACGGTTTTCGAGACCGCCGCATTCAACCACTCTGCCACCCCTCCAGGGTGCGGCGAACAGTGTAGCCAAGCGCCTCCGTGACGGTTCCTGGGACGCGGCAAAACGGCTCTCTGGTACCGTCGGTCGATGGCCGAGCTGGCGCCGTACATCCCCGACCTGACCGACGAGCAGCGCGAGATCCAGCAGCTCGCGCGGGAGTTCGCGCGGCGGGAGATCCGCCCGGTGGCGGCCGAGGTCGACGAGAAGGACACCTACTGCCCGGTGGAGGTCGTGCACCGGGCTGCCGAGGTCGGCCTGACCTCGTACATGCTGCCCGAGGAGGTGGGCGGCGGCGGCATCGCCGACGTGCTGACCGGCTGCATCGTTCAGGAGGAGCTGAACTGGGGCTGCGCCGGGATCGGCAACCTGGTCACCTCCGGCGCGTTCTTCGCCCGGCCTGTGCTGGAGGTGGGCACCGACGAGCAGAAGGAGCGGTGGCTGACCCCGCTGTGCGGCGAGCGCCCGCCGCTGACGGCTCTGGCGTCGACCGAGCCCGGCGTCGGGTCCGACACGGCCGCCATGACCACCTCCGCCGTCCGCGACGGCGACTCCTGGGTGCTGAACGGCCAGAAGACGTGGATCTCGAACGGCGGCGTGGCCGAGTTCTACGTCGTCTTCGCGACCGTGGCGCCCGGCACCGGCTCCAAGGGCGTGACCGCCTTCCTGCTCGAGAAGGGCGACCAGGGCCTCAGCTTCGGCGAGCCGATGCGGAAGGTGGGCCAGCGGGCGATCATCAACACGGAGCTGTTCCTGCACGACTGCCGGATCCCCGCCGACCGGCTGCTGGGCGAGGAGGGCAAGGGCTTCTACAGCCTGATGCACACCTTCGACGAGTCGCGCGTGCACCTGGCCGCCAGCGCCGTCGGCATCGCCCGGGCGGCCTTCGAGTACGCCGTCGAGTACGCCAAGACGCGGGAGGCGTTCGGCCGGCCGATCGGCCAGCACCAGGCGGTCGGCTTCCGGCTGGCCGACATGGCGACCAGGATCGACGCCGCCCGGCTGCTGACCCATCGAGCCGCCCGGCTGATGGACGAGGGCAAGCACGTGCCGGCCGAGGCGGCAATGGCCAAGCTGTTCGCATCCGAGACCGCCACCTGGGTGACCTGGGCCGCCGTGCAGACGCTGGGCGGCTGGGGCTACTCGCGCGAGTACCCGGTCGAGAAGTGGTCGCGCGATGCCCGCCTCGAGGAGATCGAGGAGGGCACCTCGGACATCCAGCGGCTGATCATCAGCCGCGGCCTGCTCCGCAGCTGACCAGCATCTTTGGCGTGGCGGAACAACGGGGTCTGACCCCGTTGTTCCGGTCGTCCTTGCCCACCGGCGGCGGCTGAGGCATGCTTGGGCAGATGTTCGAGCGCACCAGAAACACGGTTGCGCGCCGCGGCTACGAAGTGGTACGCGAGGGCCGGCCCGAGGCGCTGGCGAGGTTCCGGCGGCTGGACGACGCCGACCGGGCGGCCTGCCGGTGGGCATGGTCGAGCACGCGGGACGGCGTCTGGCTGGTCGTCCGCACCCGCCGCGGCGAGCGCACGGATGTGGTGCGGCGGATCGACGGCGGCCCGCCGCCTCCCGACGACGGGGCCGGTGACCGGTTCCCGCGACGGCCGCGCAGGCCGCTGGGGTCGGGCTCGGTCGCGCTGCCCCGGCCCGACGGCGACTAGACCGGCGCTGCCGCCTCGGCGTCGGCCACCGGCGCCGCGCCGGTGTCGCGCAGCACGCGCAGCGCCTCCGGCGGCAGGTTGACCCGCACCGGGTCGCCCTGCGAGTAGTGCAGCTCCTGACCGGTGTTCTGGACGAGGGCCTGAACGACCTCGCCGTGGGCCAGGCGCACGATCACCTGGTTGGCGTTGCCCAGATAGACCACGCGCTCGACCATGCCGGGGATCCGGTTCTCGCCGGTCGAATCCTGAGACTCGAGGTGGATCCGCTCGGGCCGGATGACGATCTTAGTCTCGCCGGCGGTGCCGACGTCACCCTGGCCGGCGAACAGATCGAAGTCGCC
>DATLLX010000173.1:0-2203 GCA_035537595.1 Gaiellales bacterium | reverse complement strand
CACGGTCGTCTTACGCATGCGGTTCTCAGACTTCAGCCGGGCGACGCGATCCCACACGCTGGCCTACCCGACGGCGGAAACCTCCGAGGTGCTGTTCGCCGCCCGGCTGCTGATGGCCGACGCGATGCCCGTGATCGAGCGCGGTGGGCTGACGATGGTGGGGATCGCCGTCACCAACCTGGCCGACGGCCGGGCCGTGCAGCTGCGGCTGCGGGTCGACCGCCACGGAGACGCCGAGCTGGACGCCGCGGTCGACGAGGTGCGTGAGCGCTACGGCTCGCAGGCCCTGATCCGGGCGGTGCTGCTGGGCCGCGACGAGGGCTGGTCGGTGCCGATGCTGCCGGACTAGCCCACATTCGCCGCGAGCCGGTCGAGCAGCTCCCGCAGCTGCGCGATGTCGTGCTCGGCGAGGCCGCGGCGGAGCCGCCGGTTGAACGCGATCACCGCCCGCAGCAGCTCGGCGTGCAGTGCCTCGCCGGCCTCGGTCAGCTCGACGCGTACCGCGCGCCGGTCGCCGGTGTCGCGGTGCCGGGTGACCAGGCCGTCGTGCTCCATCGCGTCGACGTGGCGGGTCAGCGTCGGCCCCTCGATGCCGACCGCCCGGGCGAGATCCTGCTGCGTGCGCCAGCGCTCGCCCTTCAGCGAGCTGAGGATCAGCCAGACCGGCACCGAGCCGCCGGACTCGCCGAGCGCCCGGTTGAATGCGCGGCCGACCTGCTTCGAGGTCGTCGCCAGGTGCAGGCCGATCGGTGGGCCGTCCGGACGGGCCATCAATCTCGTAGCCTAGCAATCATTAGTCTGCTAAGGTTTTGATCGCACACGCTCATCGCACGGAAAGGAGCGAGGCGATGACCCTGCTGGACATTGCACTGCTGTCGACGGATCACGACTGGCACCACCCGTGGCTGTTCCCGCTGATCCCGCTGTTGTGGCTGCTGGCGTTCTTCCTCATCTTCCGGTTCGTCTGCTGGCCGGGTGGCTGGCGCGGCCGGCGCGGCGACCATACCCGGTCGGCCCGCCAGATCCTGGCCGAGCGGTACGCCCGCGGCGAGATCTCGGAGGAGGAGTACCGGACGCGCAGCGCCGGGCTCGCGTCCTAGGTTGCCACGCCTGGGAGGGGCCACGCGGTCCCTCCCAGGCGCTGACCGAAGCGGCCCTAGAAGCCGCTGATGCCGTTCGGCGTCCCCACGCCGGTCGGCAGGTCGTAGCCCTTCACCGCGCTGCAGGCCGGTGTCCGGGTGCAGGCGAGCGGGTAGTTGCCCGCGTCGTCGGTGCCCGTCTTGACGTCGCGGAAGGACGCCGCGCCGACGTGCGAGTAGAGCAGCGAGGCCGGGTACAACGCGCCCGCGAAGTCGTTCTTCAGCGCGAACACGCCCGCGATCAGCGGCGCAGCGAGGCTGGTGCCGCCGACCTTCAGCCAGGCGTGCGACGTGGTGTACACGGCCGAGCCGGTGTTCGGGTCGGCGTTTGCCGCCACGTCGTTCAGGCCGCGACTGGTGCCGCAGCCGGTCTTGGCGTAGTTGGCGACCGTCTTCTGGAACGCCCTGGCCGCGACCGCCGGGGCGCCGCTGACGGAGCCGTTCATGCACCCGGAGCCGGTGCCCCAGTCGTGCGTCGCATCCGGACCCCAGGCGCGTTCGGAGCCGTAGCCACCGCTCGCATTCAGGGTCAGCCTGGTGCCGCCGACCGAGATCGTGGTGTTCAGGCCGGCCGGGTAGGCCGCGCCGTAGCCGCTGTCGCCGGCCGACACGACCACCGCATGGTTGGGCTTGTCCCAGTGCTTGTCGAACGCCTTGCCGTTCGAGCCGTCGAAGCCGTACGAGCCGTAGCTGTTCGAGATGATGCCGCCCTCGGTGGCCGCCCGATCGACTGCGGCGGCGAGGCTTGCGAACTGGTTGTCCTTGGCCTCGACCAGCACGATCCTGCAGTTCTGGCAGATCGCATGCACCGTCTCAACGTCCAGCGCGATCTCGACGTCCCAGCCGGACGCCACGGCCGAACCGGCCGGCGCCCCCAGGTTGACCTTCTTGAAGCAGCTGGTCGTCACGGTGGCCGAGCAGTTCTGCATCGTCGGCAGGCCGAACTGCTGGCTGTCCGTGTTCAGATCGCTGAGGATGGTTGCATCGTCGAACGCGTCGACGATGGTCACCGTGACGTTCCCCGACGGTGCCTGCGTCGGCAGGTTGTACGCGCTGTGGTAGTT
>DATLLX010000172.1:0-2398 GCA_035537595.1 Gaiellales bacterium | reverse complement strand
CTCCAGGCCGGCGAAGACCGGTGCCCATGCCGCCAGCGAGAACGCCACGACCAGGTCGATGTCCGCTTCGACGAGCTGTCGGGTCAAGGTGGGCATGCGACGAGAGGCTGGCCCACGCCAGGCCGGCGCGCCAGCCGTTTGTGCCGCCGGCGTCGCCGTGCACGGCCGGAGCCGCTGGCGGGGGACACGTAGAATCCGACGGGTGGCAGGGCGCGCCGGACCTGCCGGGGCGCCCGTCGGCTCGAGCGGGGTCGCGGCCGCGGGGATGTTCACAGCGTTCCGGGAGCGGCTGTTCCTCCGGCTGTGGCTGAGCTCCACCGTCGTCCTGCTCGCCATCATGGGTCAGATGATCGCCCGCAGCTGGCTGGCGTTCGGCCTCACCGGCTCGAACGCCGCGCTCGGTGGCCTGCTGCTGGCCTTCGGCGTCGCGCTGGTGCTCGCCACCCCCTGGGGCGGTGTGATCGCGGACCGGCTGTCGAAGCGGCTGGTGCTGAACGTGGCGGCCGCCATGCTCGCCGCGACCAGCGCCTGGATCGGGATCGCGGTCGCGATGGACGCCATCGCTTATTGGATGCTGGTGGTCGCCGGCGCGCTGCAGGCGGTGGCGTTCGCGTTGTACAACCCGGCGCGAATGGCGTTCCTCGCCGAGCTCGTCCCGAGAGAGCAGCTCCCCGGTGCGGTATCGCTGATGCTGCTCAACGCCGAGGCGAGCCGCGTCGCGGGACCCGCGCTCGCCGGCGTCGTGATCGCCACCTCGTCGATCGGCGTCCAGGTGGTGTTCCTGGCGAGCGCGGTGCTGTTCGTCGGCGGTCTTCTCGTCGCGCTCGGGCTGCCCCTCGGTCGCCCCCGCGGCGCGGGTCCTGCCCGCTCACCGCTCGGCGAGATGGCGGACGGCGTCAACTACGTCGCTCGACGCCGACCGCTGGCGCTGCTGCTCCTGTGCGGCATCGCCGTCGTCATGGTCGGGCTGCCCTACCTCGCCTTCCTGCCCGCGGTCGCGAGCGACCTGTTCGCAGCGGGCTCCGGCGGCTACGGGATCCTCTCGGCCGCCTCCGCGGTCGGCGCGGTCGTGGGCGGGCTGCTGCTGGGGCGCCGCGGCCGGCGCGGTGACGAGTGGCGCCTGCTCGTCCTGTTCGGAGTGGCGTTCGGCCTGTCCCTCGCGGGCTTGGCCGTCGCGCCGGGCTTCTGGTGGGCGGTCGCCGTGCTCCTCCCGCTCGGGGGAGCGCTGCTCGCGTTCCAGACCGTCGACCAGGCGCTGCTGCTGGAGCTGTCGGACCTGCTCTACCACGGGCGGATCCAGGGCCTGCTCCTGCTCAGCTTCGGCGGCTTCGGCATCGCAGCGCTGCCCCTCGGCGTGCTGGCCGACACGATCGGGCTGCGGCAGACGATGGCCGGCATGGGTGCAGCGGTCGTCCTCATCGTGGTGCTGTTCGCGGTGCTCAGCCGCCGCCACTGGGGCCAGACCAAGCTGCTCGACCTGGGCTGATCCCGCCGGCACGGGTCGTCCAGTCCACGCCGGGCAGCGTCGCGCTCCAGGACTCGGCGAACCGCCCGCCATCGATCCGGTGGACGATCAGCCAGGTCACCACGTTCGGTGTGCCGCCGGCCTCGAGGTTGACGCCTTTCATGGTCGCCCGTGTCCAGACCCGGTCGCCCGCGATCGCCTGGTCGTCGATCGTCGTCACCGCGTCGTACAGAACCCGCCAGTACTGCACGAACTCGCCCTTCAGCTCGGCCCGCCGCATCCGCCGGGTACCGGCCGCTGAATGTCTGGTGTACGGATCCGCCATCAGCTCGTCGATCAGCTCGAGCCGGCGTTGCCCCCATAGCCCGTCCCAGTAGAGACGGACCAGCTCACCGAGCTCAGCATCCGACACCCGCGCAGTCTACGAGCCGGGCGTAAAGCGAGACCCGAATGGCTGGCAAGGGCGGATGACCGCATAGCAGCCGTGAGGATGTGATCACGGTGAGCGACATTCTCCCGACTCCTTCAACAATCAACCGATCGGAGGTAGTGTCGGGCCCGTCGGATCCGGCGGGATCGGTTGTCCCAGGTCAGGGGCGGTTGCGGCCGATCCAGCCCGCCACACCTGCGACCGGCTCTTCGGGTGGTGTGGCGTTGCTCTAGCCTGATCCAACCCTCCGCCGCGGGCGCCCAGATGCGTGCGCCGGTCGGAACGGAGGTCAGTGGTCGGTGGGCTTTAGGGGGTAACGGAGTGCCCGGAGGACAACGCACTAGCGCATGGCGTGGACGGCACGTAGCGCTCTTCGGGCTGATCCTCCTCACTGTGGCCATCGGGGGGTGTGGCGGTGGCGAATCTTCACCGTCCGGAGCCGAGCCCACGGCCAGCGGTGCGAGTCGCCCGGCTCCGCCACCGGAGCTCGCGACGTTCTGCGG
>DATLLX010000171.1:0-7010 GCA_035537595.1 Gaiellales bacterium | reverse complement strand
TGCCCGAACGGGCGCGAGAGCGCGACCGAGGCCTCGAGCGGCCCGACCACCGGCATGTCGGTCAGCTCGCGGGCCGCGGTCAGGCCGGGGTCGTAGCAGCAGCCGATCACGAGGCCGTCGTAGCCGTCGCGGTCGGCCTGGAGCACCGCGCGCAGAACCTCGGTCTCGACCAGGTGCTTGGGCACGAAGTAGTCGAGGTTGCGCGGGCAGCCCTCGAGATGGGCGATGTCGAGCTGGGTCTCGGAGCGCAGGTAGGGCGTCAGCGTGGCGCGGATCAGCTCGTCGTACTGATCCGTTCCGAAGGTGTTGAGAAAGCAGATCCTGGTCATGGTGAGGCTCCCGGGGTGGGTCGTTATTTGATATCACAAAACGCCTCTCCACCAAAGCGCCACGCTCGGCCGGTACCATCCCGGCTCCGCGATGACGACCTCCGCACTGGCCCGCGATCTCGCCGCCCTCGTCGGGACGGGCAGCGTGCTTTCACCCGCCCCGCGCGAGTACCTGACCGAGGCCAGCGGCCACCCGTCCGGCCCGGCCGACGCGGTGGTGCTGCCGGGCACGGCGGACGAGGCCGCGGCTGTGGTCGCCTGGTGCTACGAGCGGGACGTGGCGATGGTGCCGCGGGGCGGCGGCACCGGGTACGCGGGCGGCACGGCCGCGGATGGCGGGATCGTGATCGGCCTCGAGCGGATGGTGCGGATCCGCGCCTTCGATCCGCTGCAGTGGCGGATCTGCGTCGAGGCCGGGCTGCGCACCGCCGACCTGCGCCGAACCGTGCGCGAGAGCGGGCTCTACTTCCCGCCCGACCCGGGGGCCGGCGAGCAGTCGCAGATCGGCGGCAACCTGGCCACCAACGCGGGCGGGCCACACGCCTTCAAGTACGGCGTCACCGGGCGGTGGGTGACCGGCGTCGAGGCCGTGCTGGCCCCCGGCGAGCTGGTCACCGCCGGCGGCCCGGCCCGCAAGGACGTCGCCGGCTACGACCTGAAGAGCCTCTTGATCGGCGCCGAGGGGACGCTGGGGCTGATCACAGCCGCATGGCTGCGGCTGGTTCCGGCCCCCGAGGCCGCCCACCCGATCGTCGCCTTCTACCCGTCCGCCGATGCCGGCTGCGCGGCCATCGAGGCCGTGTTCGGCAACGGGATCGAGGCGGCGGCGCTGGAGTACCTGGACGAGGGCGCGGTGGCGATCGCCGGCCCGGCCTATCCGGGAGACGCGCCGGAGGGGGCGTTCATGGTGATCGCCGAGGCCGACGGCTCCGCCGCGGAGGCGGCCCGCGTGCGGGACGAGCTGGTCGAGGTGCTGGGCGACGGCGCCCTGTCGGTGGCGACGCCGGTGCCGCGCGAGCTCTGGCGATGGCGGGAGGGCGTGTCGCTGGCCGTGCTGGCCCGCCGCGGCGGCAAGCTCGCCGAGGACGTCGCCGTGCCGCCCGACCGGCTGGCCGAGGCGGTGCGGCTGACGGTGAAGATCGGGGCGCGGCACGGTCTGGAGGCGGTCAGCTGGGGCCACGCCGGCGACGGCAACCTGCACTCGAACTTTTTGTTCGAGCCCGGCGGCGATGGCCGCGACCGCGCCGAGGCGGCGGCCGCCGAGCTGATGGCGGCCGCGGTCGGCCTGGGCGGCACCATCTCGGGCGAGCACGGGGTGGGCGTGCTCAAGCGGCCGTACCTGGAGCTCCAGCTCGATGCCCCGCTGCTGGCCGCGATGCGCTCGATCAAGCGGACGCTCGACCCCAAGGGGCTGTTCAACCCCGGCAAGGCCGTCTAGGGAGTTCGCCTACGGCAGATCGACCAGGGCGGTGCGCCAGCCGGCCAGGGTCGACTCGCGGTGGTGCTCCATCGCCGCCCCAGCCGCGTCGGCGTCCCCCGCCCGCACCGCGGCCACCAGCTGGGCATGCTCGCCCTGCGCCTCGCGGGCGATGCCGGGCACCAGCGAGAACAGCGACATCCGCCGCCGTGACTGCCACAGCCGCTCCCAGATCTCGTCGATCATCTCCCGGAGCGCCCGGTTGGCAGGTGCCTCGATCGCCTCGTGGAGCTCACGGTTGGCACGCGCGTACTCCAGCGGGCTGCCCGTGCCCAGCGCGCGCTCGGCCTCAGCCAGCGCCACATCGACGGCCGCCAGCGTCTCCGCGGTGTGCAACGGCACCGCCTCCCGCACGGCCAGCACCTCGAGCCACATGCGGATGCTGATCGTGTCCAAGATCGTCTCGCCCGAGATCTGGGTCACGGTGGCGCCGCGATGGGTCTGGCTGTCGACCAGCCCGTCACGCTCGAGCATTCGAAGCGCGTCGCGGATCGGCATCACGCTCAGGCCCAGCTTGTCCGCCAGCTGGCGCAGCAGCAGCCGCTCGCCGGGCTGCAGGTCGCCGTCCAGGATCTGCCGCCGCAGCTCCCAGTAGGCGTAGTCGGTCTTGGTCAGGTGGCGGAAGCCATGCTCAGTCGCCATTGGGCGGGATTCTCCTACGCGGGTCAGATGGCGCCGCCGGGCGGGTCAATGCGCGTACCCGCTGTAGTAGTCGCCGGGGGCGGTCGCCTCGACCATGACCCCGTGGAAGCGGCAGGGGTCGAACGGCTCCAGCATCGGGTCGCGGCCGCGGCCGGCGATCTCCCGGGCCAGCAGCTCGGCCGACAGCGGGGCGAGCAGGATGCCTCGGCCCGACCAGCCGTTCAGCGCGTACACGCCGGCCGCGCCGGGATACTCGCCCACCAGCGGCCGCTTGTCCGGGGTGGTGTCGTAGACGCCGGCCCACTGGCGCACCACGCGCAACCCGGCCAGCCGCGGCGCCTTCTCGAGCAGCACGCGGGCGGTTCGGCCGAGGAAGCGGACGGTCGACTCCTCGGTCATACCGGGCTGCTCGTCGACGTCGACCACGCCGGCCACCATCTCGCCCCGCAGCGTCTGGTTGAACCATCCTTCCTGGGGGCGGTAGAACGTCACCACCGGGGTCATGAACGGGCGGCTGGGCTCGGTGACCAGCACCTCGCGGCGGATCGGCGAGTTGGGCGCATCGATGCCGAACGCGCGGGCGAGCTCGCCGGAACGGCCGCCGGCGGCGTTCACGACCACGTCGCCGGCGAACGTCTGCCCGCTGTCGGTGACCACCCCGGCGGCCCGCCCGTCGCCGGTGGCCAGCGCCGTCACCGTGCCGGTCTCGAAGCGCACGCCCCGCTCGCGGGCGAACAGGAGGTAGGCGTAGAGAGCGGCATCGTGGTGCACCATCGCGGCATCGCCGACCACGCCGCCCACCGGCTGCTGGCCGCCGCGGAGCACCGGAACGGCGTCGAGGACGTCGCTCCGCCCCACCACACGGGCGCGGGCGTCATGCTCCCTCCACATCGGCTGCAGCGGCTCGACCACCTCGCGCTCGGCGTCGTCGTAGAGCACCCACACGTAGCGGGTGGGGTAGAGCAGCGGGTTGCGGCCGCCCGTGAGCTCGGCGACCGTCGACCACTTGTCGGACGCCCGGCAGGCGAACTCGGTCAGGTCGGCGGTCAGCTGCATCCGCCGCACGCGGCCGACGTTGCGGGTCGAGTTGCCGGCGCCCGGATAGCGCGCCTCGACCACCGTCACCTCCCAGCCCAGCCGGCGCAGCTCGACCGCCAGCGCCAGGCCGGCGATGCCCGCGCCGACGACGACGCTACGCATGGGCGGCCAGCTCCCCCAGCGTGACCGGCCGGCTCAGCGGGCGCGACCGCGTCGGCGGCACGTCGACGCCCAGGTCGCGCATGGCGGCCAGCACCGTGGCGGAGCACAACTTGCCCTGGCAAGGCCCGGTCATCGCGCCGGTGCGCCGCTTGACCAGCTCCGGGTGGCGAAAGCCCTGCGCCACGCAGGCCCGGATGTCGCCCACCCGAACGTCCTCGCACAGGCAGGCGAACGCGGCGTCGGCGGCGCGCACGTCGGGCATGCCCGACGATCGCCGGGCGGCCCCGCCCACCACCTGCATCCAGCCGGGGGCGTCGGCGACGGCGACGATCGGCAGGCCATCGGCGGTCAGCGTCGTCTGGGCGCCGCCCTGCAGGGCCAGTTCCACCGCGGGCTGGCGGGCGCCGGTGACGAACAGGCTGCAAGCCGTGCGGCGGCCGTCGTCGACCGCCTCGACCTGCCGCCGGCCGACCAGCCGCCGGGGTGCCTGGTCGCTCATCCACACGATCTCGAGGGCGAACCGGGCCGCCAGCTGCTCGGCCGCGGCAGCCTGGTCAGCGGCCGCCCAGACCGCGATCCGCAGGCCGCGGGCCAGTCCGCCGGCCAGGCCGAACCGCTCCAGCCCGTCGATGCCGACCACGCCTGGCAGGTCGTTGCCGACGATCGGCGGCAGCCGCAGGTGGCTGCCGGTGGCGATCACCAGGTTCTCGAAGTGAACCGCCAGCAGCTCCTCACCGCGCAGCACGCCGAGCGTCCGGTCGGGGTAGACGCCCAGGGCCAGAGACCCGTCGGCCAGGTCGACCGCGAACCCGCCGGGATGCAGATCCTGCCGCCCCACGACGGCCGTCTCGACCTCGATCTCCGTGAACCGGCGAACGGCTGACGGCGGTGTCGCCGGCCCCAGGGGCCCGGCCGCCGACAGGTGGCGCAGCAGGTGCAGCGGCAGCCGGCGCAGCCGGCGGGGTCGAAGGAACCGCCGCTCGTAGAACCAGGGCGGAAAGCGCTCCGCCATTCTGCCCAGCGGCCGCAGCGGGTCGACCCGACGGCCCCTGTGGGCATCGGGCGGCGCCTGGCATGCGAGCACGCGGCCGGACGGCGTCGCGATCTCGCACTGGGCGCAGTAGCCTGCGCCGCACATGGGACCGCGAGGGCGGTGGAACCGGAAGCTCGAGGCGAGCGCGGGGCGACCGGATCGGACGGCCTCGCTGGCGGCCGTGGCCTCGATGATGCGGCGTTCACGATCCAATATCTGTTATAACATAGCACAGATGGACGGCATCACTTTCGCGTCCACGCCGCTCGCGGAGGTAGCCCGCCGGGTGGTCGTGGAGTATCTGGGCACCGCGTCGGGTGAGGCGTTTCTGCTGGTCACCGACGACGGAGTGGCGCCCGAGCTGGCCGATGCCCTGATGGCGGCCGCCGCCGCCGCCGGAGCCGACCCCACCCACGCGCGGATCGCCGCACGGGAGCGCAGCGGCGAGGAGCCGCCGCCACCGGTGGTCGGTGCGATGGCGGCTGCCGACGTCTGCCTGTGCGTGGCCACCCGGTCGATCTACCACACCGCCGCCAAGGGCCGGGCTCAGGCCGCGGGCACCCGAGGGTGCTTCAACGCCCCGGCCGATCTGGGCGCCTGGACGTCGGGCGCGATGGTGGCCGACTACGCCGCGATCCGAGCGGTCGCCGAGCGGGTGGCCGGCCGGCTGCGAGGTGCGGAATGGGTCACCGTGACCTCTCCCGCCGGCTCCGACATCACGGTCAGCACGAAGGGGCGGGAGCCCAAGGGCTGGTACACGGGGATCGTCCGCCGGCCTGGTGAGATCAGCGCCTTCCCCGGCGGCGAGGTGTCGTTCCCGCCGGTCGAGGGGACATCGAACGGCGTGATCGTGTTCGAGCGGGTGATGACCGACATCGGCGGGCTGTCCGAGCCGGTGGTCGTCACCGTCGAGGACGGATTGGCGGTGGCCATCGAGGGCGGCGAGGAGGCGGCCCGCCTGCGAGACATGATCGACGGTGTCCCGGGGGCGACGAACCTGGCCGAGCTGGGCATCGGCCTGAACCCGGCGGCCCGGGTTTCGGACGACATCACCGAGTCCAAGAAGAAGCAGGGCACAGCGCATTTCGCCCTGGGAGACAACGCGGGCGGGTACGGCGGGGTGGTCGAGTCGCCGGTGCATCTGGACGGCATGCTGTTCGGCGTCACGATTACGGTGGACGGCGAGGAGATCGTGCGCGACGGCGAGGTGCTGCTGTGACCGTGACCGGGTCCGCCCAGGAGATCTGCGACCGCATCCGCGCTCTCGAGGGCACCGGCATGCGGACGTTCTCGGATGACCAGCCGCTGGTCTGGGCGCGCACCGAGGGCGCCACGATCTGGGACGAGGCCGGCCGTGAGTATCTCGACCTCTACGCGGGCTTCGCCGTCGCCGCGGTCGGCCACTGCCATCCCCGCGTCACCGAGGCGATCACCCGCCAGGCCGGCGTGATGACCCACTGCCCGTCCGCCGTCCCGTCGCGCGTCCGCGCCGAGCTGTACGAGCGGCTGGTCGGCATCGCCCCCGCCGGCCTCGACCGCGCGCTGCTGGCGGTGACCGGCGCGATGGCCAACGAGACCGCGATCCAGCTGGCTCGCGCGGCCACCGGCCGGCACACGGTGATCGGCTTCTCGGGCACCTACCTCGGCCGCACTGTGGGCTCCGTCTCCCACGCCGGCAAGCATGCCTACCGCGAGCAGCTGCGGGTGCGTGCCGACGGCCAGTTCCTGCCCTTTCCCGATCCCTACCGATCGCCGTGGGCCGCTGGGGGCGACCCCGGCGCGCTGGTGCTCGGCCTGCTCGAGCAGCTGGTCTCGGACCCTGCCTCGGGCGTCGATCCGCCGGCCTGCATCGTCGTCGAGCCGGTGCAGGGCAACGGCGGGGTCGTCATCCCCCCGGCCGGCTTCCTGGCCGGCCTGCGCCGGCTGGCCGACAGCTGCGGAGCGCTGCTGGTGTTCGACGAGATCCAGTGCGGCTTCGGCCGCACCGGCCGCATGTGGGCGTGCGAGCACGACGGCGTGACGCCCGACCTGATGACCGTCGGCAAGGGCATCGGCGGCGGGCTGCCGCTGGCCGCGGTGCTGGGTACGGGCGACGTCATGTCCACCTGGACGTCCGATGCCATCACATCGACCTTCCTCGCCAACGCGCTCACCGGCGCAGCCGGTGTCGCCGCGATCGACGTGCTGCGTGACGAGGGCCTGGTGGAGCGGTCGGCGGAGCTGGGGGCCGACGCGCTCGATCGGCTGACCGCCGGGCTGGCCGGCAACCCGCGGGTGGGCGACGTCAGGGGGCGGGGCCTGTTCGCCGGCGTCGAGCTGGTGGCCGGCC
>DATLLX010000170.1:0-13455 GCA_035537595.1 Gaiellales bacterium | reverse complement strand
GCCGCCCCCGAGCAGGTCGAGGCGACCCTGCGGACGATGGTCGCCGCCGACGAGGCGCCCGCGCTCTCCCGGACACTCGAGCGTGACGCGTCGCGCGAGCGGTTCTCGGAGTTCCTGATCCACCGCTCGGCCTACCAGCTGAAGGAGGCCGACCCCCACTCGTGGGCCGTACCGCGGCTGGCGGGCCGGCCGAAGGAGGCGCTGGTCGAGGTGCAGGCCGACGAGTACGGCGGCGGGGCCGCCGGCCGGATGCACGCCACCCTGTTCGCGGCCTCGATGCGCGCGCTGGGGCTCGACGACCGCTACGGGGCGTACCTCGACAGGCTGCCGGGGACGACCCTCGCCACTGTCAACCTGATGTCGCTGATGGGTCTGCACCGGCGGTTGCGGGGCGGGATCGTCGGACACCTGGCGGTGTTCGAGATGACCTCGCCGGCGCCCAACAGGCGGTACGCCGCCGGCCTTCGCCGGCTCGGCCTAGAGGCGGCTACCGAGTTCTTCGACGAGCACGTCGAGGCCGACGCGGTGCACGAGGCGATCGCCGCGCACGACCTCGCCGAGGGACTGGCCCGGACGGAGCCGGAGCTGACGGGCGACATCCTGTTCGGCGGTGCCGCATTGCTCGAGCTGGAGGGCCGGTTCGCCCGAGCGGTGCTCAGTGCCTGGGACGCCGGGGCGTCGTCATTGCTGCCGCCGGCGCGCGGCTGACCCGACCCGGTGCCGGCGTGCGGCCTCCTCGCTGAGGCCGCCCTCGGCGGTGAAGTTGCCGGTCAGATGCGAGCCGTCGCAGAACGGTCGCAGCCGCGACCGTCCGCACCGGCAGAGGGCCACCGTCTGGCGGCCCACCTCGATCTCACGACCGTCCTCGTCAGCGAGGGCGAACGGCCCGCGGACGATCAGCGGCCCGTTCTCGTAGGGGGTGATCACGGCGCGCCTCACGTCCATGCTGTACCCGGCCCGGCGAGGCGCGAACCGGCGGCCGCACGGCGCGACTGCGGCGGAAGGCCATGCACTAGCCTTCATCATGCCCGGGGGAGGCGCGGGACCGTCGTCGCCGCTCACCCGCCGGCGACGACATATGAACCCTGTTGACCCCGAGGACTATCCGTTCTGGCCGACCGTGCGCCGGCTCGCCCCCCTGTGGTGGGGCGAGAAGCGGCTGGTCCAGCTCGGGCTGGCCTGCGCGTTCGCCTACACGGTGCTCTCGCTGGCGATCCCGACGCTGATCCAGCGCGCCATCGACAAGGCGATCGTGCCCGGCCACCCGGGCCGCCTGTGGCCGTACATCGCCGCCATCCTGGCGCTCGGCGTGCTGCGCTCCGGCATCAACTTCACGCGCCGCTATGCCACGGCCCGGATCGGCGTGCGGCTGGAGGCCAGGGTGCGGGAGATGCTGTACGAGGGCTATCTGGGATTTCCCCGCGCCTTCTACGACCGCCACCCCACCGGGCAGGTGGTGTCGCGGGCGACCAACGACCTGTTCCCGATCCGCTACTTCATCGGCTGGGGCGTGGTGCAGGGGGCCCAGAGCGCGATGATGATCGTGGGCGGTGCCGTGGTGCTCGTCCTGGTCAACCCCCGCCTGGCCCTCTACACCAGCCTGGCGATGCCACTGATCGGGCTGATCGCCTGGCGGTTCGCGCACATGGTGATGCCGATCTCGCGGCAGGTGCAGGCCCGCAAGGGCGATGTCACCGAGGCTGCCGATGAGGCGGTGGTGGGCATCGAGATGGTGCAGGCGTTCGGTCGCGAGGACGATGTGCGGGTGCGGTTCGGCGACAAGGCGCGGTCGGTGCGCGACGTCGTCGTCCGGCAGGCCGGCGTCGAGGCCCAGCACCTGCCCGGCCTGTTCTTCCTGCCCACCCTGTCGATCGCGGCCGTGCTCTTCTTCGGCGGCCGGGACGTGATCGCGGGGAACCTGACGATCGGCGAGTTCGTGCTCTTCAACACCATCCTGCTGCAGCTGGCATGGCCGCTGGAGGCGCTGGGATGGATCCTCAACCTCGCCCAGCGCGCGGTGGCCTCCGCCGGCCGGACCTTTGCGTGGCTGGAGGGGATCGAGAGGCTGCCCGAGCCCGACACCCCTGCGGCCCTGCCACCCGGCCCGGCCGGGGTCGGCTTCGCCGGCGTGCGGTTCGCCTACCTGGGCGAGGAGGAGGTGCTGCGCGGCGTCGACCTCGACGTCGAGTCGGGTGAGATCGTGGCGGTCTGCGGGCTGACCGGGTCGGGCAAGAGCACGCTGCTCGGCCTCGTGCCGCGGTTCTACGACCCCACCGAGGGCGGGGTCTCGATCGCCGGCGTGGAGATCCGCGATCTGGCGCTGACGGAGCTGCGGAATGCCGTGGCCGTCGTCACCCAGCGGCCGATCCTGTTCTCCGTGCCGCTGTGGGAGAACTTGGTCGGCGGCCGGCCGGACGCCCCCCGGGACGACGTGCTGGCGGCCTGCCAGGCGGCCGGAGTGACGGCCTTCGTCGACGACCTGCCGCACGGCTACGACACGCTGATCGGCGAGCGGGGGGTCAACCTGTCGGGCGGCCAGCGCCAGCGGGTCGCGCTGGCCCGGGCGCTGATCTCCAATGCTCGCGTGATCGTGCTCGACGATCCGCTGTCGGCCGTCGACACGCATCTCGAGCGTGAGCTGGTCGACCGGCTGCGGCCCGCGCTCGAGGGCCGCACGGTGCTGGTGGCGACCCAGCGGCTGTCGACGCTCGAGCTCGCCGACCGGGCGGTGGTGCTGGAGGACGGCCGGATCACCGAGGACGGCCATCCGGACGACCTGCTGGCCCGCGACGGCGTGTTCGCCTCGCTGTTCGGGGACGAGATCATTGCCGCGTAGGCGCCGCACCGGCGTGACCAGGCTGGGCCGCTACCTCGAGGGCCGCTGGCTGCTGGTCGCCTTGCTGACCCTGGTGGCGACCGGCGGCGCGGCGGCGCAGGCAGGTGGCTGGCTGATCGTCCGGGCAGCCATCGACGACGGCATCGCGCAGGGCGACGAGAGCCTGCTGACCGAGCTGGTGATCGTCTACCTGGGCGTCAACGCGGCCGGCTGGGCGCTGCAGTCGATCCTGATCCGTGGCCTGGCCGGGATCGGGCAGGGCATCGTGCTCGGCCTCCGCCGCGACCTGTTCAGGCATCTGACGGCGCTGTCGCTGCGCTACTTCTCCGAGCAGCGGGCAGGCTGGATCATCGCCCGGCTGACCAGCGACGTCGACGCCGTGTCCGATGCCCTGTCCCAGGGCCTGCCCACCCTGGTATCGAACATCGTGCTGCTGCCGACCACGGTCGTCGTGCTGTTCATCGTCGACTGGCGGCTGGGCCTGGTCGCGCTCGTCATCCTGCCGCCGTCGCTGGTGCTCACGCGGTGGTTTCAGAAGACGTCGGCGGTGGCGCAGCTCGAGGTGCGGAACCGGATCGCCACCGTCACCGCCCAGGTCGCCGAGTCGGTGTCGGGGATGGCGATCATCCAGGCCTTCAACCGCGAGCGCACGTTCCAGGCGCAGTTCGACGAGCTGAACGCCGCCAACCGCAAGGCCAACGTCTACGCCCAGAAGCTGTTCTCGGTGTTCTTCCCGGCGATCGAGCTGATGGGCGTGATCTCGACCGCCGCCGTGCTGGTGATCGGCTCCCGGCTGCTGGCCGACGGCTCGCTGACCATCGGCACGCTGATCACCGCCGTCTACCTGCTGCAGCTGGTGTTCCAGCCGCTGCAGGAGCTGTCCGACGTCTACGGGCAGCTGCAGAGCGCCGCTGCGGCGATGGTCAAGATCACCACGGTGCTCGACGAGCAGCCGGAGATCGCCGACCGGCCGCGGGCGAAGGAGCTGCGGCGGATCGAAGGCAGCATCGACATCGACGAGGTGACCTTCGCCTACGGCGAATCGGAGGTGCTGCACGGCATCGACATCCACGTGCCCGCCGGCGGCTGCATCGCGCTGGTCGGCCAGTCGGGGGGCGGCAAGTCGACGCTGGCCAAGCTGGTGGCCCGGTTCTACGACCCGCTGACCGGGGCGGTGCGGATCGACGGCGTCGACCTGCGGGACGTGCAGCTCTCGAGCTACCGCCGCCAGCTCGGCGTCGTGCTGCAGGACCCGTTCCTGTTCTCGGGCACGCTGGCCGAGAACATCCGCTTCGCGAAGCCCGAGGCGACCGACCAGGAGGTGGAGCAGACCGCCGCCGCGATCGGGGTCGACCGGGTGGTCGCGCGGCTTCACGGAGGGCTGGAGCACGAGGTTCGCGAGGGCGGCGCGGGGCTCTCGGCCGGCGAGCGCCAGCTGATCTCGATCGCCCGGGCGCTGCTGGCCGATCCCCGGATCCTGATCCTGGACGAGGCGACGTCGAACATCGACCGGCCGACCGAGGTGCTGATCGAACGGGCGCTCGACCGGCTGCTTCACGGCCGCACCTCCATCATCATCGCCCACCGGCTGGCCACCGTCCGCCGGGCCGATCAGATCTTCGTGATCGAGCGCGGCAAGGTGGTGCAGACCGGCACCGAGTCCGAGCTGCTGGCCGTCGAGGGCTCGTACCGCAGCCTGGCCCGGCGGATGCATCCCGGGGGCCCGGCGCGCTCGCCCGAGCCCGGGGCGCGCAGGGGCCTGCGCGCCCCGCGCGGCTGAGCCGCATAGGATCAGCGCCATGGCGCAACTGATCCTCGGCCCGCTGCTGCGACACATCGGCGCGACGGACGCCACCGTCTGGGTCGAGACCGACATCCCCTGCGAGGTCGACATCCTCGGCCGGCGGGAGCGCACCTTCCATGTCGAGGGCCACCATTACGCGATCGTGTCGGTGGAGGGGCTCGAGCCCGGCAGCTCCCATGAGTACGAAGTGCTGCTGGACGGCGAGCGGGTGTGGCCGATCGACGCCTCCGGGCAGCCTCCCAGCACCATCCGCACGATTGAGCCGGGCGCGCCGCTGTGGCTGCTGTTCGGCTCGTGCCGGGTGGCGCACCCGGATCATGAGCCGTACACCCGGTCACCGGACGTCGACCCCAACGGCCATGGCGTCGATTCGTTGCGGGCGATCGCCCTGCGGATCCTGGAGCAGCCGCACGAGCGCCTGCCCGATGCCATGATCATGGTCGGCGACCAGGTGTACGCCGACGAGGTGCCGCCGCAGACGCTCGAGTACATCCGCTCGCGCAGGGACACGGCGGTGGCGCCGGGCACGGAGATCGCCGATTTCGAGGAGTACACCCGGCTCTACCAGGACGCCTGGATCGAGCCGGTCGCCCGCTGGTTCATGTCCACCGTGTCGACCGCCATGCTGTTCGACGACCACGACGTGCACGACGACTGGAACATCGCCCGCTCGTGGTGCGAGCGCATGCGCAAGCTTCCCTGGTGGGACGCCCGGATCGTGGGCGCGTTCATGTCGTACTGGATCTACCAGCACCTGGGCAACCTGTCGCCGCAGCAGCTCGCCGAGGACCGGCTGCTGGCACAGGTGAAGGCCGCCGAGGACGCCGGGCCGCTGCTGCGCGACTTCGCCCGCCGCTCCGATCGCGAGGCACACGGCACCCGCTGGAGCTTCTGCCGCGATTTCGGCCGGGTGCGGCTGATGGGCATCGACTGCCGGGCGGGGCGGGTGCTCGAGCGCGACCGGCGGCTGATGGTGGACGACGACGAGTGGGCCTGGATCGTCGAGGAGACGCGCGGCGATTTCGACCACCTGCTGCTGGCGATGTCCGACCCCTTCCTGCTGGCGCCCGCCATCCACGAGCTGCAGGCCTGGAACGAGGCCACCTGCAACGGTGCCTGGGGCCGCTGGTTCGAGCCGCTGTCGGAACGGATCAGGGAGTCATTCGACCTCGACCACTGGGCGTCGTTCCGTGAGTCCTTCGAGCGGATGAGCCAGCTGCTGGTGGCGATCGCCACCGGTGAGCACGGCCCACCGCCCGCCTCCGTGGTCGGGCTGTCCGGCGACGTTCACAACGCCTATCTCTCCCGGGTCGCGTTCGCCCGCGGCAGCGGAGCGGTGTCCAAAGTGTGGCAGGCGGTCTGCTCGCCGGTGCGGAACCCGCTGACGCCGAACGAGCGGCGGCTGCAGAAGTTCGCGACCACGCGCACCGCCTGGCTGATCACGCGGCTGGTCGCGCGTGCCGCCTCGGTCGGTCGGCCGTCGATCCGCTGGCGCACCGAGGCCGGGCCGAGCTTCGACAACCAGATCGCGAGCATCCACGTGGACGGCCGCTCCGCCCTGCTTCGCGTCGAGTGCGTGCCGCTCGACGGCGGCCCGGCCGCCGGCCTCGAGACGGCGTTCGAGCACCGCCTGGCCTGACCCGCCGCCGTCAGCCCACCGTTTTCGCATGCGGTGCTCGGGGAACGTCTCCCGGGGGGATGGTAAGCCGCTCGGACACCCAGGTGCTGCCGCGCCGCTATGCCAACGCGAGGCGGATCGGCATCGGCGGGATGGGCGAGATCCTGCTCGCCGACGACACCACCCTCGACCGGCCGGTGGTGCTGAAGCTGCTGTCCGAGGACTATGCGCGCGACGAGTCGCTGCGCCGCCGCTTTCTGCGCGAGGCGAATGCCGCCGCCCGGCTGTCCGGCCACCCGCACGTGGTCACGGTCTACGACGTCGGCGAGCAGGACGGGCGTCCGTTCATCTCGATGGAGTACCTCGAGAACGGCGATCTGCGGAGCCTGCTCGCCCACGGCTTGCTCGACCGCGCCGAAGCTCTGCGCCTGGTCGAGCAGGCCGCTTCCGCGCTCGACGCCGCCCACCGCAGCGGCGTCGTGCATCGCGACGTGAAGCCCGCCAACCTCCTGCTCGACTCGCGACGCGATCTGCGGGTGGCCGATTTCGGCATCGCCAGGGTGGTCGACGAGGCCACCTCGACGATGACCCTGGCGGGGATGGTGCTGGGCACCGCCGGGTACATCTCGCCCGAGCAGGCGCGGGGCGAGCCGGCCGCCGCCGCCAGCGACAACTACTCGCTGGCCGCCGTCGCCTTCGAGCTCCTGACCGGATCGCGGCCCTTCGCCCGCGAGGTCGACACCGACGAGATCGCGGCGCACGTCAACGACCCGCCGCCGCACGCGTCGACCGCCGGCCTGCCACCGGCGGTGGACGGCGTGTTCGCTCGTGCGCTGGCCAAGCAGCCTCGGGACCGCTATCCGACCGCAGCCGCCTTTGCCGCGGATCTGGCGGCGGCGCTGCGTCCGGCGGCACCCGCCGTTGTGATGGCGGGGGCGCCCGCCGCCGCTCACCGGGCGCGCACGATCTACGCCTCACGCCGCCGCAAGGCGATCCGGCTGGCGGTCGCCGCGGCGCTGGCGCTGCTGGCCGGGCTGGCCGGGGCGTACGCGCTGACGGGGTGGGCCGGCTCGGGCGAGACGGCGCCAGGGGAGCTGATCAGGACCGTCCGCTCGACCGTCACCCAGCAGGGGACGACGGTCGTCCAGACCGAGACCGTCACCGTGACCCAGCCGGCGTCCGGCAAGCCCGAGACCGGCGCTGCGACACCGCTTCCCACCGGCGACGGCCACACGCTGAACGACCGTGGCTACGCGCTGATGCGCGCCGGCGACTACGCGGCAGCCCTGCCGCTGCTGCGCGCAGCGGTGCGCGACCTGCGCGGGGCCGGTCCGGCCGATCCCTACGAGGCCTACGCGAACTACAACCTCGGCTACAGCCTGCTCCGGTTGGGCCGCTGCGACCAGGCGCTGGGCCCGCTGTGGCGCGCCCGCCGGCTCGAGAGCTCACCGCTGGTGCCGCGCGCGATCGACCGCGCGAGGGCGTGCGCGGCGGGGTAGGTGCATCGCGGGGCCCCGGAGGCAGGAGCCGGCCGGCCGGCCTTGAACCGGTAGGCGTGGGCGAGCACGACGATCAGCCACCACCCGAGCCGCCGGCCTCGTCCACGGGGCCGTTCGGTGCCGCGTTCCGCGCCGCCCGCCGCCGCTCCGCCGTGATCCCGCAGATCGTCCAGCGGCGGATCGACGCCCAGCGAGACCGGCCCGCCGCCGAGCCGCCGCCCGACGAGCCTGAACGCTAGACCCGCGGGGCCGTCGCCCGGGCGGCCGCGATCCCGGTTGGCAGCGCCGTGCCATGCGCGTCGATCATGTCGTCGACCATCACGCAGATCGCCTCGGGGGACAGCGTCCCGGCCGCGTTTGGGTCGAGCAGCGCGGCATGATAGACGTGCTCGCGCGACCCCTCGAGCGCGGCGCGGACGGTCAGCTCGCAGACGTTCACGAAGGTGCGGTTGAGCGCGGCCAGCTGAGGCGGCAGCGCGCCGACGGCGGTCGGCTGGACGCCGTTGCGGTCGACCAGGCAGGGCACCTCGACACAGCAGCCGTCGGGCAGGTTCGAGATCAGCCCCTCGTTGCGGACGTTTCCGTAGATCGATCGCGGCTCGCCGGTGGCCATCGAGTGGATGATCAGCGAGGCGTACTCGAGGCTGCGCTCGATCTCGAACCGCTCGCCCGCGGCCAGCATGCGGCGCATCTCCGCGTACAGCTCGAGGTTCTCCTCACTGCGGCGGACGTACTCGTCGACCGGCACCCGGAACTGCTCGATCATCTCGTCGCTGCGCAGGAAGTAGGGCAGGTACTCCGACGAGTGCTCGCTGGACTCTGTGGGGTAGCGGCCGAAGCGCCGGTAGATCTCGACCCGCACGCGGCGGGCGAGGCCGGGGTCGCGATCGATGGCCGCATCCAGCAGCGGGTAGAGGTCATGGCCGTCGCGCTCCAGCCGAAGTATCCAGGCCTGGTGGTTGACGCCGGCCCCCAGAAACGTGACCTCTTCGTAGGGCACCGAGATCAGCTCGGCCAGCTCCCTGGTCGTGTGCTGGACGGAGTGGCAGAGGCCGACCACCCGCTTCACCGGGGTGCCCTCGTACGTCGCCCAGCAGAGCATCGCCATCGGGTTGGTGTAGTTGAGCAGCCAGGCCTCGGGGCAGAGCTCGGCCATGTCGGAGGCGATGCCCTGCATAACCGGGATGGTGCGCAGCGCCCTGAAGATGCCGCCGATGCCCAGCGTGTCCCCGATCGTCTGCCGCAGGCCGTGCCGCCGGGGTACCTCGAAGTCGACCAGCGTGGCGGCATGGCCGCCGACCTGGATCATGTTGACCACGTGATCGCAGCCGTCGAGCGCGGCTCGCCGGTCGAGGTGCGCCTCCACCGCCGCAGGCGCCCCCAGCTCCCGGACCGTCCAGCGGGCCATCGCCTCGGCCGCCTCGAGCCGCTCCGGATCGATGTCATGAAGCGCGATGGTGGCGTTCGCCAACTCGGGGAAGGTGAGGATGTCGCCGAGCAGGTCGCGGGTGAACTCGACGCTTCCGGCGCCGACGAAAGCGATTCTGGTCATGCGCGAAAGTGTTTCATATCTGATAGAAACGATCAAGAATGTTCACAACCGCAGAACAGCGGGCGCTCGACCAGCTGTCCACTTCCGGAGGACGACTGGGTGTGCTGGCCGCCGACCAGCGGACGAAGCTCGTCGCCGCGCTGGAGTCGGCCGGGCTCCCGTCCGGCGCCGACGCCCAGCGATCATTCAAGCTCGACCTGGTGCGGAGCCTGGGCGGCGATCCGCCGGCGATGCTGCTCGACCCGGAGATCGCGCTTCCCCATGTGCTCGACGAGCGTGCGCTGCCCGCGCGCACCGGCCTGCTGGTGTCGCTCGAGCGGAGCGGTTCGCGTCGCACCGACGGGGGCCTGCGGCGAGCCGAGCTGCTGCCCGGGGTGGGCGCCGAAGGAGTCCGCCGTGTCGGCGGTACCGGGGCCAAGCTGCTGCTGCGCCTGCGCGCCGATCGCGAGGACGCCGACGGCCACAACGCGCTGCTGCTGCGGGCCGCCGCGGCCGACTGCGCCGCGCACCACCTGCTGCTGGTGGTCGAGGTGCTGGTGTACCGGCTCGATGACGAGAGCGACGGGCGGTTCGCGGCCAGACGGGCCGAGCTGATCCGCGACGGAGCGCTGCTGGCCGAGGCTGCCGGCGCCCGGTACCTGAAGCTGGAGTTCCCCGGCGACGAGGCGGCCTGCCGGCGGGTGACCGACGGCCTGTCGGTGCCGTGGGCGCTGCTGTCGGCAGGCGTCGACCACGACACCTTCATCGACCAGCTGCGGGCGGCCCTGTCGGGCGGAGCCTCCGGGTTCATCGCCGGTCGCTCGGTCTGGAAGGAGGCCGTGGCCATGCCGCCCGACGAGCGCCGGGCGTTCCTGGGCGGCGAGGCGCGCAGACGGCTGGCCCAGCTGCTCGATATCGTCGGCTGACCGTGATCGACCTCCTCGTCGTCGGCGACTGCAACCCCGACCTGATCCTGAGCGGCGGCGACGTCGTCCCCGAGTTCGGGCAGTGGGAGAAGGTGGTCGACGACATGCGGCTGGTGCCGGGGGGCTCGTCGACGATCGTGGCGGCGGGCGCGGCCCGGCTCGGCCTGCCCACCTCGCTGGTCGCCGCCGTCGGGGATGACCTGTTCGGCCGGTTCATGCTCGATGCCATGGCCGAGCGCGGGGTGGATACCGGCGGCTGCGTGATCCGCGCGGACGTCGCCACCGGGCTCACGGTGGCCCTGACCCGCGGCGATGACCGGGCGATCCTGACGGCGCCCGGCGCGATCGCCACGCTGCGGGCCGAGGACGTGGACGGCGTTCGCCTGCGTCGCGCCACGCACCTGCACGTGGGGTCGTACTTTCTGCTCGAGGGCCTGCGGCCGGGCCTGGGCGAGCTGGTGCGGACGGCGCGGGCCGCGGGGGCGACAGTGTCCCTGGATCCGCAGGGCGATCCGGCCGGCGGCTGGGACGGCGGCATGCGTGACCTGCTGCCCTCGATCGACGTGCTGTTCGTGAACGAGACCGAGGCCGCCGCCATCGACGGCGCCCGCGCGGGGCTGGTGGTGGTCAAGCGCGGTGCTCGGGGCGCGTCCGCGGGAGGCGTCGACGTCGCCCCGCCGGCGGTCGACGCGGTCGACGCGACCGGTGCCGGCGACAGCTTCGACGCAGGCTTCCTGGCCGCCTGGCTGGCCGGGGAGCCCGTCGAGCAGGCGCTGCGCCTCGGCTGCGCCTGCGGCGCCCTGTCCACCCGGGCGCTTGGCGGCACCGCGGCGCAGCCGACCCTCGACGAGGCGCGGGCGGCGGCCGGGTGATCCTGTGCGTGGCCGCCAACCCCTCCGTCGACCGGCTGCTCTCCGTCGACCGGTTGATCCCGGGGAGCATCCACCGGCCGTCGGAGTCGGCGCAGGTTGCCGGCGGCAAGGGCCTGAACGTCGCCCGCGCCGCCCACGCTCTGGGCGGGCGGGTGACGGCCGCCGCCCTGCTCGGCGGCTACGCCGGCCGCTGGGTGGCCGACCAGCTGGAGCGCGACGGCGTGCGGCTGGAGGCCGCCTGGGCCGCGCCGGAGACCCGCTCATCGCTGTCCGTCGCCGGGCACCCGGACGGGCTGACCGAGTTCTACGAGCGGGGCGCTCCGGTGTCGGCGGCGGAGTGGGAGGCCTTCGCCGGAATTGTCGCAGGCCTGGCTCAGGCGGCGGACTGGGTCACCTACTCGGGCTCGCTGCCGTCGGGCGCGCCGGCTGACGGCTACGTCCGGCTGATCCCGCTTGCCCGGGCGGCCTTCGACAGCGGCGAGGCCGGAGTCGAGGCCCGGCCGGCGGTGGTGAAGGTGAACGGCGAGGAGGCGGCCAGGCTGACCGGACGGCCGGTCGCCGGCCGCGACGGTGCGGTATCCGCCGCGCGGGTGCTGCACGAGGCGACCGGCGGCACTGCCATCGTCACGATCGGCAGGGAGGGGGCGGTGATGCTGACGCCGGAGGGCCGGGTGTCGGCCGGCCGGGTCGCGGCCACGGGCAGGTACCCGGTGGGAAGCGGCGACGCCTTCCTGGCCGGCCTGGTGGTGGCGCTCCAGGGCGGCGCCGGCTGGCAGGACGCCTTCCGGCTGGCGCTGGGCGCAGGCGCGGCGAACGCGGAGCTGCCCGGCGCCGGCCGTCTCGACCGGGCCCGCGCCGAGCAGCTGGCCGCGCAGGCGGAGGTGGAGGGCGGCTAGCTGCGGTCAGCCCTTGAGGCCGCTGGCCGCCAGCGACTGAACGAACCACTTCTGGGCGATCACGAACACCAGCAGCACCGGCGCCAATGCCATCACGTTGCCTGCCATCAGCAGCGTCCAACTGGTCTGGTGGGCTCCCTGGAACCCGGCCAGCCCCCGCTGCACGGTGCTCTGGTCGGTCGAGGTGGTGGCGATCAGCGGCCACAGGAAATCGTTCCACGTCCACAGGAACGTGACCACCGTCAGCGTCGCCAGCGCCGGCATCGAGAGCGGCAGCACGATCCGAAACAGCACACCCAGCCGCGACGCGCCGTCCATCCGGGCCGCCTCCTCGAGCTCGATCGGCAGGGTGCGGAAGAACTGGCGCAGCAGGAAGATCCCGAACGGCGTCACCAGGTTGGGCGCGATCAGCGCGCCCAGGGTGTTGACCAGGCCCAGATCCTGCACGATCAGGAAGGTGGGGATCATGGTCACCTGGAACGGCACCATCAGGGTGGCCAGCAGCACCACGAACAGCACGTCGCGGCCCCAGAAGTGCAGCCGCGCGAAGGCGTACGCCGCCAGGCTGCAGAACACCAGGTGCCCGATCACGGCCGCCCCCGTCACCACGATGCTGTTCAGGAAGAACCGGCCGAAGGGCGCCGCGTCCAGCGCGTCGGGGTAGTTCTGCCAGTGGATGCCCGACGGGATCAGGTGGGGCGGAAAGTGGCGGGTCTCGGGCAGCGTCTGGATCGAGGTCAGGAGCATCCAGGCCAGCGGCAGCAGCATCACCGCCGAGAGCGGAATCAGCACCAGGTGCCGGGGGCTGAAGGGCAGCCGAAGCCTCATGAGCTGTAGTGCACCGTCCGGTTGCCCAGCCACAGCTGCACCAGCGAGACGACCAGGGTCATCAGGAACAGCACGTAGGCGATGGCGGCGGCATAGCCGCCATGGAAGAGGTGGAACGCCTGGTCGAACAGGTAGTAGACCAGCACCGTGGTCGCCTGCAGGGGGCCGCCCAGGGTGGTCACGTAGATCTCGTCGAACACCTGCAGGGCGTTGATCGTCGACCACACGATCAAGAACAGCGTGGCCGGCGACAGCAGCGGCAGGACGACGTGGCGGAAGATGCGGAACCGGCCGGCGCCGTCCAGCCGTGCCGCCTCCACCAGCTCCGCGGGGATGCCCTGCAGCGCTGCGAGGTAGATGATGACGTCGAACCCCAGCCAGCCCCACACGGTCATCGCCACGATCGCGTACAGCGCCTGGTCGGGATCCTGGAGGAACCCGTAGGGGCCGAGGCCGACCTTTCCGGCCAGGTAGTTGGCGATGCCGTAGGTGGGCTCGAGCAGCCAGTTGAAGATGATGCCGGTGGCCACGGTCGAGGTCGCCACCGGCACGAACACCGCCAGCCGGTAGAAGCGGATGAAGCGGATCTTGGCGTCCAGCAGCAGAGCGATGCCCAGCGCTCCGAACACCGACAACGGCACGAAC
>DATLLX010000169.1:0-2029 GCA_035537595.1 Gaiellales bacterium | reverse complement strand
GTACCTGGCACCGATGGCGGTCACCGCCCCGGTGCGCATCCAGGTCAGCTCGGTCGCGTCGACGATCGCCCGAGGCACCCCGGTGCGGGCCTCGTACAGGGTCAGCAGCGCCAGCTCTGACGGCAGATCGTGCAGATGGTTGTCGACGTAGTCACCGATCACCTTCACTCCGGCCACGTCGATCGGCGCCAGGTAGCCCTTGAGAATGTTGAAGTGGCCCCGATGCTGCTGCTCGAGGTCGAGGTGGTCCTTCGGCGGCAGCACCACCTGGCCGGTGCCATGGGCGTGCAGCCCCGCCGCGACGGCCTCGATCACCTCAGCGGCGGCCAGGTCGAGCTCCGCGACATCCTCGGCCGAGAGAAACAGGAGCTCGAGGCTGGGCACGGCTAGCTGACGAAGGGAAGGGGGACAACGGTCATCTCGGCCGCACCGCCGGGGTATTCCAGCATCAACTGAGCGCCGGGCGCCGCCCGCTCGATCTCGACCACGCCGATCGAGATCACCCGCTCGAGCGCGAACGACCACGTCACCCATCGCGTCGATCCCACCGGGTCTCGGCCGGCGACGATCGGCCACGGCCATTCCAGCCGCGGCAGCGGCGTGGATGGGCCGAGCAGGCCGACCACCTTGCGCCTCACCCCCTGCTCGGCGATCCGGCGCAGTGCCTCGCGGCCGATGAAGGGGCCCTTGTCAAGGTCGACCAGGTAGTCCTGCCACAGCTCGAGCGGGTTCAGATCCTGGTTCGTGGCATAGCTGGTGTCGGTGATGCCGGCCTCCATCGCCTTGGAGACGTTGGGCCCTGTGACCAGCATGCCGTGGCCCTGCCCCGACTCCGCGATGGCGTCCCAGGTATCCAGCGCGTGCTCCGTCGTCAGCGGGAACACCTCGTATCCCAGTCCACCGCTCCACCCCGTGCGCGAGACGATCACGTCGGCCTGCCCGATCCGCGCCTGCATGCAGGTGAACGGCCGCAGGTCGTCGAGTCCCGGGCCGATCAGCGGCCGCAGCACGTCGAGCGAGCGCGGGCCCTGCACCTGCAGCGGGGCCACGTCCGGCTCCCCCACCGTCACCTCAAGACCCGCGGACAGTGCGTACCCGCGGGCCCACAGGGTGAGGTCGACGGTGCCGTGGGAGAGCCAGACCACGTCGTGCCAGGGCAGCAACAGCACGGGATCGCAGATGATCTGGCCGGCGTCGTCGCAGCACACGGTGTACCGGCATCTGCCGACCTCCAGGTCGCTCAGCCGCCGCGTGGTCAGCAGGTCGGCCAGCGCCCGTGCGCCCGGCCCGCGAAGCTCGGTCTGGCGCTCCGGCCCCACGTCCCAGAGGGCAACCGCGGACGTCACCGCGTCGTAGTCCTCACGCCGGTCGCGGCCGTAGGCCATCGGCATGTACATGTGGTTGTAGACCATGTACTCGGTCGCCCCGGCGGCCTCGGTACGCGCGAAGTACGGAGATCGGCGGGCATTCGGATAAAGCGGGTGTCGGCGGCTCAGAGGGTCTGACATTGCGACCTTTCGGGGATGAAGGATCCGTACACGGACGCCGGGTTGGCCGACAGCACGGCCGCGGCGTCCTCCGCGCCCAGGCCGCGGACGGCCGCCAGCGTCTGCTGACCGGAGATCACCGGAGCGTCGCTGCCGTACAGCAGCCGACCGGATCCCACCTGGTCGCGGCAGAAACGAATCGCAGCCTCCCCGAACGACGCCGTGTCCAGGTACAGCCGCCGGTCGTCGACCGGCGCCAGGTCGGCGCCCCGCGCCCGCAGCCGGTCGAGCAGGATCGCCGCTCCCCCGGCCAGGATCGCGAAGATCACCGGCGGGCCACCGGCCCGGCGGGCCGGCCCGGCAAGCCACGCCACCAGCGCGGCCTGCATCTGGGCCGCATAGTCGACGGCGCCCGGCCACCAGGCCGGCACGCCCGGGGGTGGCACCGACGCCGGCCCGGGATGCACGAACAGCACCTCGCCGGCGGCTGCCACCGGCCCGGCGAGGCGGTCGAAATCGCCGATCACGTCAGCCGCCGCTGT
>DATLLX010000168.1:0-2049 GCA_035537595.1 Gaiellales bacterium | reverse complement strand
GGCTGCGGCTCGCTGTGGATCACCGGGACGACGGCCGGCTTGTACAACATCGCCACGCTCGAGCCCGCGCGCGGCCGCGGCATCGGGTACGCCGTCACCGCCGCCCTGATCGCGGAGGGCCGGACCCGCGGCTGCACCGAGTCGATCCTGCACGCCTCGCCGCTGGGCCTGCCGGTCTACCAGCGCCTGGGCTTCGTCGAGGTCTGCCGGATGCCGCAGTACGTCTGGGCGCCGGGCTTCTGAGAGCTCACACAGACCGCGACACGCAGTTCGAACAGATGTTTGAATCACCGGGCCGTTTTGGCTACCGTGGCTTCACCAGCCCGGGACGCCCGGGGCGAGCGTTGCACACCTGGAGGCAGCAGCATGGCCACGAAGAAGACCGACTCCGGCAAGGTCGCTGCCCCGACCCGCGACAAGGTCGCCGCGCTGCCCGACGGTCCGCCCGACGCCACCGGCCTCACCCCGCGGCAGCAGCGCGTGCTGACCACGATCAAGAACTCCATCGAGCGGCGCGGCTACCCGCCGAGCATGCGCGAGATCGGTGAGTCCGTCGGCCTGACCAGCTCCTCCAGCGTGGCCCACCAGCTCAAGGTCCTCGAGGAGAAGGGCTTCCTCAAGCGCGACCCCAACCGGCCCCGCGCGATCGAGGTCTTCCTGCCCGAGGTGATGGCGGCCCGCCGCTCGATCTCCGCGGCCGAGGAGACGTCGTACGACGAGACCGGGATCGGCGACGCGATGCCCGCCGCGCAGTACGTCCCCGTGGTCGGACGGATCGCTGCCGGTGGCCCGATCCTCGCCGAGGAGCGCATCGAGGACGTCTTCCCGCTGCCCAAGCAGCTGGTCGGCGACGGCCAGCTGTTCCTGCTCGAAGTGGCCGGCGACTCGATGATCGACGCCGCGATCTGCAACGGCGACTACGTGGTGATCCGCCAGGAGCAGACCGCGGAGAACGGCGAGATCGTGGCCGCCATGATCGACGGCGAGGCCACCGTCAAGACGTTCCAGCGCAAGGACGGGCACGTGTGGCTGCTGCCGCACAACGAGGCCTACGAGCCGATCGACGGCACCAACGCCACCATCCTCGGCAAGGTCACCGCGGTGCTGCGCCGCGTCTGACCATGGTCTTAATGCCCTGTCTCAGGGTCATCTCCGGGTAATACTGGATTTTGCTGGACGTTCGAAATCCCGGAAAGTATGCCCGTGACAATGCCGAGCCTCCCCGTGATCCCCGGTATCCGCAAGCGATACCCGCGGATCGTCCGTGGCGTGCTCGAGCTCGCCCTGGTGCTGACGCTCTGGGTCGGCTACAGCCTCTCCCGGCTGTTCGCGGACACGGCGATGAACCCCGCGCTGGCGCGCGCCCACGGGCTGCTCCACCTCGAACGCCACCTCGGCATCCGCTGGGAGCTCCCCCTCAACGAGCTGTTCACCTCGCACGCGATCCTCGGGCTGATCGGCAGCTACTGGTACGCCACGCTGCACTACGTCGTGACCGGCGCGGTGCTGCTGTGGCTCTACCGCCTCGGGAGCCGCTGCTACGTCCCGGCCCGCCGGGCACTCGCGGTCGGCACCATCCTCGGCCTGGTGGCCTACCTGCTGATGCCGACGGCACCGCCCCGGTTCATCCAGGGGTACGTCGACGTGCTGAGCCTGCACGCCGCCGACGGCTGGTGGAGCTCCGACGCCTCGGCACCCCGCGGCCTGGGCGGCCTGACCAACGAGCTCGCCGCCTTCCCGTCGCTGCACGCAGGCTGGGCGCTCTGGGTGGCCATCTCGGTCCAGCGGCACGCCAGCTGGCGCTGGCTGAAGCCGCTCGCCTGGGCGTACGCCGCCGGCACCGCCGTCGTCATCGTCGGCACCGGCAACCACTGGGTGATCGACGTCATCGTGGGCTGGCTGGTCGTCGTGGCCGGCTGGTTCGCCGCCGAGACCCTGCCGGTGCCCGGCGACAGCCGCGTCGCCCCCGCCGGGCCGCCCGCGCCCGCACCCGCGCCGGTCGGCGCCAAGTAGCGAGGCGTCCGGCTCATTGCCTGAGCCGGACGACGA
>DATLLX010000167.1:0-11208 GCA_035537595.1 Gaiellales bacterium | reverse complement strand
TTGCTGACCACGCCGCCGGCCACGGTCGTGCTGGGGCCGGTCAACCGCAGGATCACCCGGTCCCCGGCCGCGGCCACCGCCGGCGACTCCAGCCGCAGCTGCGCCCGACCCGTTGCGCCCGGCGCCAGCTCCGCCGCGTCGCGGAGGACGACCCGGGCATGCAGCTCGGCCGTGCCGTGGTGCACCGTGACGTGCTCGCCGTGGCGCAGCGGCCGGCCGCCCCCCAGCACGGTCACCTCACACTCCAGACGGTATGTCCGGGCCAGCGATCCGGGCTCGAGCAGGGTCTGGCCGCGCCCCACGAGGCTGCGCTCCGTGCCGGTCAGGGCCACCGCCACCCGCTGGCCAGCCGCCGCCACGTCGACCGGCCGGTCGTGCACCTCCACGCTCCGCACCCGGACGTCGAGCGCCCCCGGCTCGACGGCCAGCCGGTCGCCCGGCCGCACCGCGCCCCACCACAGAGTGCCGGTGACCACCGTGCCGATCCCTCGCAGGGTGAAGGCGCGGTCGATCGGCATCCGCGTCGCTCCCGTCGCGCCGCGCGCGGTCGCGGTCGCCGCCGCGCCGTCGAGCAGCTGCCGCAGCTCCTCGATTCCCTGGCCGGTGCGCACGGAGACCTCGACCGCGGGGACGCCGGGCAGCAGCTCTTCAACCCCGGCCCGGGCCTGCTCGGCGGCGCCGGCGTCCACCAGATCGCGCTTCGTCAGCGCCACCACGCCCTGGTCGATGCCCAGCAGTTGCAGGATGGCGACATGCTCGAGCGTCTGGGGCATCACTCCGTCGTCGCAGGCCACCGCCAGCAGGTAGATGTCGATACCAGTGGCTCCGGCCACCATGGTGCGGACGAACCGCTCGTGGCCGGGTACGTCGACCACCGACAGCCGCCTGCCGGACGGCAGCACCAGCGGCGCGTATCCGAGCTCGATCGAGATACCGCGCGCCTTCTCCTGCGGCAGCCGGTCGGTGTCGACCCCGGTCAGCGCCGCCACCAGCGCCGTCTTGCCGTGGTCGATGTGCCCGGCGGTTCCCAGGGTCAGGGGGTCAGGGTGCGGCAAGCGCGGCGGCGATCAGGGGCAGGTCGGAGTCCTGAAGCGTGGTGCAGTCGAGCAGCATGCGGCCCTCCTGCACGCGGCCCACCACCGGCGGCTCCGAGCAGCGCAGCCGCGCGGCCAGCCGTTCGCCGCCCTCCAGCGAGCATGCGTGGCTCTCCAGCTCCAGCAGCGGCACGGCGCCGCCGCCGATGCGGGCGGTGGTGGCCACGACCACGCCCCCGATCAGCGCGGCCAGCCGTTCGGCGCGCGCCCGCACCTCGGCCGGCGGCTGGGAGGCCATTCGCAGCACCGGGATCCGCGCCGCCGCCCGCGCGGGGTCGCGATGCAGCTCGAGGGTTGCCTCCAGCGCCGCCAGCGAGAGCTTGTCAATCCGAAGCGCACGGGCCAGCGGGTGGCGGCGGACGCGCTCCACCTGATCGGCGGTGCCGACGATCACCCCCGCCTGGGGCCCGCCGAGCAGCTTGTCGCCGGAGAAGCAGACCAGCGCCGAGCCCGCCTCCAGGCTCGACCGGGCCGTCGGCTCGTCGATCAGGCTGGGCAGGTCGGTCAGCTGGCCCGAGCCGAGGTCGTCGATCAGCGGGATCCCGTGGGCGGCCGCCGCCGCGGCCAGCTCGGCTGTGGAAGGCGACTCGGTGAACCCGACCATGCGGAAGTTCGACTGATGCACCCGCAGGATCGCCCGCGTCTCCGGGCGCAGGACGCTCACGTAGTCCGCCAGCTTCGTGCGGTTGGTCGTGCCCACCTCGATCAGGGTGGCTGCGGACTGGCGCAGGATGTCGGGGATCCGGAACCCGTCGCCGATCTCGATCAGCTCGCCCCGGGAGATCACGACCTCGCCACCCGCGGCCACGGCCGCCAGGCACAGCAGCACCGCCGCCGCGTTGTTGTTGACCGCCAGGCCGTCGTCGGCGCCGGTCAGCTCCGCCAGCAGGCCGGACAGATGGCGGTGTCGCGATCCGCGGCGGCCCCCGGCCAGGTCGTACTCCAGGTTGGAGTAACCGGCCGCCACCTCCGACGCGCGGCGCACCGCCTCTTCCGCCAGCGGAGCGCGCCCCAGGTTGGTGTGCACGATCACACCGGTGGCGTTGACGACCCGCCGCAGGCTGGGCGGCCGGGACAGGGCGGCCGAGGCTGCGGCGGCCAGCCGGTCGGCGGGGCGCGCCTCTCCGGCCGCGCGCGCCTCCTGCAGCGCGTCCCGCAGAGCCGCCACCACCCGCTCCCGGCCGTGCACCTCGACCAGCCCGGCGATGTCGTCGCGGCGCAGCAGCGCATCGACCGAGGGCAGTTCACGCAACGGGTTCGCCGTCATCCTGCGATTGTACGACCAGGCCATGGCCACCAGGAAACGCCCGACCCTGTATTCGCTCCAGGCCGGCCGGCGCCGCCGTCGGCCCGCGCCGCGGCCGAGGCCGGCCGTGGCCATCGGCGTCGCCCTGGCGCTGATCCCGGTGCTGCTGATCGGCTACGTGGTGTGGACGATCCGGCCGCTGATGGATCGCAGCGCCGGCGTCATCCCGCCCGGCGCCGGGGTCGTGAACCAGCCGCTCGACGGCCCCGAGGCCGAGGCCCCGACCGGCGGCACAGCCGGCCTGACAGCGACCGGGGCCAGGCACCGGCCGCTGCCCGGCGTCACGCTGTCGGCGGGCATCCTGGTCGATTCGAAGACCGGGCGCGTGCTGTGGATGCGAAAGGCGCACGAGCGGCGCGCGATCGCCAGCCTGACCAAGCTGATGACCGTCCACCTGATCGCCGAGTCCTCGCTGGGCCGGTCGTTCGCGGTGTCCGCCCAGGCGCTGGGGCTGCCGGGCGAGGTGCTGGGGCTTCGGGCTGGCCAGCGGGTGCGCACCCGGGACATGCTGGCGGCCGCCCTGGTCAGCTCGGCCAACGATGCTGCGGCTGCCCTGGCCATCCAGCGCAGCGGCTCGGTGCGCGGCTTCGTCGCGCTGATGAACCACGAGGCCCGGCGACTCGAGCTCCGTGACACCCGGTTCTCCAACCCGTCGGGAATCTATGACGAGGGAAACCACTCGTCGGCCTGGGACCTGGCCCAGCTGACCCGGATCGTGCTGGCCGACAAGCGGCTGGCCCGGCTGGCCAGGAGCAAGGTGGTGGTGGCTTCCGGGGGCGGCGACTACGTCAACACGAACCAGATGCTGTGGGAGTACCAGGGCGCGATCGGCGTCAAGACGGGCTTCACGGACGTCGCCGGCCGCTGCCTGGCCGCGGCCGCCACGCGCAACGGGCGGACGCTGGTGGCGATCGTGCTCGACTCCACCGGCAGCGAGTTCGCGACCGCCACGCACCTGCTCGACTGGGGGTTCAGACAGCTGCGCCGGGGCCGCTAGAAGGCGCGGTGGACGTAGCTCGCCTCCATGCCCAGCACCAGCAGAGCTGCGAGCGTGATGTAGAGCCCACCGATGATGATCCGCTGCCGCCACGCGATCCGGCGGTAGGCCAGCCGCTCGGGGTCGTTGCGGCCCGACCACGCCCGGTAGAACGACCAGATGCAGAGCCCCAGGATCACGACCAGCAGCAGGTTGGGATGGGCGAACGTGAGCAGCGCGATCACGAACAGGCCGACCAGCCAGAACGAGGGGTGGAAGGCCTGGGCGATCACGCCGCCGTCCAGCGGCACCACAGGAGCCAGGTTGAACAGGTTGAGCAGGAAGCCGACGTAGGCGATCATCCGGATCACGTCGGAGTCGCTGCTCTCTCCCAGCCCCAGCGCGGCGACCGCGGCAAGGCTGCCGATGGCGGGGCCGGCGAGGGCGATCTTGGCGTCGGTGTAGACGTCGTGCGGCTTCTCGAACAGGGTGAACGCCCCGAAGATGGGCACGAACGTGATCGCCGCCACGTGCAGGCCCTCTCGCTTCGCCCACAGTGCGTGGCCGAGCTCGTGCACGAGCAGCATGGTCACCAGGCCGATGGCGAAGGGAAGGGGGGCGAACAGCGCCCAGGCGCCGATCGAGATGAAGAAGGAGACCAGGAACTTGCCCTTGCCCAGGAAGGTGAGGGCGACGCCCGCCCACTTCAGCAGCAGCAGCCCGCCGGCGACGATCGCACTGCCGGCCCGCCGCAGCGGGTGCGGGCGGCGCTCAATCGGGGAGGTCTGCTCCGGCACAGGCTCGGGCCGCACGGGCGTCCGCTCCGGCGGCGGCTCCATGGTCATCCGCCCTCCCTGCCGATCCACTCCTCCCCGCCCTCGAAGACCTCCTTCTTCCACACCGGCACGGTCTGCTTGAGGGTGTCGATCGCCTCACGGCAGGCTTCCAGCGCCGCGGCCCGGTGAGGGGCCGAGACCGCGATCATCACGCTGGCCTCGCCGATCGGGACGTACCCGGTGCGGTGCGCCATGGCGATCCTGGTGATCGCATGGCGATCACCGACCGCGATTGCGATCCGGGCCATCTCCGCCTCCGCCATCTCCGGGTAGGCGTCGTACTCGAGGTGTGTGACCGTGCGGCCCCGGCTGCGGTCGCGGGTGGTGCCCACGAAGGTGGCGATCGCGCCCGCCGAGGGATCGCGCACCTCCTCGACCAGCGCCCCCAGGTCGAGCGGGCCGTCCGTGACCCGGAAGCCGCCGCCCGAGACCGGCGGGATCAGCGCCACCTCGTCGCCGTCCGCCAGCACCGTGTCGCGGGACGCGTACTCGCGGTTGCGGGCGTAGGCGATGCCGGGCGGCTCGTCCCCCAGCTCCAGCTCGCGCCAGACGTCCGCCACGGAGGCGCCCTCGGCCAGCTCCAGCTGCCGCTCGGCGATCCCTGCGCGCTCGCGGAGCGCCGCGAACAGCCTGACCCTGATCTGCATGCGGGAAGGGTACAGCCGGGCTCCCCGCCGTCCCGGGGGTAGGATGAGATGGATGGGAGAGGGTGAGCGGCGGACCGAGTCCGGGATTCCGATCCGGCCGTTCTACACGGCGGGCGATGCGCCGCCGCCACATCCCGACCCCGGCAGCTTCCCCTACGCGCGGGGTGTCCGCCCCGACGGCTACCGGTCGCGGCCGTGGACGATGCGCCAGTACGCGGGGTTCTCGTCGGCGGAGGAGACCAACCGGCGGTTCCGGCTGCTGCTGGAGCGCGGCCAGACCGGCCTCTCGGTGGCCTTCGATCTGCCCACGCAGCTCGGCCTCGACTCCGACGATCCCCTGGCGCTGGGCGAGGTCGGCCGCACCGGGGTCGCCATCGACTCGATCGAGGATATGAAGCTGCTGCTCGACGGGATCCCGCTGGACGAGGTCTCCACGTCGATGACCATCAATGCGCCAGGCTCGCTGCTGCTGCTGCTCTACGAGCTGGTGGCGGAGGAGCAGGGCGTGGCCGCCGAGCGGCTGTCGGGGACGACGCAGAACGACATCCTCAAGGAGTACATCGCCCGCGGCAATTACATCTTCCCCGCTCGGCCCAGCATGCGGCTGACGGTCGACACGTTTCGCTACTGCACCGAGCGGCTGCCGCGCTGGAACACCATCTCGATCTCGGGGTACCACATCCGGGAGGCCGGATCGACCGCCGCGCAGGAGCTGGCTTTCACGCTGGCCAACGGCATCGCCTACGTCCAGGCCGCGGTCGAGGCGGGGCTGGAGGTGGACGCCTTTGCCCGCCGGCTGTCGTTCTTCTTCAACGCCCACAACGACTTCTTCCAGGAGGTGGCCAAGTTCCGGGCTGCCCGCCTGCTGTGGGCGGAGATCATGCGCGACCGGTTCGATGCCCGCGACGAGCGGTCGACGATGCTCCGCTTCCATGCCCAGACCGGCGGCTCGACGCTGACCGCCCAGCAGCCGGAGACGAACATCGTGCGGGTGGCGATCCAGGCATTCTCCGCCGTCTGCGGCGGCGGCCAGAGCCTGCACACCAACGCCTTCGACGAGGCGCTGGCCCTGCCCACCGAGCGAAGCGCCACCATCGCCCTGCGCACGCAGCAGGTGCTGGCCACCGAGGCCGGCGGCACCGCCACCGCCGACCCGCTGGGCGGCAGCTACTACATCGAGCGGCTGACCGCCGACCTGGCGGCGAGCGCGCGTGAGCTGATCGCCGAGATCGACGGCATGGGGGGTGCCGTGGCGGCCGTCGAGGCCGGGTGGGTGCAGGATCAGATCGAGGCGGCCGCCTATGCCCACCATCAGCGCGTGCAGTCGGGCGAGGAGGTGATCGTCGGCGTCAACCGCTGGACGGGCGATGCCGAGGAGGCGATCGAGCTGCATGCCATCGACCCGGAGGGCGAGCGGCGGCAGGCCGATCGGACTCGGGCGCTGCGCGCCTCCCGGGATTCCGCCGCCGTCGATTCCGCGCTGGCGGCCGTGCGGGAGGCGGCCGACGGCGAGCAGAACCTGCTGCCGCCGATGCGGGAGGCGCTGCGGGCGCGGGCCACCGTCGGCGAGGTGTGCGGCGTCCTGCGCGACGCCTGGGGTACGTACGATGCCCTCCGCGCCAGGCCCTGACCCGAACCCGGTTCCAACCTTCACCGCCTAGGGTACGGCCGTCGGAGGGGAGTATCCCCAGGGAGCCCGTCGTCAGTCCGGTGCGAGCCATGTGCTCGAGCCCGGCGGGTTCCGGCCCGGGAGGGCCGGGAGAGACCTTCGGCTTGATCGATGACGTTCAAGCCGACGGAGGGTTCCTATGTCCCCGGATACCTGGATCTGGCTCGCGCTGGGCGCGGCCGTGGTGACGATGCTGGCCATCGACCTGGTGCTGTTCGACCGCTCGGGAAGGGCGAGCATGCGGGAGGCGGTCGGCTGGAGCGTCGGCTGGTTCGCGGTCGGGCTCGGCGTCACCGGCCTCGTCTGGTGGTGGTCGGGGCCGGGTGCCGGCGGCGAGTACCTCGCCGGCTACCTGATCGAGCGCAGCCTCTCGATCGACAACGTCTTCATCTTCGCCGTCATCATGAGCGCGTTCGCGGTGCCTCGGACCGAGCGCAGCCGGGTGCTGCTGTGGGGGATCGCCGGCGCGCTGGTGCTGCGGGTGATCTTCATCTTCGCCGGCATCGAGATGCTGGAACGGTTCGCGTGGACGGCCTACCTGCTGGGCATCCTCCTGATCGCCACCGGGCTGCGGATGGCCCGCCACAGCGGCGGCCAGGAGCCGGATCCGCAGCAGAACCGGCTGCTCCGGGCGCTGACCCGGCGGGTGCCGTTCAGCCAGGCCTACCACGGCAGGGCGCTGACCGTCCGCCAGGACGGCCGCAGGGTGGCGACTCCGCTGCTGGCCGTGCTGCTGGTCGTGGCGACCACCGACCTGCTGTTCGCCGTCGACTCGATCCCGGCGATCCTGGCCATCACTACCGACTCGCTGGTGGTGGTCGCCGCCAATGCGTTCGCCCTGCTCGGGCTGCGGGCGCTGTTCACATGCCTGGTGGGGATGATGGAGCGGTTCGTCTACCTGGCCCTGGGGCTGGCGGCGGTGCTGGTGTTCATCGGTGGCAAGATGATCTACGGGCAGCTGGTCGGCGAGGTGGCCGTGACGGTATCCCTGAGCGTCGTCGTGGCGACGATGCTGGCAGCCGTCGGCGCTTCGCTGCTGCGCACGCGGGGCGAGCGGGCGACGGGCGATCCCGCGTGAGCGATGATGCGGGTGGACGGGAACGAGCGATGGACATGGGAACCTTCACCATCGGCAGGATCGCCGGCATCCGGATCAGGCTCAGCTGGTCGTTCTTCGCCGTGTTCCTGCTGGTCGTCTGGGCGCTGGCCGAGAACGTCTTCCCGGAGCGCAACGCCAACCTGTCCGACGCCACCTACATCGCCATGGGGCTGATCGGCGGGCTGCTCTTCTTCGGATCCGTGCTGGTGCACGAGCTGGGCCACGCGCTTCAAGCCCGGCGCGAGGGGCTGGAGGTGGATGGCATCACGCTGTGGCTGCTGGGCGGCGTCGCCGCCTTCAAGGGCGACTATCCGGGCCCCTGGTCAGAGCTTCGGGTGGCTGCGGCCGGGCCCGCCGTCTCGCTCGTCGTCGGGGTGGCCGGTGTCGCGCTGGGCGAGCTGCTGCAGCTGCCGGCGGCGGCCGACGGGGTGGTCACCTGGCTGGGCTTCACGAACCTGCTGCTGCTCGCCTTCAACCTGCTGCCGGCCGCGCCGCTCGACGGCGGCCGCATTCTGCGCGCCGTGCTCTGGGGCGTGCGCGGCGACAGGGCGTGGGCGACCCGGATCTCGACCGGTGCGGGCAGGGGGTTCGGTGCGCTGATGGCTGGCACGGGGATCGTGCTGGTGCTGGCCACCGGCTCCCTGGGTGGCCTGTGGCTGGCCGTGCTGGGCTGGTTCCTGGCCGGGTCGGCCACCTCGGAGGCGCGTCAGCAGCGGGCTCTTGACGCACTCTCGGGACTGCGCGTGTCCGACGTGATGGTGTTCAACCCGATCACCGTCGACGGCGGCATGTCGATCGGCGAGTTCGTCGACTCGGTGGTCGGCCACCGCCACTTCACCACCTACCCGGTGGTGCAGGGCGGCCACGTGTCGGGGCTGCTGCCGTTCCGCCGCCTGGCGGCCGTCCCCCGCGACCAGTGGGACTCGGTGACCCTGGCCGAGCGCATGGTGCCGCTGGCGGAGGTGCCGGTCGTCGACGAGCGGGACGACCTGACCGACGCCATCCGCGAGGTCGCCTCGGGCGATCTCAAGCGCGCCCTGGTCACCGACGGCGCCCTGATCACCGGCCTGTTCTCGATCACCGACGTGGCCGACGTGATCGATCGCGAGCTGGCGCGCGAGCGCCGGTCATAGACCGGCCGGGCGGAACAACGGGGTCTGACCCCGTTGTTCCGTACGTCAGGCTGCGCCGCGGGTCTTGCCGGCGAGCGCGGGGAACGTGCGGAAGATCAGCTTGATGTCGCCCCACAGGCTCCAGTTGGTGACGTACAGGTAGTCGAGCACGAGCATCTGGGAGAAGGTCACCTCGCTGCGCCCGCACACCTGCCACAGGCCGGTCAGGCCCGGAGTCAGGTCGAGGCGGCGCAGGCCCCAGTCGTTGACGTACTGGTGCTCGTGGGGGATCAGCGGGCGGGGGCCGACCAGGCTCATCTCGCCGCGCAGCACGTTCAGCAGCTGCGGGAACTCGTCGATCGACGTCTTGCGGAGGATCCGCCCTACCCTGGTCACCCGGGGGTCGTCGGGGATCTTGAACATGCGGTCGTCGTCCTGGTGCGCGTTCAAGTGCGCGACCTCGCGCTTGCGGGCCTCGGCGTCGGCGACCATGGTGCGGAACTTGATGATCGTGAACGGCTTCTGACCGCGGCCGATCCGGGTCTGGCGGAAGAACACGGGCCCGTCGCTGGTCAGCTTGATCGCGATCGACGTGACCAGGAAGACCGGCGAGAGCAGCACCAGCCCGATCACGGCCCCCGCCACGTCCATGGTGCGCTTGACCAGGCGATGGGCGGGGCCCAGCACCGGCGGTGTCAGCCCCAGCAGCGGCGTGCCCTCGAGTGAGCGCACGGTGGCCCGGCTGCCGACGACCTCGAACAGGCGGGGAACGATGTCGACCTGCACGCCCAGCTCGTTGCACGCCCGGACCACGTCGAGACCGGCCTCGTGATCGGCGGTGAACGCCAGCACGACGTGGTCGACGCCGTGCTGCTCGATGATCGTGGTCAGGTCGGCTGTGCCGCCCAGCACCGGGACATCCTCGAGCTCATGGTGGAGCGGCAGCGGGTCGCCGTCGACGAAGCCGACCAGCTCGAGCGCGAAGCGCGGCTGGCGGCGAATCTTGCGGGCGATCTCCTGGCCGACCAGGCCGGCGCCGACGACCACCGCCCGCTGCACCATCGCGGCGCGGCTGCGGAGCGCCATCCTGGCCACGGCCCGTCCGGTGGGGACGAGTGTCACGGCGAGCGCCCAGAACAGCACCAGCTGCTCCACCTTCGGCTGCCACGATCCGACCAGATTCGATGCGGCGAAGACCAGCCAGCTGCCCACCGTGACTGCATGGAAGATGGGCCAGATCTCGTCCAGGCTGGTGTTGTCGGGCGTGACCGGGTCTCCGCGGTAGAGGCCGTAGAGGCCGGCCAGCGGCACCCACAGGGGCAGCCCGAGGGCGACGACGATCAGGTCCGCGGTATTGCCGAGCGTGTGGCTTCCCGAGGGGAGCAGCCACTCGGCGATCACGAAGGCCAGGGTCAGCGCCAGCATGTCGCTGACCACGAACCCGTAGCGGACGAGGCTGCGGCTGGTGTAGCGCGCGGAGCGGCGCTGCCGTCGCCAGTCGGCGTTGTCGGGAGGCGGTGCCTGCGCTGGCACGATCGCCACGTGTCCCTCTTTGTTCACGCGCGGCGACGCGCCGACATCGGTCTGCGCAGGATTGCCCACTGGTTGGTGCCCACCTCCCATTCGACTAGGTCGTACACACGAACGTACTTCTGCCTATGAACATCGTCAAGACGACAGGATTGGATCAGCCAAGGTCTCCCCCCGGTCGCGATGGCCATGTCCGGTAGGCTCTCGCGAGCGATGCCCGATCGTACCACCTCCGAGCGTCTGGAACATGTCGAGCACCTGAGAAATGAGGCGCTGCACGCGGGCTCCCCGCAGGCCGTCGAGCGCCAGCAGGAAAAAGGAAAGCTGCTGGCCCGGGAACGCATCGAGCTGCTGCTCGATCCGGGGTCGTTCGTCGAGCTCGACATGTTCGTCCAGCACCGCAGCCCCAACTTCAACATGATGGAGACCAGGCCCTACGGCGACGGAGTGGTGACGGGTCATGGGACGGTCGAGGGGCGCCGGGTGTTCGTATTCTCCCAGGACTTCACCGTCTTCGGCGGATCGCTGGGTGAGGCGTTCGCCGAGAAGATCACGAAGGTGATGGACATGGCGCTGCGCTACCGCTGCCCGGTGATCGGCATCAACGACTCCGGCGGCGCGCGGATCCAAGAGGGCGTCGTGTCCCTGGCCGGATATGCGGACATCTTCTACCGCAACGTCCAGGCGTCCGGCGTGATCCCGCAGATCTCGCTGGTCATGGGTCCCTGCGCCGGCGGTGCGGTGTACTCGCCGGTGATGACCGACTTCGTGATGATGGTCGAGGAGACCGCACACATGTTCATCACCGGGCCCGAGGTGGTGAAGACGGTGACCGGAGAGGAGGTCAGCTTCGAGGACCTGGGCGGGGCGCGAACCCACGCCACCCGTTCCGGCGTCGCCCATATGACCGCCCCCGACGAACGGGCGCTGATCGAGGAC
>DATLLX010000166.1:0-2055 GCA_035537595.1 Gaiellales bacterium | reverse complement strand
TGGGACGAGACGTTCGCCGTCGACACCCGCTCGGTGTTCCTCGGCATCAAGCACGCCGCCCGGGTCATGATCGATGCGGGCCGGGGCGGCTCGATCATCAACACCGCCTCGATCGCCGGGCTCGGCTCCGGCGGCGGGCCTACGGCCTACTCGGCAGCCAAGGCGGCGGTGGCGAACCTGTCCCAGAGCGCCGCGCTGGAGCTCGCCCCGCACCGCATCCGGGTCAACGCCATCTGCCCCGGGGTCATCTACACGCCGCTCATGCACCTCGGCGACGAGGCCCGGGCCGACGAGTGGGTCACGCGCCTGCAGCCCTGGCCCGGCCGGGGCGAGCCCCGCCACATCGCCGGCGCCGCCCTGTGGCTCGCCTCCGACGACAGCGAGTTCGTGACCGGCCAGAACATCGTCGTGGACGGCGGCCTGCTGGCGGCGGGTCCCCGCGTCGTCGACGAGGTCCACTCGCTCAACCCCAAGCGCATCGCCGGCATGACCTACGGCACCACCGGCCGCCGGCCCCGCGTCCGGCGCCTGGGCGACCAGACGGACTGATCAGGAACGGAGGCGCCGTGCGCTTCGGCTACATCACGATGAACTCGGCCAGCGGCGTCCACCCCGCGCCGCTGGCGAAGGAGCTCGAGGCGCGCGGCTTCGAGTCGATGTGGGTGCCGGAGCACACCCACATCCCGACGTCGCGGCGCTCGCCGTTCGTCGGTGGGGGCGACCTGCCGACGGGCTACCTGCACATGATGAGCCCCTTCGTGTCGCTGGCCGCGGCGTCCGCGGTGACCGAGCGGCTGCGGCTGGGCACCGCGGTGGCGCTGCTGCTCGAACACGACCTCGTCGACCTCGCCACCCAGACCGCCACCCTCGACGTGATCAGCGGGGGACGGCTGCTGCTCGGCATCGGCGTGGGCTGGAACGAGGAGGAGCTGTTCACCCACCGGCCCGACCTGCCCTTCCGCTCCCGCTACGGCGCCGCCCGAGAGCGCATCGCCGCGTTGCGCACCTTGTGGCGGGACGAGGTGGCCGGCGTCGAGGGCCGCTGGGACCGGGTCGAGCCGTCATGGGTGTACCCCAAGCCGGTCAACGGCACGATCCCCATCGTCTCGGGGAGCTGGGGCGAGCTGGCGCTGCGCCACGCCGCGGCGGACGCCGACCACTGGATGCCGGTCGACCGGCTGCTGGTCGACGCCGAGGGCCGGCCGGACGTGGCCGGCGGCGTCGAGCGCTTCCGGCGCATGGTGGCCGAGGAGGGCCGCGACCCCGACACCGTGCCGGTCTCCCTCGTGCTCTTCGCCCGGCCGACCCCGGCCCGCGTCGAGCGCTACACCGCGCTCGGCATCGAGCGCATGGTCATCTCGGCGCCGACCGGGGAGCTGGTCGACGAGGACTTCACCCGCCGCGACCTCGACTCGGTGATGGACGTGGTGCAGGAGTACGGCGAGCCCTGAGCCCTGAGCCGGGACGCCCCTCGGCCGGACGCTGCGGAGCGGGCATCATGGAGGTGATGTACCGGGAGCGCGCGGCGCGACTGGACGGCGCCGCCGTGTGGACCTCGACGTCGTCGGCCACCACCAAGCGCATCCTGCCCGACGGTTGCATGGACCTGATCTGGTCGGAGGGCGGGCTGCTCGTCGCCGGGCCCGACTCCCGCGCCGCGCTCGTGGCCACCCGGCCGGGCGCCACCGCCGTCGGCCTGCGCTTCGCACCCGGCTGGGCGCCCTGCCTGCTGGGGCTCGGCGCCGACGAGCTGCGTGACCGCAGGGTCCCGTTCGAAGCCCTGCGGCCAGCGGCCGACGCCGCGAGCTGGAGCGAACGCCTGGCGGCGTCACCACGGCCGGGGCGGGTGCTGGAGGAGCTGGCCGCGCAGCTGCTGGCCGAGGGTGGGCCACCGCCACCCGAGGTGGCCGCGATCGTCGCCGAACTGCGCCGCGGTGCCCGGGTCGGCGAGGTGGCGGACCGGGTGGGTCTGAGCGACCGCCAGCTGCACCGGCGATCGCTGCAGGCGTTCGGCTACGGCGCCAAGCGGTTGGGCCGGATCCTCCGACTGCAGCG
>DATLLX010000165.1:0-5161 GCA_035537595.1 Gaiellales bacterium | reverse complement strand
GGCGTGCGCGCCGGCCTGGGGCCGCTGGCTTCCGACCGGGCCGGCCGCATGCTGCGCGACGCCATCGCCGGCAGCGGCCTTCCGGTCAGCCTCGGCCTGGAGGCCACCGACGGCTCACTGCGGGTCATGGTCACGCCGGGGCGGGAGCTGCTGCCGGCGCTGCAGGCGTCGTTCGGCCGCGATCGGGTGGCGGAGCGCGACGGGGCCGCCGAGATCGTGATCGAGCGGCCCGGCCTGCGGCTCGCCGAATGACCGCTGGTTACGCGCCGGCCGAGGGGCCGCCCGAGCTTCCGGCCAGCAACAGCAACAGCAACAGCAGCGCGGGCAGGGCGACCAGCACCCCGAACGGCCCCAGCAGCGCCACCCCGATCACACCGAGCACGACCGCCGCCAGGACGACCAGCCATCCGGCCATCCGGCCGGCCCTCATGCTGTCCATGACATCACCTCCGGGAACGTTGTCACCTCGAGATCGCTCACGCCTCCATGGCCTGCCCGGATGGCACCCCACTGAAACCGCGGAGCCTGTCGTTGCCGTCGCCATAGATCTCGTCGTACAGGGAGCGGATGGCCGCGTCGGGCACCAGCAGATCCTCTGACTGGGCATAGATCAGCAGGCTGAGGACGCGGCGCGCGGCAAACCGGGCGCGGCGCACCAGATAGTCCCAATCGAGCTCGCCCCGGGAGATGATGCTGAGCGCGTCGTGCCAGTAGCGCGGGGCCCCCTCGGTGTGGCTGGCGACCTTGGTCACCAGCAGATCCTCGGCGGATGCGGCGTGCACGGTCAGGTCGCTGATCTCCAGCGGCCGGCCCCGGGCCAGCATCTCGTCGTCCAGGTAGACGGTGCTCCCGGCGCAGAACAGGATGTCGATCAGCACACCGTCCATCGACGCCTTGAACAGCCATTCGGGAAACGTCTGCTCGGTGTCGAAGCCCTTCTCCGCCAGCGCATCCAGCACCTGCTCGGCGTCCCGCGGAGCGACCAGGATGTCGACATCATGGCTCTCCCGCGAGCGGCCCAGCGTCGACGACACCAGCCCGCCGATCATCAGATACGGCACCTGGCGCTCGGCGATCGTGCTCATGACCGTGCGAAGCACGCGCTGGAAGGCGTCGGGGTCGACCGCGCCCTTTGCGAACCGCTCGCCGGTCACTGGCACCTCGTCGTGCTCACGCGGTCCGCGGGCCACCATGGCGCCGTGGCTGGGGACGAGATCGCTCATCACCCAGGCGCGTACCCCTCTGTGTCACGGCACAAACGGCTGTCGGCGGCGCCGGCCCAGGGCTGACGGCGCTCAGCCTCCCAGCTGGTAGACGGCGTAGGCGTGGCGGAGCACCGGCTCGGCGACGTTGCGGACGGCCGTGCCGCCCGGTGTCACCCCCTTCTCCCGGCCACGATGGGCGTGGCCGTGGAGCACCAGGTCGGCGCCGATCCGGTCGACCGGCTCGCACAGCAGATAGCTGCCGAGGAAGGGATAGATCTCGAGCCGCTCGCCCTGCAGCGTCTCCGGGATCGGCGCGTAGTGCATCAGCGCGATCCGCAGGTCAGAGGAGGCCAGCGACTCCAGCGAATCGGCGAGGGCCGCCGCCGCCAGCTCGGTGGTGGCCATGAACAGCTTCATCTCGGGCTCGCCGAAGGAGCTGCCGCTGGCGCCCGCGAACCCGCCGCCGAATCCTTTCACGCCGGCCACGCCGACGGTGCCGCCGTCGGCGCGCACGGTGGCCGACTCGCCCTCGAGCACGACCGCACCTGCCTTCTCGATCGCTGCGCGCACCCGCTCTGGCTCGCCCGCCTCGTAATCGTGGTTGCCGAGCACGGCAACCACCGGCACCTGCACCTGCGACAGCTCGGCGGCCAGCACCTCTGCCTCCGCAGCCGCGCCGCGGCGTGTCAGGTCGCCGGCGATCAGCAGCAGATCCGCGTGCTCGTGCACCTCGCGCAGCGCCGGCAGCAGCCGGCCCGTGCTGTCGTCGCCGTAATGGATGTCCCCCACCGCAGCGATCCGGATCACCCGATCGCCTCCGGCTCCTGCGGGCCCTCGGTCGGGGTGACGGTGACGTGGCAATGCACGTCGCGGCCTCCGAAGCGTGACCGCACCAGGTCGAGCACGGCGTCCCGCCGCTCGATGGTGGCGACCTCCCCGGTGATGTGCACTGCTCCGCCGACGACCGCCACGTCCAGGTGCAGCTCGGCCAGCCGCGGATCGCGTGCGAGGGCTTCCTGGATCTCGGCCGCCAGGTAGTGGTCCTGGGCGTCCATCGGGATGGACGGTTCCCGCGGCCGGCCGGGTGCAAACGGGTTTGAGCGTCAGCCCGGGCGGGCACGTGCGGCCCATATGTCGGTCAACGAGGCAACACTTCGAGAGCGCTGCGGCGTGTTCCTTGAGGCGCTCTGGGGGGAGGCGCGCGAGTGCGGGGACGAGGTGATCTCGATGACCCTCGACGGTGTGCTGCTGGGCGTCTCGGGAAACCACGAGCGGCTGTCCATCACGGTGTTCGGCGGCATCCCCCACCACGAGCAGCGACTGCTTTTGGAGCGGCTCTCCCCCGCCCGGCTGCCCACCTACGAGGAGCTGCGGTCGCACCTGTCGGACGTCGTCGATCTGCCTTACGACCCCGGCGACGCAGAGGTCGACCCATGTTCGGGATAGCCGCGCCGCCAACGGCCGCCGGCGAACGCGGGAACCATCCGTTGCGGAGCCATGCCCTGCTGATGGCGACCTACGGCACCGCCGTGGCGTCGGGCCTGGTTATGGCTGACCGCATGCACCGGCTGCCCCGCACGCCCAGCCTGTCCGACGTCGTGCTGCTGGGCGCAGCCACCGCCAAGGCCGCCCGGCTGCTGTCGCGAGCCAAGGTGACCATGATCGTGCGGGCGCCGTTCACTGAGTACCAGCGCGACGCCGGGCACGGCGAGGTGGACGAGGCCCCCACCGGCGGGGGCCTGCACCGGGCGCTGGGCGAGCTGCTGGTCTGCCCCTACTGCCTGGCGCCCTGGATCGCCGCCGGCCTCGGTGGCCTGATGGTCGTCCGACCCCGCGAGGGCCGGGCTGTCGCCGGGCTGCTGTCGGTGGCAGCCGTGGCCGACGTCGTGCAGAAGGGGATGGCCGCGCGCAGGACCCCGGCGGCCTGATCAACCGTCCCAGAGCACGTGCAGCGCGACCGGTTTTCGGAACACGAGCCCTCTCGTCTCGGCGGTGAACGCCGGACAGAGCCGGAGGCCGGGCAGCCGGTCGAGCAGGGCGGCCAGCGCCACGTGGGTCTCCAGGCGGGCCAGGTGCATGCCCAGGCAGACGTGCGGGCCATGGGCGAACGCGACGTGGTGGCGGGCGTTGTCCCGCAGGACGTCGAAGCGGTCGGGATCGGTGAAGAAGGCGGGATCGCGGTTCGCCGCCGACAGTGACAGCCGCACCAGGTCACCGGCGGCGATCGGCACGCCCCCCAGCTCGACGTCGCGGGTGGCGTAACGGTCGATCACGGACGCGGCCGGCTCGAGGCGCAGCGACTCCTCGACGGCGTTCGCGATCGTGGCACGGCCGGCCCGCACCAGGTCGACCGCCTCCGGTGTGCCGAGCAGATGGAGCACCGCCAGGGCGATCATGGCGTCGGTGGTCTCGATGCCCCCGAACATCAGAATGGCGGCGTTGGACACGGCCTCCTCCCGCGTGAGGTCGCCGGAGCCCGTCACGGAGGCGGCCATCAGCGAGCCGGGATCGCGGTCGAGCGAGTCGCGGACGCAGGCGTTCAGGGCGGCAAATGCGGCCCGGCCGTCGTCGGACGGCGGCAGCCCGGCGGTGATATCCGACACGGAGCGGACGATGGCCTCATACCAGCCCAGTGCCACGGCGGGGCTGGTCTCCGCGATGCCCAGCGCCTCCATCACCACCCGCACCGCCAGCGGCCCGGTGAACGAGGAGCGCAGCTCGCTGCGGCCGTCCTCCTCGACGGCGTCGATCAGGCCGGCCACCTCGGATTCGACGAGAGACTGAAAGCGCTCCCGCACCTCCCCCAGCCGGAACGCCGCGGCAAACGGCTCCCGGTGGCGGCGATGGGCATCGCCGTCGGTCGAAAGCATGCTCGGCCCCACGACCTGCCCGGTCGAGAACCGCGCGTCGTCGACCGTGAACGCCTCCGCATCGCGCATCGCCTCCAGCACCAGGGCGCGCGACGTGACGTACCAGGCGTCGCAGGCGGGTACCCACGACACCGGCTCGGCCTCGCGGAGCCGCCGCAGCGCCGGGTGCGGGTCGGTCTCCAGCTGCTCCAGGGTGATGCCTGCCCCGACCGGAAACGCTGCCGTTCGCATCCCGGGAACGTACCTGGACGCGCGACGGGCGGCACCGAACACCTGTCCGCCGGCCGGTTTCTCGCGTACCCCGAAGGGGTACATTTTGCGCATGCGTGCGTGCATCACGCCTGATCCAAGCACCATCGAGCTGGTGGGTGAATGGGACATCGGCCGCGTAGCCGTCCTTCGCCGCCGGCTCGACGACCTGCTCAAGGAAGGCAGGCCGCTGGTGGTCGATCTCGGCCGCGCCACCTTCCTCGACTCCACCGCCCTGGGCGTGCTTCTCGGCGCCCGCACGGCCTGGGAGCAGCGCGGCCTGGCGATGGCGCTGGTCGTGAACGACGGCACCGCCTACACCGTGCGAAACGCCATCCACCTGCTCGGCATCGACCGCATCTTCCCGGTCTTCTCGACCATGGACGAAGCCACCGGCCGGCTGCGCATCGCCGGCTGACTACCTGGAGGTCACCGACGTCTGAGGCGGCAGATAGACATCCGTCTCATATGAATGCGTGACCGCTGTCGTATGCATCGCTGCATGCGCCACAACGGATCCGGCGGGGTTGGTGGTGAGCAGAGCGGGGACAGAGATGAGCGTGTTGCCCACCTCAGGCTGGCCCACGCCGTCCTCCCGAAACTGCGGATACCCAAGGTGATAGGTCGCCGTGATCAGCAGAATCATCGGTAGCGTCAGTGCCACGAAGCGGACGCGGCCGACCACTCCACGCGTGTGGCCACGGAGCATGCCGTACGCGACCGCGCATGGGAACGCGGTCAGCAGCAGCGCGTCGATCGTGCCGTAGCCAACTCCACGCCAGAGCAGCTCGAACACAAAGTACGGGCCGTGAGGCCGCGGGGTGGGGTCGCTGTTGA
>DATLLX010000164.1:0-4614 GCA_035537595.1 Gaiellales bacterium | reverse complement strand
GTGGCGATCGCCGGGATCGCGCTCGGCCCGCTGGCCGATGCCGAGGTGTCGATCGACGCCCCCGGCTCGGCAATCGCGCTGGCCGTCCGCGACCGCGCCCCGGCGATCGCCACCGTGTCCGACCCCGAGGTCGACGGTCTCTGCGCGCGGCTGCGGCCGCGCTCGCTGCTGGCGGCGCCGATCGACGCGGCCGGCCGCCTGCACGGCGTGCTGGTGCTGCTCGACCTGGGCTCCGACTCCCGGCTGGGCCCCGCCGAGCTCGGGCACGTCGGACTGTTCGCAGGGTTCGCGGCCCAGGCGGCCGAGAACGCCGCCCTGTTCGACCGCGTCGAGGCGCTGCTCGCGCAGGCGCGGATCCGCGAGTCGGAGCGGGCCGAGCTGTCGCGGCGGGTGGTCTCAGCCGAGCAGGAGGAGCGGCGGCGGCTGTCGACGTTCCTGCACGACGGCCCGGTGCAGACCCTGTCCGGGGTCGGCATGATGCTGGACGCTGTCGAGGAGTCGATCCGAGCGGGCAAGCCGGACGAGGCGCTGGCCGTGCTGCACACCGCTCGCGAGCGTCAGCGGGGCGTGATCAAGGAGATGCGTGAGCTCTCGTTCGTGCTGGAGCCGTGGACGCTCCGCGACCAGGGGTTCGCCACCGCCATCCGGGCGATGGCCGACCAGTTCGAGCAGGCCCACCGGGTGACGGTGAAGCTGGACGTCGAAGCGGCCGAGGCGCTGGAGGTCGACGATCAGGTGTATCTGTTCGGGATCGTGCGCGAGGCGATGCAGAACGCGCTCAAGCATGCCGCCTGTTCGACGATACGTGTCAGCGTGCATGGATCGCCGGACGACGGGCTCGAGGCGCAGATCGCAGACGACGGCAGCGGCGTGCTGCGGGACCCGGACGACGGGCTCCCCCACCACGGCATGGCGTCCATGCGGGAACGCGCCGCCATTCTGAATGGCCGGCTGGATGTCGATGCCGTGCCGGGTGAGGGAACGACGGTACGGGTTCTGGTGGGGGCAGGAAAGCTTCGAGGCGGAGGATGACCATGGCAGGCAAGGACTTCGACGGAGATCTGGCGGCGCTGGCCGCCGCGTTCGAGGCGGGCCTCGACCTGCCGGCGGTGCTGGGCGCCGCCTGCCGGGCGGTGTCGACCGCCCTGGAGGCCGGCCCGGCCGCCGCCTACATCGTCTCCGAGGACGGCGCCGCGCTGGTGCTGACCGCCGGCGAGGGCCCCGAGCAGATGGCGCCGCTGACCGATACCGAGCCCGCCGTGGGCGCCGGCCGCACCATCCTGCCGCTGGTCAGCGCCCGCAGGGTGCTGGGCTGCATCGTGGTCGACGGCGAGGCGTGCGACGGCCTGTCCCGGGCACGGGTGGTGGCCGCCGTCGCCGCCCAGGCGGCCGAGGCGTCCCGGCTGTGGGAGAGCGCCGGCGCCGGCGCGGGAACGCTCGACCTGCTCACCGGCCTGCCAAACCATCGCGGCTTTCAGACCGTGCTCGCCCGCGAGCTGGCCCGCGCCAAGCGCACCGGCCAGAGCCTGGCCGTGTGCGTGCTCGACATCGACGGGCTCAGCTCCTACAACGAGAAGCACGGCCGGCCGGAAGGCGATCGGATGCTGCGCCTGGCCGCCGAGTGCTTCGCCCGCGGGGTGCGCAGCTACGACTGCGTGTGCCGGCTGGGCGAGGACGAGTTCGCACTGGTGCTGCCGGGGATGGCGGCCGAGTCGGCCGCCACGCTGGTCAGCCGGCTGTCGGCGACCTTCGCCTCATGGGCTCCCGCCGACCAGGCGCTGACCGTGTCCGGCGGGGTCGCCAGCTTCCCCCAGCATGCGGGCACCCAGGCCGAGCTGGTGCGGCTGGCCGGGGCAGCCCTGGTCGCCGCCCAGGGCGCCGGCGGCGGCCGCATCTCGGTCTATGACCCCCGCCGGGCCGACGCCGGCGACGCGCCCCCGGAGCGCGACCACGAGCGTACGCTGCGCGCGCTCGAGGCCAGTCGCGGAGGCTCCTCACGCTCGCGAGCGGCAAGCGAGTACGCCGGCCTGCTGGCCGGGGAGCTGGGCCTGGACGCCGATCGCGCCGACCGGCTGCGGATCGCGGCCTTCGTCTACGACTCCACCGCTCCCGGCGGCGAGCAGGCCGAGCGGGCGCGGATCGCGGCCCGGGTGGCGGCGAATGCTCTCGACGCCGAGGCCGCCGAGTGGATCCTGGCCCGCGCCCGGCCGGCCGCCGACCGACCGCTGGAGACCCGCATCCTGCACGTGGCGGGCAGCTTCGTCCAGGCCGACGGCCATCTGTCCTCGTCGGGCGCCGGCCGCGCCCTGGCCGGGCTGTGGTCGGGCGGCGAGGACGAGTTCGACCCCCAGTGCGTGCGGGCGCTGGAGCGGCTGCTGGCCGCCGGCGGCGAGCACCACACCGCCGCCTGACCGGGTCTCAGGTCTTCTTGCGCCGCTGCGTGCGGCGGCGCGCCTCGATCGCGGCGGTCGGCCGCTCGGTCGGCGCATGGCCGGCGACCGCCGCGGCCGGCTCGCCCGGCCGCCCCTGTCGGGGCGCCGGCCCCGGCGCCTCCCGCCGGCGGCGGAACAGGAGCCAGAACGCCACCGCGGAGATCAGGAACAGGATCAGCGACACCCAGACGTTGATCCGCTGGCCCAGCACGTGGTCGGCGGGATCGATCTTGATCGTCTCCAGCGGGATGCGCACGGCGTTGTACAGCGTCCCGTAGAGCGCGAACACGGTGCCGGCGGGGACCCGCCTCCAGTACCGGCGGACGAACCACAGCAGCACGAACATGATCAGCAGGTTCGTGATCGACTCGTACAGGAACATCGGCTGGAAGGCCGAGCCCGGCGTGTACTGCGGCGGCGGGTTGTCGATCCTGACGCCCCACGGCAGGTCGGTGGGCTTGCCGTACAGCTCCTGGTTGAAGTAGTTGCCCCACCGGCCCAGTGCCTGGGCGAGGATCAGCCCGGGGGCCACGCAGTCGGCCACCACCCAGAAGCGCATGCCGGTGCGCCGACAGCCGATCCAGGTGCCCAGCATGCCGCCGAGAACCGCGCCGAAGATCGACAGGCCGCCGTTCCAGATCGCCGGGACGTCGCCCAGGTGGCCGCTGAAGGCGTCCCAGTCGGTGGCCACGTGGTAGAGCCGGGCGCCGATCAGGCCGCTCGGAACGGCCCACACGGCGATCGCGTACACGAGCTCGGGGTCGAGCTGCCGGCGGCGGAACTCCCGGCGCGTCATCCAGCCAGCGATCAGCACGCCGAGCGCCAGCAGCAGGCCGTACCAGCGCACCTGGAAGACGTCTGTGTTGATCAGGAACGGGTCGCCGGGGCTCGGTATCGAGAGTGGTGCCACGGCGGCAGCGTACCGCCTGACCGGGTCGGCACACCCCCGCATCCGCCGGCCGCAGGGGAGGGGTGGACACGACTGTCAGACACCCGTGTCCACCACCACCGGGACGGGGGAAAGGATGTCTGACACGTGTGTTCACCCGCGGCGGGGGCCTACCGGCATCTCCCTTATGGGGGAGATCGCTTCACGGCCGTCGACAAAGCGCCAAGTGTCCGCTACCACGTGAAGTAGGCCCGCACGAACGCTCCAGCGGCACGTGGGCCGCGCGACCGTCCCCAGTTCGAATCTCAAGATTCTGCGTGCCCACGCCGATACCACGGCACGCCTTTCCCCCCGACCCCGGTAATGCATTCGTGACGCTCCGCCTGCCAGTCCGCCGACCGTCCTTCGGGACACACCCGGCGGCGGGCACGTAGGGCCGTCGCCCGCCCAAGGAGAACCGCACTCCCCATGCCGACCCTCAGCCGAAACATCATCATCAGCGTGGTGCTGGCGATCGCCGCCGGCGCGGCGATCTTCGCCTACACCTCGCAGGTCCGGAGCTCAGCCGACCGCACCGACAACACGATCTCGGTGCTGGTGGCCACCCACGAGATCCCGGCCAGCACGAACCTGGACGATGCCCAGGCCAAGGGCTGGATCGAGCAGCGGCCGATCCGCCAGAGCGAGGTGGCCGCCGGCGCGCTGAGCGACCCCGCCTCGATCACGGGCAGGATCGCCACCCAGACCCTGTACGAGGACGACCAGCTGACCAGCTTCCGGGTCGGCGCGCAGGATTCGCAGACCGCGGCCGGCCAGGTGACCGGCGGCTTCCGGGCGATCCGCGTGCCCTTCAACCCCAACTCCGGGCTGCTGCGCGACCTCCAGGTCGACGACCACGTCGACGTGATCACCAGCTACCGCAACGGCGACACGACGTCCACCTACCTGGCCGTGCCAAACGCCCAGGTGATCTCGGTCGACGCCCCGGTGGTCAACACCGGCAACTTCGCCTCCCCCAACAGCAATGCCGGCTCGCTGCTGCTGCAGGTGACCGAGCAGCAGGCGCTGATCCTGGCCGGCGCGCTGGCCAGCTCGACCGGCAACTCCAGCAACATCTGGGTGGTCGCGGTCGGTCGCACGGGAGCCACCTACGCCCCGCTCGACCCGATCAAGCTGCCTGGCAAGTTCCCCAACCACGGCGTTCCCGCCAAATAGAGGAGACGGACGATGCAGGACAACATGATTCGCGTTGCCCTTCAGGGCGAAGATGCCTCGCTCCGCGACCTCTTCGAG
>DATLLX010000163.1:0-8826 GCA_035537595.1 Gaiellales bacterium | reverse complement strand
GCCCCCGCCGAGGGATGCGTCGCCCGCGCCCCCCTGTCCGGCGCGCCCGCATGGGCCGCGGCCCCGGCAGCCGGCGCCAGACAGCCGGCGAGCCCCATCGCAACCAGCACAGCAACTCTTCGACCAGTCACCGCTGTACCTCCCCCTTGATCGATAACCGGTTAGCCGGGCCGAGCCTAGCACCGCCGCGGCCCCGGCTCCAACTGCAATCTGCACACCGTCGCGGCATAATCGCCCGGCCACCTTGAAGATCTTCATCTCCTCAGACATCGAAGGCACCGCCGGCATCGCCGACTGGGGCCAGGTGCTCACCTCCGGCGAGTACGAGATGGGCCGGCGGCTGCTGTTGAACGAGGTCAATGCGGCCATCGATGGGGCGATCGCGGGTGGCGCTCGAAGCGTCGTGGTCAACGACTCGCACTGGACGATGCAGAACCTGTACCCGGCCGAGCTTCACGGCAGGGCGTCCTACATCTCGGGCAAGCACAAGCCGCTGTACATGATGGAGGGGCTCGACGGGTCGTTCGACGCCGTCCTCCTGGTCGCCTACCACGGGTCGATCTCGGCCGAGCGGGCGGTGCTCTCGCACACCTACAACCCGTTCGCGTTCCACGACGTGAAGCTGAACGGGCGGGTGGTCGGAGAGAGCGCGCTGAACGCGCTGGTCGCTCTGCACCACAAGGTCCCGGTGGCGCTGATCACCGGCGACGACGTCACCATCGCGGAGGCGGAGCCCTTCATGCCGGGCATCGAAGGCGTGGTCGTCAAGCGTTCGATCACCCGCTTCGCGGCCGAGAGCCTGCATCCGGAGGAGGCCTGCGAGCGGATCCGCGATGGAGCGCAGCGCGCTCTGGAACGGCTGGGCGATCTGGCGCCGCCTGCGTTCGACCTGCCGGTGACGCTGGACATGACCTTCCTGACCGCCGACATGGCCGAGATGGCGACCTGGGTGGAGGGCGTCGAGCGGACCGACACCCGCTCCACACGGCTGGTGCTCGACCATCCGCTGGAGCTGTACAAGCGCTTCTGCACGGTCGGGATCCTCGTCCGCAGCATCGCCGAGGGCGGATGAGCCCCGCCGGCCGGGCCGCCGTCGTCACCGGGGCGGCGGGGGCGATCGGCGTGGCGATCGCCGACCGGCTGCAGGCCGACGGGTTCCGTGTGGCGCGAAGCGACCTCGGCCCCGCGGCCGAGTACCCGTGCGACGTGCGCCGTGAGGACGACGTCATCGGCCTGCGCGAGTCGGTGCAGGAGCGGCTGGGAGCGCCCTGGCTGCTGGTCAACGTGGCCGGCGTGTTCTTCGAGCATGACGTCCCCGACACCACCGAGGAGCAGTTCGACCTGATCGTCGACACCAACCTGAAGGGCACGTTCCTGACCTGCAAGGCGTTCCTGCCGGCGATGCTCGCCGCCGGCGACGGCTGCATCGTCAACATCGCGTCCACCGCGGGCATCCGCGGCGGTCACCGGCGGGCGGTGTACAACGCCTCAAAGGGCGGCGTGGTGCTGCTCACCCGATCGCTGGCGCTCGACCACGCGCCGGCCGGGGTGCGCATCAACTGTGTCTGCCCGGGGCTGATCGACACGCCGATGGCCGACTGGATCCGGCTCGACCCGCCCGAGCTCGCCGCCTTCGAGGGCTGGGCCCCCGCCCGCCGGATGGGCACGCCGCAGGAGATCGCCGGCGCGGTGTCGTTCCTCGCCTCGGAGGATGCCGCCTACATGCACGGCGCCGTAATGGTGGTCGACGGCGGCACGACCGCCTAGAGCGCGTAGATGCGCTCGGCGTTGCGGTGCATGATCCGCCCGGCGATGTCGAGCGCCTGGTCGCGCCGGAGCTCGTCGCGCGCCACCAGCTCGCCCAGGGCCTCGGCGATCGCCCGCCGGCCGCGCACCGCGCCCAGCCAGTAGTGCTCCGCCATGCCCACGCCGTCGGAGCTGTAGAGGATCCGTGCCCCGGGCGCCGCCGCCAGCGCCTCCCTGGTGACCGACAGCAGCTCGCGGCCGGTGAGGAAGGGGATGGCATACGACACGTCCAGCCAGGCGTTCGGATAGGTGGCGGCCAGGATGCCCAGCTTGCGGGTGTACGGATAGGCCCCGTGGAGCATCACCACCGGGACGGTGAGGTAGCGATGCATCAGCGGAGCGAGGTGCAGGGGATCGGCGAGCAGCAGGTCGGCGTCGGCGTCGCCGTACCCGGTGTGGAACTGCACCGGCAACCCCTGGTCGCGGGCGGCGTCCATCGCCAGCAGCACGACGTGGTCGACCAGCGGCTTGGCGGCCAGCCGGGTCTGTCCGGCGCAGCGCATGTCGTCGAACGCGCGCTCTGCCTCGCCCGGCCCGGGCACGGCGACGGCGAGGCCGCTGCGATACGCCGCCACGCTCTTCAGCCCGCAGACGCCGCGCTGGCGAGCGCTCGCCAGATGGGCCCGCATGGCCTCGTCGAACTCGGCGAAGGTCGCGTGGCCGGCGACCAGGTTTCCGGCCACCACCTCGATCCGCTCCACCCAGCCGATGCGCGCGCCGGTGCGCCGGGCCTGCGTGTCGCGGTCGACGGTATCGGCCGGGTCGGGATAGCCGTCGTCCACGAGCAGCCAGGAGATGTTGGCATCCGCCATGAACAGGCGGTCGATCTCGTCCTGGCTGCGCGCCGCTCGCGCCTCCAGCACGGCCTGCTCCGTGGGATCGCAGTCGAGCTTCTCCGACAGCTGGCGGATCGCCCACAGGTAGTGCACGGAGGTGGTCGTGTGCTCGGCCGGAAACGGCCCGAACGCGGTCTCCGAGAACCGCAGCCGCAGCTGCTCGGCCGACATCGGAGCGGGGTCGGCAAGCAGCCCGTGGCAGTGGTTGTCCACCAGGGGGATCGCCGACAGATCGAGCGGCTCGGAGCTCAGAACTTGTACCTGTGCTCGGCGGCGACCTGCTCGGGATCCATGGCGGCGTAGGCCGCGACCTCCGAGCGTTTGTACTGCAGGTAGGTGCTTGTCATCTGCGGGCCCATGGCGGCCGTCAGCGCCTCGTCGGCCTCCAGCAGGTCGAGCACCTCGGCCAGCGAGTGCGGCAGCTGGGCGGCCGATCCCTCGGGCAGCTTGACCGGGTCGACGCGCACGGGATCGCCGGGGTCGAGCTTGCGGGCCACCCCGTCCAGGCCGGCCGCAATCGTCGCGCCGAGCGCCAGATGCGGGTTCGAGCTGGAGTCGCAGGCCTTCAGCTCGATGTTCAGGCTGCCCTCCTCGCGGTCCCAGTAGGGCGAAGCCACGCGCACCGGCGCCTCCCGGTTGTCGAACCCCCAGACCAGGAAGTCGCCGGCCCAGGCGGACGGCTGGAGCCGCTGGTAGGAGTTCATGCTGGGGCAGGTGACGGCCAGGAGCGCCGGCAGGTGGTGCAGGAGGCCGCCGATCCACCACCGGCCGGTCTCGCTCAGGCTGCCCTCCGCGGCCGGGTCGTAGAGCAGGTTCCGGCCCTCGTTCCAGAGCGACATGTGGATATGGGCGCCGCTTCCGATCTGCGACAGCCAGGGCTTGGGCGCGAAGCTGGCGCGATAACCATGGCTCAGGGCCACGCCGCGCACGGTGTCGCGCACCTTCACCTGGGCGTCGGCCGCTCCCATCGCCGCCTGGTGGCGGATCGAGATCTCCTGCTGGCCGGCGCCGTACTCGTTCATCACCAGCTCGACCTTGATCCCCTGGGCGGTCAGCGCGTCGGTGATGTCGAGCATCACCGGGTGATAGGTGTCGAAGCCGATCGAGCTGTAGACCGGGAACCGCTCGGGCTCGACGTCGCTGCCGTCGTCCGCCAGCCGGTAGAGGAAGAACTCGCTCTCGGTGGTGGCCTCGACGGTGATCCCCATGGTCGCGGCAGCCTCGATCTGCCGGCGCAGGAAGGAGCGGGCGCAGGCGAACCAGGGCTGCCGCTGCCGGTCGATCAGGTCGGTCATCACCGAGGCGGAGCCCTCGGCCCAGGGCAGCACGGTCAGCGAGCCGGGGTCGGGCACCAGCCGCACCTCGTCCACCGGCGGCATCTCGGGGATGTCGACCAGCTCGTCGCGCACGTTCAGCGCAACCTGGCCGAAGGTGATGTTCACGCCCTCGTGCAGCTTGCGCTCGACGATCGAGTGGTGGACGACCTTCGTGCGGATGATGCCGCCGTAGTCGCAGTACAGGAAGCGGACGAGCTTCACGCCCGAGTCCTGCAGGTGGTTGATCACATCCTCGATCACGAGCGCGCAGATCGTGCCACAATCAGCGCCGCGATGCCCGACCGTCTGCATGACCTGCTGGCCCGGCTGGACGCCGTTCCCGGAGTCTCCGGCGACGAGCGGCTGGTCGCGGAGCTGATCGAGCAGGAGCTCGAGGGCACCCACGACGAGCACCGCAGCGACCCGCTGGGCAACCATTACTTCGTGCGCAACGGCGAGCAGGGCGCGCCCACCGTGATGCTGTGCGCGCACATGGACGAGCTCGGGTTCATCGTCCAGCACGTCGAGGACGGGGGCTTCGTCCGGATCGCGCCGATCGGATTCCACGACGACCGGATGGTGATCGACCAGCACGTCACCATCCATGGCAAGGATGGCCCCGTGTTGGGGGTCACCGGCGCCAAGCCGGCCCACATCCTGGCGGCTGAGGAGCGCAAGAAGGCCATCCCGATGGCCGACATCGCGGTCGACGTGGGCTCGGCGGGCCGCGAGCAGACCGAGCAGCTGGGCGTGCGGGTGGGCGACCTGGTCACCTTCGCGCGCCAGGGCGGCCTGCTCAACGGCACCCGGGTGTTCACCGGCAAGGCGGTCGACGACCGGGCCGGCTGTGCGGTGGCGATCGAGGTGATGCGCAGGCTGGCCGACCGCGAGCCAGCGGCCACCGTGTGCGCCGTGTTCGCGGTGCAGGAGGAGCTGGGCATCCGCGGAGCCGGACCGGCGGGGTTCCAGGTGCAGCCCGACGTGGCCCTGGCGATCGACGTCACCCTCTGCGGCGACACCCCCGGCGTCGAGTTCGGACGGGTGCCGATCCGGCTGGGAGCCGGGCCGGCGATCAAGTACTTCGACTGGGCGCCGGAGGCCCTGATCGGCAGCGCCGTGCCCCGCCGGCTGACCGACCGCCTGGAGCAGGCGGCCGCCGACGCGGGGATCGAGTTCCAGCGCGAGGTGCTGCTGGGCGGGGCGACCGACGCCTGGGGCATCGCGCTCAGCGGCCGCGGTGTCCTGGCCGGCTGCGTGTCGCTGCCCTCGCGATACATCCACTCGGCCGTGGGAGTGGTCAACCTCGACGATCTCGAGGGCGCCGTCGAGCTGATCATCGCCTTCCTCGAGTCGGTGACCGAGCCGATCGAGTGAAGCAGAGCCGCACCCTGCGGTTCGACTCACCGTTGCTGTCGGGCGTCGAGCTGCCGGTGATCGAGGTACGCGGGCCCACCGACGGGCCACGCGTGTGCCTGCTGGCCGGGATCCACGGCTGCGAGTACTCGTCGATCGAGGCGCTGACCCGGTTCATGCGCCGGCTCGACCCGGGCGAGCTGCGCGGCTCCGTGGTGGCCGCGCCCATCGTCAGCGTGACCTCGTTCCGCGCCCGCAGCCCGTTCGTCACCCCCGAGGACGGCAAGAACATCAACCGCTGCTTCCCGGGCGACCCTGGCGGGACGTTCTCCGACGTGCTCGCCCACCACGTGTTCCGCGAGCTGATCGAGCCCAGCGACGTGCTGATCGACCTTCACGGCGGCGACATGGTCGAGGATCTCGAGCCGTTCACGCTGTACGACGAGTCGCCGGTGCAGGCCGAGGCGCACGACCTGGCCCTCGACTACGGCCTGCGCTACCTGATCCGCAGCGAGCGCGACGGCACCGCGATCGGCGGCACCACCAGCGCGGCCGCCGCCGACGCCGGCATCGTCGCCATCCTCCCCGAGGCCGGCGGCTGCGGTGTGATCACCGGCGAGGCCGTCGACGCCCACATGCGCGGGCTCGAGAACTCGCTGCGCGGTCTGGGCATGCTGCCCGGCGACGTCGCCCCGCCCCCGGCCGGTGCGCAGCTGGTGAGGCGGTTCGTCTGGCTGCGCGCGGCCAGCGAGGGCTGGTGGGAGCCGCGCGCCCGCCCCGGCGACCGTGTCTCCGCCGGCGGCGAGCTGGGCGTGCTTCGCGACCTGCATGGTGAGCCATTCGAGACCATCCTCTCCCCCGAGGACGGCGTGATCCTGTTCGTCACCAGCAGCCCCGCGGTGGCTGTCGACGGGATCCTGATCGCCGTTGGCGCCGGCATCGAGCCGGCCCAGGCGTGAACAACGGCGTCAGACACCTGTGTTCACCCTCCGCTACGGCTCCAGCAGCAGCCTCTCCACGATCTCCGGCTCGCGCATCCCCTCGCTCATGAACGCGTAGGTGCCGCCGACACGGGTGGTGGCGCCGCCGTGGCTGCCGTCGGCGGCCACGGCGAGCACCTGGAGCGGCGAGCGGAAGGGATCGTCGAGCGTGGCGGCGTCGGCCACCGCGGCCAGGGCGGCTTGCTGTGGGTCGCGCCCGGCCGCCAGCGCCTCCACGGTCATGCGGGCAGCCTGGCAGCGGATGGCCAGCTCCCCCCGGCCGGTGCATCCGGCGCCGCCGGCACGGTTGTCGCAGTAGTTGCCGGCGCCGATGATCGGCGAGTCGCCGACCCGGCCGGGATGCTTCCAGGGGTAGCCGCTGGTGCTGACGCCCACGCACAGGTCGCCGTGCCGGTCGCGGGCGATCACGTTCACCGTCCCCCAGCCGTCCTTCGGCGGCGACATCCGGCGCATCATCTCGACCGCCGCCTCGCGGTAACGGCGCTCCCCCTCGCTGCCGGCTCCCTCCCAGGACGACTGGCGGATCTCCTCGCGCCACATCCGCAGCGCCTCCGGGGTCATCGTCTCCTCCCGCTGGAACCCGACGTCGTCAGCGAAGCGCTCCGCCCCCTCCCCCACCAGCATCACGTGCTGGGGCAGCCGCTCCATCAGCCGGCGGGCGATCGAGATCGGATGGGCGAACCCGCGCACCGCGGCGACAGCGCCTGCGGCCCGTGTCCGGCCGTCCATGATCGAGGCGTCGAGCTCCAGCACGCCGAGCAGGTTGGGGATGCCGCCGACGCCCACGAAGTGGTCGTCCGGGTTCGACTCGACCAGCCGCACCGCGGCCTCGACCGCGTCCAGCGCGGAGCCCCCGGCGGCCAGGATCTCGACCCCCGCCGGCAGGCCGAGCTCGCCCCGCTCGCTGGCGACCATCACCACGTCCGGCCGGACAGTCACCGCCGCCACCCGGTCTGGAGCAGCTCGCGCACCTCTTCCACCCCGGCCCGCCAGACCCGCAGCAGCTCATCGTCGGGCCGTGCGTACCGGCCACCGTAGGAGCCGTCGCCGAGGATCGCGCGGACACCGGCAGGATCGGCGATCTGGCGGGCTGCGGCGTCGACCATCGGCTTCGGCCGATCGGGCACGTTGACGCCGGCCAGCCGCGTCCAGGGGAAGTTCTCGAACCAGTTGGCGTGACTCGCCTGGGGATCGATCGACTGCACCACCTCCCAGGTCCTCGGCCCGTTCCACCAGTTGTGGAACAGCACCTGGCCGTCGTTTCGGGCCATCCACTCCAGTGCCAGCGCCCCTGCAGGGGCATTGCCGCCGTGGCCGTTGACCACGAGGAAGCGGCGGAACCCCTGGCCGTGCAGGGAGTCGAGCAGGTCGCCCACCACCGCCAGGTAGGTGCTCATCCGCAGGCTGGGGCTGCCTGGGTAGGCGCCGAAGTACGGCGTCAGCCCGTAGGGCAGCGCCGGCAGCACCGGCACCCCCAGCGGCTCCGCGGCCTCGGCCGCCACCCGCTCGGACAGGATGGAGTCGGTGGCCAGCGACAGGTAACCGTGCTGCTCGGTGGAGCCCAGCGGCAGGACGATCCGATCGTCCCCCTCGAGGTAGGCCTCGAGCTGCATCCAGTTGCACTCCTCGACCTTCATCCGGTTCCCTCCTCGTAGGCGGCGGCGACAGACAGCAGCAGCGGCTCGGCACCCGCGGCCGCGGCCAGCTGGAGGCCGACCGGGAGATGCCCCTCGACCAGGCCGCAGGGGATCGACACGGCAGGCACCCCGGCCAGGTTGTAGGGGCCGGTGAACCGGGCCTCGACCTCACCCTGCGGGGCGCCGAACGGCGGGTCCTCGGCCGGGGCCGGATAGGCCACGGTGGGGCCGGCGAGCACGTCGACACCCTCGAAGGCGCGGGCGAACCCGGCGCGCACCCGCCCCATGGCGGCCAGTGCGCCGCGGTAGCCGGGCTCGTCGATCTCCCGCGCCAGCTCGAGCAGCGCCCGGGTGCCCGGCCCGTAGCCGCCGGCCTCGCGGTCGAACAGCCCGCGGTGCACGTCGAACGCCTCCCGCAGGACGACCGTGCCCAGCGCCTCGTCGGCCAGGTCGAGCTCCGGCACGTCCACCTCGCGGACGTCCAGCCCGAGGTCGGCGAGCGCCGCCACGGCCAGCTCGACCCGGGCGCGGACGTCGGGCCGCAGGTCGGGATCACGAAGCTGGCGGCCGAGCACACCCACCCGGGCGCCGGCGGCCGGCCCGATCGGCACGGGCCTGCCGGCCAGCACCTCGAGCAGGGCGGCGGCGCCCCGCACCGTCCGCGTCAGCGTGCCCACCGTGTCGCAGCTGGGCGACAGCGGGAACACGCCGGCGGTCGGCACCAGTCCGTGCGTCGGCTTGAGGCCGACGATGCCGCAGTAGGACGCCGGGATCCTGATCGAGCCGCCGGTGTCGCTGCCCAGCGCGTGGTCGCAGACCCCGGCCGCAACCAGGGCGGCCGAGCCGCTGCTCGACCCGCCCGACGTCCGCTCCGGAT
>DATLLX010000162.1:0-9437 GCA_035537595.1 Gaiellales bacterium | reverse complement strand
CGACGCGGCGTTCCTGGCTGTGGGAGCCCAGGCCGGCCGGCGGGCGTACATCCCGGCCGGCGACTCGGCCCGGATCCTGGACGCGGTCGGCTACCTGCACGAGGTGGCCGAGGGCGAGCCGCCGCAGCTCGGCCACCTCCTGGCGCTGAAGCTCGATCGCGCGCTCGCCCGAGTCGGCCAGCTTCTGCAGGTCGGAGGGCGTGGGCAGCGCGGCGATCCGCTTGCGGTACGAGCTGCAGACGGCGCCGGCCTTGGCGACGTACTCGGCGTGCGTCAGCTGGTGGGACGCCGATCCGGAGCTGCCGCTGCCGCCGCCCAGACAGCCGGCGCAGATCACGGCCACCGCCACGGCGGCCGCCGCGGCGGCCGCGGGGCGCACGAGCCTAGAGCGCACCGCCGGCCGCGTGAGGGGCGGTCGGATCCTCGGCCTCCGCGGACGACTCGCGAGCCAGATACTCCTCAGCCAGCAGCGGGTTCTCCTGCGCACGCTCGACGACCGTCAGCAGGCCGGACATGCTCGAGACCTCCTCCACCTGCTCCTTGATGAACCAGCTCATGAACTGCTCCCCGGCATAGTCGCCGGTGTCCCTGGCCAGCGTCGCCAGAGCGCCGATCTGCTCGGTCACCCGCCGCTCCTGGTCGAGGGCCAGCTGCACCGGCTCGACGACGTCGGCGAACTGCGACCGCGGCGCCTCGACCCCGGGAATCGCCACGTCGAGGCCGGCGTCCAGCAGGTACTGCACCATCATCATGGCGTGGTTGCGCTCCTCGACGGCCTGCCGGTAGAAGTGCGCCGCCAGCCGGGGCAGCGTCTCGCTGTCGTAGAACACGGCGATGGCGATGTACTGCTGTGAGGCGCCGAACTCGTAGCCGATCTGGCCGCTCAGGGCATCGGCGAACCGGGACGTTGACATGGCGCGCTGCCTCCTTGGCCGGGGGGCTCGATCGCTGGCGGCGGCAGGTGAAGGCCCGCCGCCCGGCCGGTAGGCTACCCGACAGTGCAGGCCTGCGTCCGCGCCATCCACGTCGCACCGGTCAAGTCGCTGCGGCTGACGGCGGTCGAGCACGCCCGGCTGGACGAGTCCGGTATCGGCTTCGACCGCCGGTTCGTCCTGATCGACGACGACGACCGGGCGGTGACCATGAAGCTGACCGGCCAGCTCGCGCGGGCGGTCGCGCTTCACGATGCCGAGACCGGCTCGCTGTCGCTGTCGATCGACGGCCGGCCGCCGCTGACCGGCACCGCGCGGCCGGGGAGCAGCCAATCACTCCAGATGTGGGCGGGCCGGCGTCATGGCCGGCTGATCGACGGGCCGTGGTCGCAGGCCCTGTCCGACCTGGCCGGCAAGCGGCTGCGGCTGGTGCTGCTGGACGAGGATGCGACCGGCCTCGACATGCACCCCGTCTCGCTGCTGTCCGCCGAATCCTGCGCCGAGCTGGGTGCCCACAACGGCGGCGGCACGCCCGACCCCCGCCGCTTCCGCCCCACGCTGCTGATCGAGGGCGTCGAACCGCATGAGGAGGATTCCTGGATCGGCCGCGACGTGGCCGCCGGCGAGGCGGTGCTGCGGGTGGTCGAACGCGATCCACGCTGCGCGATCACCACCCGCAACCCGGAGACCGGTGAGCGCGACCTGGACACCCTGCGGATGATCGCCTCCTACCGGCCGCCCAGCCAGGGCAAGGTCTGGTTCGGCGTGTACGCCACGGTGGTCCGCCCGGGCGAGGTGCACGTCGGCGACGCCGTCAACCCACTCCCGGAGGACCGGCCATGATCCCCGCATTCCGCAATCACCTGCCCGTCAAGATCCGCTTCGGCGACGGCGTCTCGGCCGACCTGGCATCCGTGCTGGAGGAGGAAGGCGCAAGCCGGCCGTTCGTGATCATCGACCGCGGGCTCGACGAGCTGATCCCTGGCGTCGCCCAGGCACTGGCCCCGCTGTCCGGCGCCATGCGGTTCGAGAAGGACGCCGGCGAGCCGACCGTGGAGCTGGTGGAGTCGACCGGCCAGCGGCTGACCGGCTCCGGCTGTGACGCCGTGGTCGCGATCGGCGGCGGGTCGTCGATGGACACCGCCAAGGCCGCCCGCCTGGTCGCCGGACAGGGCGGCCCCTACCTGCGCTTCGCTCACGGCGAGGCGGGCTACGAGCCGCCGTCCGTTCCGCTGATCTGCGTGCCCACCACCGCGGGCACGGGATCCGAGGTGTCGGGCGGAGCGGTGATCACGGACGAGCGGACGCACGTCAAGGCGGGCATCGCCAGCCCGCTGCTCCGAGCCCAGCACGCGCTGGTCGACCCGGTGCTGACCCACGGGCTGCCGCCCAAGCTCACCGCCTACACCGGCATCGACGCGCTGGCGCAGGCGATCGCAGGGCTGGTCGTCACCGCCCGCACGCCGGTCGGCGACGCGGTCGGCCTGGAGTCGGCTCGGCTGGCCGGCCGCGCGCTGGTGCGCTGCGCGACGGACGGTCGCGACGCCGCCGCCCGGTCCGAGATGGCCTGTGCCAGCCTGCTGGCCGGCCTGGCCATGAACATCTCCGACTGCGGGTCGGAGCACTCCCTGGGCCAGGCGCTGGGCGGCCGGTTCGGCCTGCCCCACGGGCTGACGATCGGGCTGGTGCTGGCCGAGACGATGGACCGCGACCGCCGCTTCGTGCCCCGCCAGTTCGAGCGGGTGGCGGACGCACTGGGCGAGCCCGACGACGGGTCGGGCGACGGATCGCGGGCGGTGCGGGCGGTGCGCCGGATGCTCGCCGAGCTCGACTTCGAGACGCTCCAGTCGGTCGGCGTGACCGAGGCCGACCTCGACGGGCTGGCCGAGAACGCACTCGCCGACTACTTCATCTCGGTCGCCCCCGCCCCGTGGTCGAAGGACGAGGTGATCGCCGCCTACCGGCAGGGGCTGGCCGTGGGTAACGCCCGCTGAGCTCAGCGACCGTCCTCTCGGGGATCACGCGATGCAACCCGTTTCCGGGCCTCGTTGCGGCTGGCGGCGACCAGCGCTCCGGTGGCCGGCACGGCCCAGAACAGGCCGTACAGCACCGCCCGCGACCACGGCTGGTTGAGCGGGCCCAGATGTAGCAGCAGCAGGACCACGAACAGCACCGGAAACGCGATGGCAATCTGCACGCCCGGGTTGAGAGCCTCCCAGGCGAGCAGCAGCCGTGGCGGTTCCGAGCGAGGTGTCTCCATCGCCAGACAGGGTAGCGTTCCGGTGACCCTTCCCCGACCCCGGAGACGAGCATGGACGAACGAGATCTCCCCGGCCCCCGCGGCGCCCAGGTCTCCCTCGACGGCGCGATCGCCGTCATCACCGGCGCGTCCAGCGGGATCGGGTCGGCCATCGCCCGGGCACTGGCCGAGCACGGCGCCAGGGTGGTGGTCGCAGCCCGCCGCGAGGATCGCCTGGCACCGCTGGCGGAGGAGCTGGGCGGGCTGGCTGTCCGCTGCGACGTCCGCAGATACGACCAGGTTCGGAGCCTCGTCGAGCAGGCCGCCGACTGGGGCGGCCGGCTCGACGTGATGGTGAACAACGCCGGATTCGGCAGCTTCGGCATGCTGCACGAGATCGATCCCGAGCGGACGGCGGACATGGTGCAGACCAACGTCTGCGGCGTCATCTTCGGCATGCGCGCGGCCGGGGAGATGCTGATGCGCCAGAAGCGGGGAGGCGGCATCGTCAACGTCTCGTCGATCGTCGGCGAGTTCCCCGACCCGGGCAGCGGCGCCTACGCGGCGACGAAGGCCGCCGTCGACCTGCTGTCGCGGACCGCCTACCGCGAGCTCCGCGACCACGGCATCCATGTGGTGAACGTCAAGCCGGCGCTCACCGACACGGAGTTCTCCGCCGTTGCCCGCGGCGACAGCGGCCGGCGGGTGGGCGGCGATCCGCCGGCGAAGGTGGCGCGCTGGATCTGCGACGCGCTCGAGAACGGATCGGCGACCGTCGGCTATCGCTAGCCGCGGCCCCGCCGGTTCCGGCGACTTAGGGTACCCTTATCCAATGGCATCGCTTTCTAGGCCGGCCGGCCCCGCATCCCTTCCCTGGACGGGCGATGCACAGGCCGACCAGCTGATCGCGTCCGACCCGACCGCGCTTCTGATCGGCTTCGTGCTCGACCAACAGGTGACGGTGCAGAAGGCGTTCGCGGGGCCGCTGGCCCTCCAGCAGCGCCTCGGGCACCTCGATCCGGGCAGGATCTCGACCATGGATCCGGCGGAGCTGGCCGCGGTCTTCCGCGAGAGGCCCGCCATCCACCGCTTCCCGGGCACGATGTCGGAGCGCGTGCAGGCACTGTGCACCGTGCTCGCGGATCGGTTCGGCGGCGACGCTTCCCGGGTATGGACAGAAGCGACCAGCGGCGAGCAGCTCGCCAAACGGCTGGGCTCGCTGCCCGGCATCGGCGACATGAAGGTGCGCGCCCTGGTTGCAACACTTGTGAAGCAGTTCGGCGTCAAACCGCCCGGATGGGAAGCCGTGCTTCCCGGACACCCCACCCTGGGCGACGTCGATTCCGCCGAGGCACTGGCGGAATATCAGGCCGCAAAGCGCGAGCACAAGCGGCAGGTTCGTGAACAGCGAGAGCGAAAGGACCGAGCGTGACGACAGAGACGATCACCATGCCGACCCGTACGGGATGGGGGCAGAAGTCGATCATGCTGGCCCTGACCATCATTCCCTTCGCCGGATTCCTGGCAGCCGTCGTGCTGCTGTGGAACCTGGCGGTCAACTGGACCGACCTGATCCTGCTGGCCGTGCTCTACGTGCTGTGCGGCTTCGGAATCACGGTCGGCTTCCACCGGATGCTCACCCACCAGGCGTTCGAGGCGGTGCCGCCGCTCAAGTTCCTGCTGCTGATGTTCGGCTCGATGGCGATTCAGGGCTCGGCCATCACCTGGGCCGTCGACCACCGGCAGCACCACGCGCACTCCGACAAGGAGGGCGATCCGCACAGCCCGCACCACGGGTTCGCCGGCGGCATCGGCGGCCAGCTGAGGGGACTGCTGCACGCGCACATGGGCTGGATGTTCGTGCACCCGCCCGCCGAGTCGCGTGACCGGCTGGGCCGCGACCTGGTCGACGATCCGATGATCAGCTTCTTCGACCGCACGTTTCTGTTCTGGTCGGTGATGAGCTTCCTGGTGCCGTTCGGCCTCGGCTACGCCCTCACCGGCAGCTGGGGCGGCGCGTTCACCGGGCTTCTGTGGGGCGGCCTGGTGCGGCTGTTCCTGAACCACCACATCACCTGGAGCGTCAACTCGATCTGCCACTTCTTCGGCCGCCGGCCGTTCGCCGCCTACGATCAGTCCACCAACAACTGGCTGCTGGCCATCCCCTCGCTGGGCGAGGCCTGGCACCACAACCACCACGTCTTCCCCACCTCGGCGTTTCACGGCCTGTCGTGGCGGCAGGTCGACATCTCCGGCTGGCTGATCGCGGGCTGGGAGAAGCTGGGCCTGGTGCGCAACGTGCGCCGGGTGTCGCCGGAGCAGATGGCGCGCAAGCTGGCCCGCGCCCAGCAGGCCGCGCGGCACGCCGAGAGCTGATCGGGCGTTCGTCCGCGCCGCCTGCCAAGGTGCGGCGGTGAGCGGCGACCGGATCATCCTGGGCGACAACATGGACGTGCTGCCGGGGCTGCCGGACGCCTGCTTCCGGCTCGTCTGCACCGATCCGCCGTTCAACACCGGCCGCGCGCAGCGGCGCACGCGGCTGGCCACAGTCGCGGATCCCGACGGCGACCGCACCGGCTTCGGCGGCCGCCGTTACCGAACCGAACGGCTGGGCGAGGCCGCCTTCGACGACGTCCACGAGGACTACCTCGGCTTTCTCGAGCCCCGGCTGCGCGAGGCCCACCGGCTGCTGGCGGCGGACGGCACGCTGTATGTCCACCTCGACTACCGGGAGGCGCACTACGTGAAGGTGCTGCTCGACCGGATCTTCGGCCGCGACTGCTTCGTCAACGAGCTGATCTGGGCCTACGACTACGGCGCGAAGCCCCGCCGCCGCTGGCCGGCGAAGCACGACACCATCCTGATGTACTCGCGCACGCCGGACGGCCACCTGTTCGACGCCGACGCCGTGGAGCGGGAGCCCTACATGGCCCCGGGACTGGTCACCGCCGCGAAACGGGCGCGAGGGAAGCTGCCCACCGACACCTGGTGGCACACGATCGTGTCCCCCACCGGCCGCGAGCGAACGGGCTACCCGACCCAGAAGCCGGAGGGGATCGTGCGCCGGATGGTGCAGGCGTCGACCCGCCCCGGCGACCTCTGCCTCGACCCGTTCGCCGGATCCGGTACGCTGGGCGCCGCCTGCCGGGCGCTGGGCCGCCGCTTCGTGCTGATCGACCGCAGCGCCGACGCCGTGGCCGTGATGGAGCGGCGGCTGGCCGGGGCCGCAGAGCGGGACTACGCCAGCAGAGTGCGGGCGCCTTCGGAGCTCGCCACGTAGGCAGCCCGGGCGATGCCCAGGAACAGGCCGTGCTCGACCAGCCCGGGGATGCCGTCGAGATCGGCGGCCAGCGCCTCGGGATCGCTCCAGTCCGGCCGCGTGCAGTCGAAGATGTGGTTGCCCTCGTCGGTGACGAACGCCGCGCCGTCCGCCATCCGCAGCTCGGCCTGCCAGCCCAGCCCGGCCAACAGCCGCCGGCACACCGGCACGGCGAACGGGATCACCTCGGCCGGGAGCGGCATCCGCTGGCCGAGCCGCTCGACCAGCTTCGACTCGTCGGCGCAGACCACCATCCTCCGCGACGCCACCGCGACCACCTTCTCGCGCAGATGGGCGCCGCCCATGCCCTTGATCAGCCGCAGGGCGGGATCGATCTCGTCGGCGCCGTCGATCGTCACGTCCAGCTGGGGCTGGTCGGCCAGCGTGAGCAGGGGGATGCCCAGCTCGCGGGCGCGAGCCGCTGTGGCCTCGGACGTCGGCACGCCGGCCACGTCCACCAGCCGGCCGTCAGCCAGCCTCCGGGCCAGGGCGTCCAGCAACAGCACCGCCGTCGAGCCAGTGCCCAGGCCCAGCCGCATGCCGCTTCGCACCTCGGCCTCGACGGCCGCCTCGGCCGCCAGCGCCTTCAGCGGATCGACGCTCACGGCACCGCCACCAGCTCGGGGTCGGTGACCGGCGCCCGGCAGGCGAACCGCTCGCAGACATACACCGCCGGGCGGCCGCCGACCTCTCCCTTGCCCTCCAGCAGCGGCAGGTCGCCGCCGTCCCGCGTGAACGCATAGACGGCGGTGGGGTGAAAGCCGCTGCGCGCGGCCGCGGCCAGCCGCCCGGTGACGGGATTCGCGGGGTCGCCGGCGATCACCACCTCGACCGGCGGCGAGACGTACATGTCGATCACCCGCAGCAGCTCGCCGAAGGCATGTGCGGAGCGGGCGATATAGGGCATGCCCAGCCGGATCACGCCGGCGGCCAGCTCCTCGCCCTGGCCGGTGATCCGCGACAGCCGCAGCGCGGCCATCGCCATCAGCGACTGGCCGGACGGCGTCGGGTTGTCGTCCAGGTCCTTGTGGCGCGCCACCAGCTGCTCGCCCTCGCGGGAGGAGTAGAAGAACCCGCCCGCCTCGTGATCGGCGAACAGCTCCACGGCCCGCTCGGCGAACCGCACCGCCTCGTCCAGCCAGCGCGCCTCGCCGGTGGCCGCATGCAGGTCGAGCAGGGCGTTCACCAGCCCACCCCAGTCGTCCAGAAAGGCGTCGACCTTGGCCTCGCCCGCCCGGTAGCTGCGGAGCAGCCGCGGACGATCCCCGCCGACCGTCATCCGCTCGAGGATGAAGCCGGCGCAGCTGCGGGCCGCGTCCAGGTAGTCGGCCCGATCGAGTCGCCATCCGGCCTCGGCCAGGGCCGAGACGCCGAAGGCATTCCAGGCCGTGATCGCCTTGTCGTCGCGCGCCGGCTGGGGGCGGGAGGCCCGCGTACGCAGCAGCGCCTCACGAATCCGGGACAGGTTCTGAGGCTCCGGCCCGGATGGCCGTAGCACCGTCGTGCCGCCCTCGAAGTTACCGGCGTCGGTGACGCCGTAGTAGGCGATCGCCGCCGCGGCGTCCTCCGCAGGGAGCGCGTCGCGGAGCTGATCGGGTGTCCACACGTAGGTCAGGCCCTCATGGCCGTCGGTGTCGGCGTCCTGGGCCGAGGCGAACACGCCCTCGGGCAGCAGCATCTCCGCCAGCAGGTAATCGAGCGTCTCCTCGGCCACCTGCCGGTGCCGCCGCTCGCCGGTGACCACCCAGCCGTGCAGGTAGGCGGCGGCCAAAAGGGCGTTGTCGTACAGCATCTTCTCGAAGTGCGGCACCAGCCACTGGCGGTCGACCGAGTAGCGGGCAAACCCGCCCCCCAGAACGTCGTACATTCCGCCCAGGGCCATCGCGTCGAGGGTCTCGGCCGCCATCCGCAGCGCGTCGGGGTCGCCGAAGCGGTGATGGGCCTGGAGCAGGAACTCGATCGCCGAGGCGGGTGGGAACTTGGGGGCGTTACCGAACCCGGCCCACTGCTCGTCGAACACCGACCCCATCCGGCGGACTGCGGCCCTCAGCACCTCCTCGTCGGGCTCGCCCTCCGCCGCCCCCAGCCGCGACGAGCCGTCCAGGGCCTCGGTCAGCCTCCCGGCGGCGGCCTTCACGTCGTCGCGCTTGTCCCTGTACGCGTCGGCCACCGCCACCAGCACCTGCTGGAAGCTGGGCATGTTGAAGCGGGGCGTCGGCGGGTAGTAGGTGCCGCCATAGAACGGCTTTCCCTCCGGGGTCAGGAACACCGTCATCGGCCAGCCGCCCTGCCCGGTCAAGCTGACGACCGCGTTCATGTACACGGCATCGAGGTCGGGGCGCTCCTCCCGGTCGACCTTGATGTTCACGAACAGGCGGTTCATCAGCTCGGCTGTCTCGGGATCCTCGAACGACTCGTGGGCCATCACGTGACACCAGTGGCACGCCGAGTAGCCGATCGAGAGCAGGATCGGCCGATCCTCCGAGCGTGCCCGCTCGAGCGCCTCCGGCCCCCAGGGGAACCACTCCACCGGGTTGTCGGCGGGCTGCAGCAGGTACGGGCTGGTCTCCTCGGCGAGCCGGTTCACGTCCCCAGCCTACCCCTAGCGGAGCGAGGCGCCGACGTTCCCGGCGTCAGGCCACGACCTGGCGGATCTGGTGCACCATCACCATCACCATCGAGGCATCGTCGGCAGCGGCCTGGCTGGAGGTCTCGATCAGACGGGCCAGCCGCTCGTAGGGGTCGACACGGGCCTGCAGATAGGAATCGACCGCCTCGTCGACCCCGGCGCCGCCGCTCTGGTCGATCACCCGGGCCACGATCTGCCGGCGCAGCAGCCGCAGGTCGTCGAGCTGGGAGGCCCAGGCCAGCCGCTGCCAGCGGGTGTCGGCGGGCAGCCGGGCGACCCGGTCCTCGATGGCGTCCAGGTAGAGCCGCTCGCCGACCA
>DATLLX010000161.1:0-2761 GCA_035537595.1 Gaiellales bacterium | reverse complement strand
GCGCGAAGCTGCCCGGCTACGGGCTGGGCCCGCCGGTGCTGGTCCTGCGCGAGGGCTGGGACGCCTCCGGCACGGGCGGCGCGATCAGGCGGCTCGTGGCGCCGCTGGACTTGCGTCACGTGCGCGTGGCGCAGTTCGCGGCGCCGACTCCCGACGAGAAGCGCCACCACTTCCTCTGGCGGTTCTTCCCGCAGCTGCCCGGTTGGGGCGGCATGGCCGTCTTCGACCGCACCTGGTACGGCCGGGTGCTGGTCGAGCGCGTCGACGGCTTCGCCACGAAGGAGCAGTGGCGGCGCGCCTACGAGGAGATTGTCGGGCTCGAGCGCTCGCTGGCGGCCGAGGGCACGGTCCTGATCAAGTTCTTCCTGCACATCTCGGAGGACGAGCAGCTGCGCCGCTTCGAGGCGCGCCGCGACGACCCGCTCAAGAGCTGGAAGTTGACCGCCGACGACTGGGAGAACCGCCGCAAGCGGCCGCAGTACCTCGAGGCGGTCGAGGAGATGCTCGAGCGAACCGACCACAAGGCGGCGCCCTGGGATCCGATCGAGGCCGAGAGCAAGCGCTACGCGCGCGTGCGGGTGATGGAGAGCGTCATCGAGCGCGTCGAGCGCGGGATGCGGGCGACGGGCGTGGAGCCGCCGGCGCTGCGCTAGCGGGCCGCCTGTCTGCCCGGCGCCGCTAACGGCGGCAATAAGGGGGGTGCCCGGCTCGAAAAGGCATCCCACCCCCGGCCTCCGACCGGGCTGGGCACTGCAGGTCGCCCATATGACGTATCCCGGGGCCCACCCCTACAGCGGGCTGAGGGTGGGCGACAAGGGAACGTCGCCTGTCGTCCCGTTGGGGCCCACGCCGCCTGGAGGCCCGGGGTGAGGCGGGTTTTCGACCGGACCCTCTTATTGCTGTCGTTGGCCGGGCGCGAGTACCCGGTTGGGCCGGTCGCCGATCCAGTAACGCGGCCCCGGGCCGAGCTTCCCCGCGCGGTCCTGCGGGTTCGAGAGCTGGCAGCGCTCCAGCGACAGGCAACCGCACCCGATGCACTCGGTCAGGCCGGCCCGCAGGCGCTCCAGCTCGGCGATTCGGTCGTCGATCCGGGCCGTCCAGCCGCTCGACAGCCGCGACCAGTCGCGCCGGGTCGGGGCGCGGTCGGGCGGCAGCTTCGCCAGCTCGGCGCCGATCTCCTCGAGCGTGAGCCCGATGCGCTGCGCGAACACCACGAATGCGATCCGCCGCAGCACGGCGCGCCGGTAGCGCCGGTGTCCCGAGCCGGCGCGCTCCGAGGCGATCAGGCCGCGCTCCTCGTAGAAGCGCAGGGCGGAGGCGGCCACACCGCTGCGCCGCGCGACCTCGCCGATCGTGAGCAGCTCTCCTGCGCCGGGCCTCGCCGTACCGGCGGGCTCCTCCGCACTTGACTTCAAGTTCACTTGAGCTTGTACCTTAGGCGAATGACAGCCAGCGAGCAAATCACGACACAGGTGACCTCCTGGCCGGGCGTGAGCGCCGGGCCAGGGCGGCGCGGCGAGTTCGGCTTCCGAGTCGGGCGCAAGGAGATCGGGCATCTGCACGGCGACCGCACCGCTCACTTCGGCTTTCCGAAGAGCGTGTGGCAGGAGCTGTTCGACGCGGGGAGGATCGGCTACCACCCGGTCTTCCCGGGCCAGCCCGGCTTCGGCGCGAGGGCGATTCGCACCCAGGAAGACGTCGATGAGGTGATCGCCCTGATGCGGCTCAACTACGACCGCGTGGTCGAGCGGCACGGCCTGCCGGAGTCGACGGCCGCCTAGCCGGCGAACAGCGTCAGGTCCGGCTCGCGCTCGCCGCGCAGCACGGCGGGGTCGACCTCGACGCAGTCGATGGCGCGCGCCTCAGCGAGCGCTCGCGCCAGCGGCTTGATCACCTGGGCAGCCAGCACGCCGCGGCAGCTCGCGAGCCCGGGCTCGCGGCAGATCAGCTCGAGGTAGCGGGTGAGCTGCTCGACCGCCTCGATCGTCGCCACGCGCTTGATCTCCACCGCGACGAAGCCGTCCTCGTCGTCGCGGCACATCAGGTCGACGGGGCCGATGTCCGTGGGCCACTCGCGCTTGACCAGCCGCATGCCCTCGGGCGGGGCGTCGGCGAGCAGCTCCTGCAGCTCGCGCTCGACGCCCTCCTTCTCAAGAGCGGCGGCCTCGCCCATGTCGTGCGTGACGTCGGAGAGCACCTCGGCGATGCGGATCTCGAGCCGGTCCTCGGTCGAGCCCGCCCGCTTGCGAACGACCATCAGGCCCGGCTCCTCCTCGATGACGGTGGGCGGCGTCATCCAGTTCTGGGGCTTGACCGAAGAGCCCCCGTCGTGCCAGATCGAGACGCCGCCGTCGGCCTTGAGCATCAGGAGCCGGATCGCCTCGGGCAAACGTGTCGCCAAGCGTCCCGAGTAGTCGACAGAGCAGCGGGCGACGATCAAGCGCACGGCCGGCACCGTAGTCGCCCCCCCGGCTTGAACGACGAGCACCGCGTCGATGCGCGGCCCCCGTTTCCGCGAACCCGGGCGCTACATGCCCGGAGGAAGGACGGCGCTCATGCACAGCGTCAACCTCGACGAGGCTGAATTCTACGGCCGCGTCAGCACACCAGTAGGTCGCCCGCCCTGCCAGCCGCTCGAATGCAGGAAGAAGGCGGCCTACTACCAAGCCAATCGCCCCCGGCTGCTGGCCCTTTGCCGCCGAGAAGCGAAAGCCGGCGCCTACACGAACCTGCGTCGTCTGCGGCGAGCCGATCGCGAAGG
>DATLLX010000160.1:0-2852 GCA_035537595.1 Gaiellales bacterium | reverse complement strand
GGAGAACGTCTTCGACCCGCCGTCCACCGTCAGCCGTCCCTCGCGGTTGCTGCTGACCACCGTGGTCAGGATCGAAAGCGCCACGTCCTGCGGCTGGGCGGAGCCGTTCCCCAGCTGCATAAGGTCGTTGAACACGTAGGTGCCGGCACGCACCTCGGTCACCCCCGGCACGGCGGCAACGGCGCGGCCGGTGGGCGTGCTGCCGGCCGCCGCCTCGTCCAGGCCCAGCCGCCGCGCGGCCGCCACCACCGTCTCGCCCTCCTCGCGGCCCGATGCGGCCGCGTCGCCGTCACTGCCGGCGTAGCCCATGCTGCGGTAGCTGGTGATGCCACGCAGGCGCAGCCCCGGCAGCTCCCGTACCCGGTCGGCCAGCGCGTCGACCAGCGCAGGCTCGCCGGCGGGCACGCCGCAGCGGCCGAGGCCGGTGTCGAGGTCGACGAAGACGCCCAGCTCGACGCCCTCGGCCGCGGCCGCGCTCGATAGCCGCTGGGCAGCCGCGTGGTTCTCGACGTTCACCCCGATGCGCGCCCGCGCGGCCAGCCTCGCCAGTCGCGCGCAGGCCTGCTCGGCCACCACCGGGTAGGCGACGACCACGTCGTCGAAGCCGGCATCGACGTACACCTCGGCCTCCGAGACCTTGGCCGTGGTGATGCCGGCGGCGCCGGCTACGAGCTGCATCCGGGCGATCTCGAGCGTCTTGTGGGTCTTGATGTGCGGCCGAAAACGGACCCCGTGGGCGTTCACCGCGTCCTGCCAGCTGCGCAGATTCCGTTCGAGACGGTCCAGATCGACCACCAGACACGGTGTTTGCAGCTCGTCGGGCACCATCCACCAACACTACAGGCACGGTTCCGCAGCGCCGATAGATACCCGCTCACGATGGTGTTACGGCGCTTCCTCATCATGTTGGTGATCGGCGGCCTGCTCGCGGGTGCCTCGGCGGCCGGTTACTACATGGCCGGAAACGGGCAGGCGACGGCCCAGCGGGCAGCGATCCTACGGCAGGTCGGCCGCCGGCTGCACAACAAGGACACGGCCGGGGCGCGGCTCGTGCTGGCCCAGGCGGTCGGCTCCGGCGCGATCACCGGCGCCGAGCTGCGGGCGCGCAACGGCCATCTGACGACCGTCGGCGAGGTCTCCGGCTCGGCCGGCTCTGAACCGCTTCCCAGAGGTGCGACGCTACGTCTGAGCACGAAGCCGCCGCTGGCCGGCCTCGCGCACCTCGAGATCGTGATCGCGGGCCTGCTGCTGGTGGTGGCCGCCGCAGCCGCCATGGCGATCGCGCTCGTGCGCCTGCTGCCGCACCTGCGCCGTCCGCAGCTGCCGGCCCGCAAGCCCAGGGCTCCGCGCCTGCCGAACACGCCCGCGCTCGACACCGAGTACCTGGCCCGCCACGACGCGCTCACCGGGCTGCCCAACCGGGTGCTGCTGCGGGAGGAGGCCCAGCGCCGGATCATGCGCCTGAACGGCGACGCGATGGCGCTGATCCTGATGGACCTGAACGAGTTCAAGGAGGTGAACGACACGCTCGGGCACTTCGCGGGCGACCAGCTGCTGCGCCAGGTCGGCGAGCGCCTGGCCGGGTTCACCACCGAGAGCACGCTCGTGACCCGGCTGGGAGGCGACGAGTTCGCGATCCTGCGCAGCCAGGCCGACGCGGTCACGGCCGAGCAGCTGGCGATGCGGGTCGGTGAGTCGTTGCGCCGCCCGTTCCTGGTCTCCGGCATGACGCTCGAGATCGACGCCAGCATGGGCATCGCCCTGGCGCCGTTGCACGCGTCCGACTACGACGGGCTGCTGCAGCGGGCCGACAGCGCCATGTACGCGGCCAAGCGAAACCACACCGGCATCGCGATGCACACCAGGGAGCAGGAGGCCGACAACTCGCAGAAGCTGGCGCTCGCCTCCGACCTGCGCCGTGCCATCGAGGGCGGCCAGCTGAGCCTCTACTACCAGCCCAAGGCAGCCCTCCGCACCGGAAACATCTCGGGTGTCGAGGCGCTGGTGCGTTGGAGGCACCCCGACCGCGGCATGATCAGCCCCGACCAGTTCATCCCGCTGGCCGAGCGCAGCGGGTTGATCAACCTGCTCTCGATGTGGGTGCTGAAGACCGCGCTGCACCAGGTGGCCGACTGGAAGCGCATGGGCCTCGTGATGCCGGTGTCGGTCAACCTCTCGGCCCGCGACCTGATCGATGTGCGGCTGCCCGACGAGATCGAGGCGGCGCTGCACGAGGCCAACGTGGCGTCGGAGCTGCTGGAGGTGGAGATCACCGAGAGCGTGCTGACCGCCGACCCGGCGCGGGCGCGTGCGATCGTCACGCGCATCGGCGAGCTCGGCCCGACCACCACCATCGACGACTTCGGCGCCGGCTACTCGAGCCTCGCCTACCTGAAGAACCTGCCCGTGCATGCGCTCAAGATCGACCGCTCGTTCGTGCTGGGGATGACCGACAACGAGCACGACGCCACCATCGTGCACGCCGTGGTCGACCTCGCCCACAACCTCGGCCTGCGGGTCGTGGCGGAGGGCGCCGAGGACATGGCGGTGTGGGAGCGCCTGCGGCTGGCCGGCTGCGACGAGGTGCAGGGGTTCGTTCTGGCTCAGCCGATGCCGTCCGCCCAGGCAACGGACTGGCTTTCACGCCGGCGCGAGAGCTCGAACGCAGCCTGAGCGGGCGGCTATGCTGGCGGCGTGCTCTACGACCGCCTTGCCGATCTGCCGATCGACCTCGAGCACTACCGGCTAGAGCGGCGCGAGACACAGGTCTCGAGCGAGTTCGCCCGCGTGACAACGCTGGTGGTGATGGAGGGCGCCGGTCACACCGGCGTGGGCGAGGACGTCACCTACAC
>DATLLX010000159.1:0-5651 GCA_035537595.1 Gaiellales bacterium | reverse complement strand
CCAGGTCGCGGACGCTGCCCGAGGAGCCGCCGAACCGCCTGGCCGAGTACCTGCTGTTCGAGAACGACGGGTCTCCGCCGCCGACCAGGAACAGGTTGCCGTCCAGCCGGGAGCCGCTGCGGGTGCCGGTCACGAACACGCGGGTCTGGAGCTGGGCTGCGGTGCCGATCCGCCCCAGCGCGGTGACCGCGGTGGTCAGCTTCATGTTGGAGGCGGGCTTCAGCTCGACCCGGCCGTTGTGAAGGTACACCCAGCGGCGGGAGGTGTCGTCCCAGATGGAGATGCTGGTGCCGCTGCCCGCATAGCCGGAGTGCTGGACGATCGCGCTGACGCGCGAGCCGAGCGTGGACGCGCCGGCCGGCGCGGCCGCGACCAGCAGGCCAGCGACCGCTGCGAGCAGGGTGAAGATTCTCTGCATCAAGATACGAGTCGGCCGGAATGCTCCCGGCCTGAAGATACGAAAGCGGGCGGAAGGTGCGTCCACCTCACCGCCCGCTTCGAAAAACGGAAATCTCAGTGCGAAGCGATCGAGATCTCTTCGCGAACCGCGACGAACAGGGTCTTATCGATCTTTCCGTGATAGATGGGAATGCTGTTCTCGTGGCACGTCCGGATGACGTCCTCGCGCTTCAGCCCCGTCTCCTTCGAGAGCTCATCCGGCGTCAGGTGGTTTGCCATACGTCCATCTCCCTGTCGTTGTTCGGCCAACAAAAAACCCACCGGGGCAGCAACGCCGGTGGGTTTTAGAAGGCCCTCTTCTGGGTGGTCTTCACGGACATCTCAGGCCCGCTCCGATCGCAAGTCCATGTGCGGATCGTAGCGGTGCCGCCGGATGTCGTCAACGCTTGCGGCCCTCTCAGATCGGGTTCGGGATGTCGACGTACCGGTGCTCGACGCCGAACCGCTGGGCGAGCAGATCGCCCAGCGCGCGCACGCCGAACACCTCCGTGGCGTGGTGGCCGGCTGCGATGAAATGGATGCCGGCCTCGCGCGATTCGGCGGCGGCCGGCTCCCTCGGCTCCCCGGTCAGGAACACGTCCGCACCGGCGTCGGCGGCCGCCGCCAGCTCTCCCGCCGCGCTGCCCGTGATCACCGCGACGCGGCCCACGGCGTCCGGCCCGTTGCGCAGCACCAGCGGCTCCCGCCGCACCTCCCGTTCCACCCGCGCCAACAGCTCGTCGAACGCGACCGGCGGCTCCAGCTCGCCGACCACCCCGAACCGCTGGAACGGCCGGACGCCGGTCAGGCCCAGCAGCCCGGCGACCAGCGCGCTGTTCCCCAGCTCGGGGTGCGCGTCCAGCGGCAGGTGGTATGCCAGCAGCGACATGTCGGCGTCGAACAGCGCCTTCAGCCGCGCCTTCTCACGGGCGTCGATCGGCCCCCGCGGGGCGCCGTAGAACATGCCGTGGTGGACGAGCACCATCTGCGCACCCTCGGCGGCCGCCCGGTGGAACAGCTCCAGGGAGGCGGTGACGCCGCTGATCAGCAGCGTCACCTCGGTCGCACCCGGCACCTGCAGGCCGTTGGGCAGCCCGTCGGGGATGGCCGCGCTTCCCAGCAGCTCGTCGCAGAAGCCGGCGATCTCGTCGCGTGACGCCACCGCCACAGTCTACGGGGTGGGGTGGCTTGTCACCCCACCCCTTCACGGCCTGCGCCGGGGGCGGTACGCTCGCCCCATGAAGGGGGTCTCGCTCGAACAGCGGCTCGCCGGACACGTGCCGCCCACCTCGTCGCGGCGAGTGCAGCGCCGCGCCTTTGCAGGCACCAGCCATCGTGGCCTGCGGGCGCGGATCGAGCGGCAGCTGGACGACGCCGTGCAGATCTTCGAGCTCGACCGGCTGCTCTACGATATCGAGCTCGACGCCCAGCGGGAGTGGCTCGGCCGGCTGACCGCCTTCGACGCCTACTGCGCGCGGCGGGACGCCGCTGCCGGTGGGCCGTCACTCGACCCTGTGCGATAATCCACGTCTTCCGGGTCCGCCCGGGCATCGCGGGGCGTGGCGCAGCCTGGTAGCGCGCACCGTTCGGGTCGGTGAGGTCCCGAGTTCAAATCTCGGCGCCCCGATGAGCGATCAAGGTGGAGCGACCGGGGCCGGGTGCGAGCAAACCTCGACTGGCCCCGGGAGCCCCGGCCTGGCGGTGCGGTAGCGTCCCGGGTATGCACAGGGTCGCCCGCCGCACAACCACGGGAGCGGAGATCGCCCCGCTCTCGGAGGAGCACCTCGCCGCGGCGGCGGCGCTGCTGGCCGGCCGCCACGCGCATCATCGGGCCCAGGAGCCGCTGCTCGCGGACGTGGACGCAGAGGCCGCGGTGCGCGACGCGCTTGGCCGCCAGGGCGCCGCCGGCCTGGTTGCGGTGCGCGACGGCGCCGTGGCCGGATTCATGATCGGCCGGCCGGCGACCAGCGACGTGTGGCCGCCCCACGCCTTCGTCGACCCCGCCGGGCATGCGGGGGAGGACGCCGAGATCACCCGCGACCTGTACGCGGCGCTCTCCGAGCGGTGGTCGCAGGCGGGCATCGCCATGCACCTGGCGCGGGTGCCGATGACCAGCCGCGACCTCGATCCGTGGTACCGGCTGGGGTTCGCCCAGATGCAGGTCGACGCCATCCGCGAGCCCGGCGGCGACGGCGCGCCGGTGCCGGAGGGCGTGATCATCCGGCGCGGCAGCCTCGACGATCTGGACGCGATCGTCGACACCCAGGCCACCCTGATCTGGGAGCACCAGCGCAAGGCGCCGGTGTTCACCGGCATCACCGTGCCGGACCGCCGGAGCCTGCGCGAGGCGTGGTCGGAGTGGGAGCCCGACGACGTGCTGTTCGTCGCCGAGCGGGACGGCCGCATGGTCGGCCACTCGCTGCTCTACCCCGCACCCCCCGAGCTGGGCGTCCCCGAGCGCTCGCTGCGGCTGGCCAGCAGCGCCGTCGTCCCCGCCGAGCGGGGCAGCGGGCTGGGCGTCGCCCTCACCGAGCAGGGGTTCGCCTGGGCCGCGGACGCCGGCTACGCGGCCGTCACCACCGACTGGCGGGTGACCAACCTGATGGCCTCGCGGTTCTGGCCGGCCCGCGGCTTCCGGCCGACCTTCGTGCGCATGATGCGGGTCATCGGCACCGGCTGACCGGCCTCAGAGCTCCCACTCACCGACCTCGTACGCGCGGCCGGGGGTGCCGCCGATCACCAGCAGCGTGGTGGGTGAGGCGGTCGCCTCCAGCTTGCGGGTGACCTTCGGGCCGACCGCGATCACCGCGCCCTGTGGAGCCTCGTGCACCTCGCCGTCGAGGGCCACCTGGACGGAGCCGCGATGCACGAAGTACACCTCCTCCTGACCGGACTCCTGCTCGTGGTGCTCGGGAATCAGCACCTTTCCGGCGTCCTTGGTGACCGCGTTGATGCCGAACGCGGTGATACCGAAATGCGCTCGCACCGACTTCCAGGTCGCCGGCCAGTCGGGCTTGACCGGCGGGATCTCGTCGACCTCGGAGATCCCCCAGCCACGTGACGTCACGCTCATCTCGCTCCTCCCCATCTCGCGTGCCCAAGGTCACCAGCGAGTCTGCCACAGATCAGAACAGCGTGGCCTGCCCTCCGTCGTAGACCAGTCCCTGGTCGGTCACACGGGCGGCAGGATCCGGCTCGTGGGCCTCGGTGGCGCCGTCGTGCAGCACGTGGATCACCTCGACCCCGTGCAGCAGGGCGGCCGCGTCGGCGATCATCCGCCGGTGGCAGCCGCGCCAGTCGGCCTCCGCGCAGAGCACCGCCGTCACCGGCCCTGAGGCATCCTCCAGCAGCAGCTCCATGCAGGCCCCGAACTCCGGCGACCGCATCTGCGCCGCGTAGCCGCGCAGCGCGGGCTCCTCCAGCGCGCCGTCCGGGGAACCGTCCGGTGGGGTGCGGAAGCCGCCCAGCCGCCGCTCCCAGCGATAGCCGATACCGGCCGCTGCGAGCGCCGCCTCCAGCTCCGCCCGGCCGAACTGCGGATTGTGGCGGCTGGCCGGTGAGATGCGGACGTCGACCACCAGCCCGACGCCGGCGTCCCGCAGCAGTGAGATCAGGTCGTCGGCGGCCAGATTCCCGTGGCCGGCGGTCAGCAGCCGCATCAGTTCAGGCGCGGGTCGTCCGGCATCCGCGCCAGCAGCCGGTACTGGTCGCCCATCCGGTCGAGCACGGCGGCCCACAACCGGTCGGGATCGCCGAAGAAGACGTCGTCCGCCTTGGCGGGTTGCGTGATCCACGCCTCCTCCTCGATCTCCCCCTCCAGCTGGCCGGGCCCCCAGCCGGCGTAGCCGGCGAACGCGCGGGCCCGGGTGACCTGCTCCACCAGCTCGTCCGGCGCCGTGCCGAACTCGACCGGCGCGATCGACCCGCAGATCGTGCTCTCCACTGTCCCCGGGTCGCGATACTCGGCCAGGGCGATCACGCTGCCGGGGCTGACCGGGCCGCCGATGAACACCGGGTCGTCGGGCGGCACGACGTCGGACAGGTCGGGCACAGCATGCGCCACCGCGGTCTCGCTGGGCCGGTTGAGGACGACCCCCACGGCCCCCTCGTCGGTGTGCTCGAGCAGGAGCACGACGGTCTTACGGAAGTTCGGGTCGACGAGGCTCGGCGTGGCGATCAGGAGCTGGCTCTTCAGCGTGTCGGTGCTCACGCGCTCGCAGTCTAGATGGGCCGGTCACGGACTTGTGACCAGCGCCCGCCCGTCGGGCTCGCCGTCGAGCAGCCCCTGGTCCGCCATCCAGGCGCCAAACGCCTCCCATTGGTCGGGAACGAGGGCCGAGGTGTCGAGCAGCTTGAGGGTGGCCGGGACGCTCTGCTCGAGCACGTCGCGGTAGTCCCGCGAGGAGTGCCGCCGCATCACCTCGATGGCCTGCTGGGGATGGCTTCGGGCCCACTCGGTGGCCTCTGTGAGAGCCGTTGTGAAGTCCCGGACGCGCGCCCGGTAGCCGGCGTCGTCGCGCAGCCGGTCGCGGTTTGCGATCAGCACCAGCTCGTCGTAGCGGGGCACGCCGTGCTCGTCGACGGGGAGCACCACCGGGTCGACACCGCGGGCCGCCAGCTGCGCCCCCTCGATGTTCTGGAAGGCGCCGATGATGGCGTCGACCTTCTTCGAGAGCAGCGCCGGCACCAGGTTGAACCCGACGTCCACGCGCTTCACGTCGTTTGCGGGGTCGAGGCCGGCATCGCGCAGCACGGTGTCGAGGTAGGCGGCCGTGCTCTTGGAGCCGTCCTCGCCGATCGTCCGGCCCCGCAGGTCGGCGGGCGAGTCGATGCCCTCCCCGCCACGGGCGATGATCGAGTTGAGCGCCGTCGGCACCAGTGCGGCCACGGCCACCACCGGCGCGTGCTCCTGCTGGGCGAAGAACAGCTCCGGCTCGTACGAGATGCCCAGGTCGGACCTGCCGGCGGCCACCAGCTTCACCGGATCGGACACGTCGGAGGGCTGATGGATCGACACCGCCAGCCCGTGGCGGGCGAACACGTGCTCGTCCACCGCAGCGTAGATCCCCACGTGGTCGGGGTTGGGGTACCAGTCCAGCTGCAGGCTGACCGGCCGCGGGGCCGCCTGGCCGGTGGACGAGCCGCCCTGGCCGGCATCGCTGCCGCACCCGGCGGCCAGCAGCGCGGCGAGCGCCAGAAGGAGTGATGGTCGG
>DATLLX010000158.1:0-34782 GCA_035537595.1 Gaiellales bacterium | reverse complement strand
CCCGGTTCCTCCCCGCCCCGCCCTCAGATCGAGACCGGCGGGACGGCCAGGTCGGCCTGCAGCTCGATGATGGTGCTGCGCTCGGCGAGGGCGGCGATGGCGTCGCGCAGCGCGGGGCCGACGTCGGCGGCCGAGGAGGCGCGGCGGTAGCCGACGCCGTAGGCGGCCGCCAGCCGCTCGAAGTCGGGGGAGTCGAGATCGACCGACATCGGCCGGCCGAACGCCTCCACCTGGTAGTTGCGGAGCACGCCGAAGCAGGAGTCGTTGACCAGCACCACCGCGACGTGGAGCCCGTTCTGCTGTGCCGTGACGAGCTCGTGGCCGCCCATCAGGAAGCCGCCGTCGCCGACCAGCGCGACCACCGGGCTGCCGGGGTTGGCAGCGGCGACGCCCAGCGACGAGGGGATGGCCGAGCCCAGCGCGCCGCTCATCGGGTAGCTGAGCCCGCCGGGACGGCGGGCGTCCAGGTACAGCACCGCCCAGTAGGCGAGGATGGTCATGTCGGCCACCACCAGCGCGTCCCCGGGAAGCACGGTGTCCAGCTGGTGCATCAGCTCGAGCTCGTCCTCGAATCCGCCGGCGGCGACGCCGGCCCGCCGGGCCGAGAGCGCGGCCCGCACGGCGCCCTCGCCGTCGCGGCCGCCCGCCTTCGGCGCGGTGGCCAGCAGCGCATCGCAGAACAGCCCCACGTCGGCCACGATCCCCTCGGCCACCGGGTAGTTGCGGCCGATCCGTCCGGGGTTCAGGTCGACCTGGATCATGCCCTCCGGGAAGCGCACCACCCAGTGGCTGGTGTACTCCTCGGCGAAGCGCGTGCCCAGGGCGACGCAGGCGTCGGACTCCTCGATCAGCCGCCGGGTCGCCGGCTCCTCCAGGTAGGAGCCCGCGTGAAGCGGATGGCTGGGCGGCAGGATGCCCTTGCCGTTGAAGCTCGTGACCACCGGCGCATCCAGCGCCTCGGCGAGGGCCACCACCCGGTCGGCCGCCAGCCGGGCACCGCCGCCGGCGAACACGAGCGGCGCGTCGGCCCCGGCGAGCAGCGAGGCCGCCCGCTCGACCGCGGCCGGATCGGCGGCGGGAGGCGAGATCGGGGTCACCCGCGGGCGGGGATCGTCGGCCGGCGCCGTCAACACGTCGGTCAGCGCCTCGATCATCACCGGCCCCGGCCGGGTGGCGATCGCCGTCAGCGCCTCATCCACGGCGGCCGCCAGCGCAGCCGGCGTCCGCGGTGCCACGTGGTGGCGGGTGACGGCGGTGTAGGCGACGCTCTGCCCCGTGGATTCGTGCATCCAGCCGCGGCGGCCGGCGTCGCTGGGGATCTGCGTGGTGATGTGCAGCACCCGCAGGTTCGAGGCGTCGGCCTCGCCCATGCCCGCGAAGGCGTTGAAGGAGCCCGGGCCGGTGCTGGTCAGGCACACCCCCGGCCGGCCGGACGTCCGCGCGTAACCGACAGCGGCGAACGCCGCCGCCTGCTCGTGGCGGACGACCACCGTGCGGATCCGCGACCCGTCGAGCGCCTCCCACAGCGACAGCGCATGCTGGCCGGGGATGCCGAACACCACCTCCACGCCGTGCGCCTCGAGCGCCGCGACCAGCGCGTGCGCGCCCGTCCGGACGGTGGTCGGCGAGCTGCTCATACGGCGGCCACGCTACCAGAGCGTCCGCGCCGGCCGGGAAGGGAACCGGCTACTGGTTGGCGAGCGACAGGATGTAGGCCGCGGCGTCCTTGGCGTCCTGCCCGCTGAGCAGACCGGCCGGCATCGCACCGCCGCCGTTCTCAATCTGGGTCAGGATCGTCGCCTCGTCCAGCGAGGGCGCCAGATCGGCCAGGTTGGGCCCGACGGTCGCCGCGGCACCCGGCTCGACCACGTGACAACCAGAGCATGTCCCGGCCCCGTTGAACAGCTCCTTGCCCTTGACCGGATCGCCGGTCGCGCCGCCGCCTGTCGAGCCACCACCGCCCGTGCTGGGCGTCGAGGTCGGCGTGCTGGACGGTGTCGACGCCGGCGTCGAGGTGGAGTACGTGCTGATCGGCAGCGAGCCGAGCCCCTGCGATGAGGCGCCCGACGTGTCGGTGCCGTAGATGGCGATCACCACCACCATCACCACCACCCCGATGATGGTGCCGAGCACCGCTGCGGTGAGAACCTTGATCATTGCGGCCAGGATAATAGCCTGTGGATTCGGACGGCGGCTCGAGAACCGGAGACCGGCAAGAGGTACCCCAAGAAGGGGATATGGCAGGTCGCGTCGAACGTCGAACAGAGGTTCCAGAGATGCTTGACCGCCGAGACATTCAGACCCTGATGTACTGCGTCCGCGTCACCGAGATCAGCGGCCAGTGGCAGTCCGGGTACCCGGTGCGGACGCCCACCGACCTGGAGTGCAAGCTCGCCGAGCTGCTCCGCGAGGTGGACGCCACGCGCCACGCGCCCAGCGCCGCGGCGTAGCGCTCCTGCCGTACGCTGCGGGGATGGGCCGCCGCCTGTTCGCCGCCGTGCTGCTGCCGCCGCGCACCGCCGAGCAGCTGGCCGCCTACGCCGCCGCGGCGGCGCCCGGCGCACGCCGCCCGCCGGCCGACAATCTGCACGTGACCGTCCACTTCCTGGGCCAGGTCGACGCGCCGGCGGACGAGCTGGCCGGTGCCCTGGCGGCCGCATGCGCGCCGCTGCCCCGCTTCGACCTGCGGGTGGCCGCCGGCGCCTGGGCGCCCCGCCGCCGGCCGCGGATGCTGTGGGCGGCGCTGGAGCCGCACCCCGGTTTCGTCCGGGCCGCCGAGCAGGTGGCCTCCGCCCTCGCCGGGCTGGCACCGGCAGCCCGGCCGCCGCGCACCGGGCGGCCGCACGTGACCCTGGCGCGCCTCCGCGAGGATGCTCCGAGCCACGCCCCGCCGCCGCTCGGGCTGGACGACCCGGTAATCGCGGTGGATGCGATCACGCTGATGGAGTCGCGGCTCTCGCCGCGCGGCTCGACCTACGCCGCGCTGTCCTCCGCGCCGCTGCTGGGCCGCACGTAGCGCGCCATCCAGGCCCGCACGGTGAACGTGGGCGCGCCGATCAGCTCACGGACGCGAGCCGCCGTCGCCGCGTCGCACCCGGCCAGCTCGGTCCAGGCGTCAACCTCCCATATCGAGGGCCACTCCCGCTCCTCATCCACCGCGAGGCCCCGGCGTGCCAGCTCGGCGCCTGCCTCGCCCTCGGCCAGCAGCCGGCGGTGATCGTCGGCCCGCAGCCGTTCGATCTCGTCCCAGCGGCGGGCCCGCTCCGGGTCGGGATCGGCGATGTAGTCCTGCAGCACCAGGCGCCCGCCGGGTGCCAGCACGCGCGCCATCTCGGCCAGCCCGGCGGCCGGGTCGTCCAGGTGGTGCAGCCCGTTGACGCAGGTCACGATGTCGAACGACCGGTCGGCGAACGGCATTGCCGAGGCGTCGCCCTCGACGGCCTCGACCCCCGCGGGGGCGTGCGCCAGCAGCGCCGGCGAGGCGTCGAAGGCCACCGCCCGGCCGACCCGGCCGAGCAGGGCGGACGACAGCATGCCCGGCCCCGCGGCCACGTCGAGCGCGGCGTCACCGGCGGCCGGCCGGCAGAGCTCGATCACCTCGCTCCAGTCCCGAGCCTGCGCCTCCCGGGCGTAGCGCTCGGCCGTGCGCTCAAATCTCGGCTGATCGGACAAACCGCACCGCCTCCTCTCGCGTTGTGACCGCCCCGGCCGCCTGCTCCTCGGCCAGCCGCTCGACCAGCGCGCCGATGGCCGCCCCGGTGGCACCGGTCTCGCCGGCGATCTCGTCGCCACGCAGCAGCGGCGGCCGCTGCTCGGACTCCAGCTCCAGCAGCAGGCTGAGCAGCTCATCGGCCGCCTGAACATGGACGCGCAGGTGGCGGGCCTTCGACCGCCAGCCGCGCGTGGCCACGCGGTCGGCGACCGACAGGACGACACTGGCCACGTGCCACGGCTCGGTGGCCCGCAGGTAGCGGTAGCCGACCCGGCGGTCGAACGGCCGGCCGGCCGCGTCGAACCCCAGCGCCAGGTGGCTGCGCACCATGGTCGAGCAGAACCGGGCCAGCACCGCCGACGTCCGCCAGCGGGCCAGGATGTCGATCGTCATCTGCGAGCCCAGCGCGTCGTGGCCGGGGAACCCGACCCGGCCGTCGTCGAACTCGCGGCGGGTCAGCGGCTTGGCGATGTCGTGCAGCAGGGCCGACAGCCGGAGCGCCAGCCAGACGGGGATCTCGTCGCCGACGATCGCCGCCATCCGCGACTCGACCGCCTCGCCGTTGACCGGCAGGTACCACGCCGGATGGGCGGTCACGTCGGCGACCGCGTCGACCACGTGGACGGTGTGGTCGAACACGTCCAGCGCGTGGTGCTGCCCCTGGCTCACGCCCTTGACGGCGGCCAGCTCGGGCCAGACCGGCTCCAGAACGTCCACCCGGTCGAGCAGCCGCACGCCGTCCCCGGGGTCGGGCGGCGCCAGCAGCCGCCGCAGCTCCATGAAGATCCGCTCTCCCGACGGCGACGAGGCCAGCGGCGCCTTCCGCCGGGCCAGCCGCTCGGTGTCGGCCTCCATCCCGAAGTCCAGCTCGTGGGCGATCCGGGGCAGCCGGAGCAGCCGCAGCGGGTCGTCGTCGAACACCCCGTCGGAGACCCGGCGGACGCAGCGGCGCTCCAGATCCTGGCGGCCGCCGTGGGGATCGATCAGCTCCCCGCCGTCCAGCGGCCGGGCCATCGCGTTGACGGTGAAGTCGCGCAGCGCGAGGTCGTCGGTCAGGCTGCCGCGGGCGGCGGCGATGTCGATGGTCAGGTCGTCGCGCATCACCCGCCAGGCACCGTGCCGCTCGGAGAGCGGAAACGGCGACCCGCCGGCGCGGCGCGCCACCTCGCGCGCGGCCTGGCCCGCATCGCCGTCGACCAGCACGTCGATGTCGGTCACCGGCCGGCCCATCAGCAGGTCGCGGACGGTGCCGCCGACCAGCCACGCCCCGTCCAGGGGAACGGCCGCCCGGATCCGCTCAGGGACCGACGACGACGTGCTCGACCCTCCTCCGGCGAGGGGCAATGTCGGTCACCACCTCGTAGTTGATGGTCTCCGCCAGCCGGGCCCATTCCTCCGCCCGCACCGCCTCGTCGCCGTCCTCGCCGATCAGGATCACCCGGTCGCCGGGCTCGACGTCGCACTCCTCGCCGATCACGAAGGTCAGCTGATCCATGCTGACGGTGGCCGCGATCCGCCGCCGCCGGCCGCGCACCAGCACGTCCGCCCGGCCCGACAGCAGCCGTGGCACCCCGTCGGCGTAGCCGGCCGGCGCCAATCCGATCCAGATCGGCCGGTCGGCGACGAACCGCCGCCCGTAGCCGGCGCTCTCCCCGGCGCCCAGCCGCTTCACCTGCGCCACGTAGCTCTCGAACCGCATGGCCGGCACGATGCCCTGCTCGGCGGGGTCGCCGCCGGCCGGGTGCAGCCCGTACACGCCGACGCCGCAGCGAACGGCGTCGTAGCGGGCATCCGGCCGCCACATCGCGGCTGCGCTGTTGGCCACGTGGCGGGGACAGGGCGGAAAGCGGTCGGAGAGCGCGACGAAGCGGTCGAGCTGGCGGCTGGTGAAGTCGTTGTCGGAGTCGGCCGAGGCCAGGTGGCTCATCAGCCCGGCCAGCCGCAGCGGGCCATCGGCGGCGGCCAGCTGCTCGCCCGCCCGCAGCGCATCGTCGGCCGACATCCCCCAGCGGCCCATCCCGCTGTCGTACTTCACGTGCACGCCGACCGGCCGGGCGGCTGCCAGCAGCCGCTCCAGCCCCTCGACCGACGACACCGCAACCTCGACGCCGGCGACCTCCGTCTCCTCGCCGGGGGCCAGCGGGCTCATCACCAGCACGGGCGCGTCCGGCACCTCGGCCCGCAAGGCGGCCGCCTCCTCGAGGGTGGCGACGCACAGCCTGGCCGCGCCCGCGTCGAGCGCCGCCCGGCCCACCGCAGCCGCCCCGTGGCCGTAGCCGTCGGCCTTGACCACGGCCCACAGCTCGGCCGGCTGGACGGTGTCTGTGAGCGTCCGGCAGTTCGCGGCCACGGCGCCCAGGTCGACCGTCACGGTCGCGCGTGCCTGGCGGATGCCCTCTCCCGCTACCACTCCTCCGCGAGCGCCCGCACGACGTCCGCCCGCGAGATCACCCCCACCACGGCGCCGGCCTCGTCGACCACCGGCAGCCGACTGACGTCGTGGTCGATCATTCGCCTGGCGGCCTCGTGCAGGGTCACCTGGGGCGGGATCGTATGCACCTCCGCGGCCATCAGATCCCGCACGGTGGTGCCGAACGCCCGGCGGAACCGCTCCCGCCAGTGATCCATCCGCTCCAGGAAGATCACGCCGCCCATGATCGGCAGCGTGTGCGGCATGTCGACGTCGTCCTGCTCGAGCTCCTGGAAGATCAGGTCGCGCTGACCGACCATGCCGATCAGCTTGCCGTCCTCGACCACCGGCACGCTCGACAGCCGCTCGTCGGCCAGCAGGTTCGCCAGATCGGCGACGCCGGTGTCGGGCGACACCGTCGGCGGCTGGCCCTGCATGCGGTCGCGGACGAGCAGTTCGCTCATCGGCCGGCGAAGGCTCCTGGCAGCTGGTCGATCACGTCGCCGGCAATGATACCGTCGGGTCCCAACTGCTCGGCCGCTCGCGCCCCAGCCCGGGCATGGGCGACGGCGCCGGCCGCGGCCGCGGTCAACGGGTCGAGACCACGCGCGAGCAGCGACCCGATCACACCCGAGAGCACGTCGCCGGTGCCGGCGGTGGCGAGGCCATGGGCAGTCGAAACCGAGACCACCGCCCGCTCGCCACCGGGCGCCGCGATCAGCGTGTCCGCACCCTTCAGGAGCACCACCGCGTTGGCCCGCCGAGCGGCCGCGCGCACCGACGACAGCCTCACCCGCTCCACCTCGTCGGCCGTTGTTTCGAGCAGCCTGGCCAGCTCGCCCGCATGGGGCGTCAGCACGGCCGGCACCCGCCTGCGGGCCAGCTGCTCCAGATCGCCGCCCAGCGCGAACAGGCCGTCCGCATCGATCACCACCGCTCCCCGGTGCCTGCGGGCCAGGCGCCGGGCCAGGTCGCCCGCAGGGGCATCGCGGCCCAGCCCCGGACCGACCACCACGGCGCCGGCCCGCTCCGCCATCTCGAGCCCGCCAGGCAATGGCCGCACCATCAGCTCGGGCGATCCGGTGCCGATCGACGCGGCCACGCTCTCGGGCACCGCCAACCAGGCGATCCCGGCGCCGGCACGCAGGGCGGCCCGGCCGGCCAGCACGGGCGCGCCCGCCATGCCGGGCGCTCCGCCGACCACCAACACTGCGCCGGCCCGGTACTTGGTCGACTGCGCTCCCCGCCGCGGCACCAGGTCGAGCAGGTCGTGCGACGCCAGCCCGGCCGCCGCCGGGCGCTCCAGCTGCGGCGGGATGCCGATGTCGGCGACCACCACGTCGCCGGCATGGCGGGCACCCGGCGCGATCACCAGACCGGCCTTGGGGCCGTGGAACGTGATCGTGACCTGCGCGGTGACGCAAGCACCCGCCACCGTGCCGTCGGAGGCGTCGACCCCGGAGGGCACGTCCAGCGCGACCACCGGCGCCGAAGCCCGGTTCAGCTCCTCGATGGCCGCCGCGGCGGCCGCTCGCGGCGCGCCCGTGAAGCCGGTGCCGAACAGCGCGTCGACCACCACGTCGGAGCGGCGCAGCGCAGCGCGCAGCCGGGAGGACGGCGGATTCCGCTCGAGCGGGATGCCCAGCTGGCGCGCGATCTCCAGGTTGCCGCGGGCGTCGATGGCAAGCCGCGCGGCCTGGCCGACCAGATGCGTCGAGACCTCGAGGCCCGCCGACTGCAGGTGGCGGGCCACCACGAAGCCGTCGCCGCCGTTGTTGCCGGCACCGCACACCACCGCCACCCGCCGGGCCTGGGGATAGCGGGCCAGCAGCTCGTGAGCGGCCGCCAAGCCGGCCCGCTCCATCACCACGGCGCCGGGGATGCCGAGCTCCTCGATGGCGCGCGAATCGAGCGCCCGCATCTCGTCCGCCGAGTACAGCGGCAGCACGCCGGTCATGACGGCTGCACGACCGCGATCGCCGCCGCCAGACCGCGGGAGTGAGTCATCGAGAGGTCGATCGCGCCCGCCCCGGCGCGGGCGGCGAACGCCGCCACCTTGCCCGACAGCGACACCGAGGGCTTGGGCCGGCCGGCGATCTCGATGTCGCGCCACATCCACTCGGCGCCGCATCCGAGCGCCTTGCCGACGGCCTCCTTGCCGGCGAACCGGGCGGCGAAGTGCTGCGCCGGGTTGGGCCGTGAGAAGCAGTAGCGGCGCTCCTCCTCGGTGAACACGCGCTCGGCGAAGCGGGGATACCGCTCGAGCGCGTCGCGCACCCGCTCGATCTCGATCAGGTCGATGCCGACTTGCACCGGCCCATCATATGATGCGCCGGTGCCACGCCCGCTCGCCCTCTCCCCCACGGCCACCTGGTGGCCGAGCGTGCTCTGGCAGACGACCACGCTCGAGCTGCGCCGCGACGGGGAACGGCTGCTGATCGATCCCGGCATCGCACCGTGGGAGGTCGAGGAGGCGGCCGGCGACGGAGCCGGCCACGTGCTGCTCACCCACGGCGACTGGGATCACGTGATGGGAGTCGGCCTGCTGCCGGACGCCCGGGTGGTGGCGTCCGAACAGACCGCCCGGCGGATCGCCTCCGGCGAGGCCGAGCAGAGCGTTCGCAAGGAATCGGCCGTGTTCTGCCTGCCGCTGGAGGGCCTGGAGGGGCTGCGGGTCGACCAGACGGTCGCGCCCGGCGAGCTGACCATCGGCAGCTGGCAGGCGGTCGTCCACGCCGCCCCCGGCCACACCGACGACGGCATCGCCACCTGGTGGCCGGAGGAGCGGCTGCTGGTCGCCGGCGACTACCTGGGCCGGCTCGAGATCCCCTTCATCTACGAGTCGGCATGGGACTACCGGCGGACGCTGACCATGCTGCTGGAACTGATCGCCCAGCAGCGGCCCGACCATGTGGTGCCCGGTCACGGCCGCCCCCACGACGCCGACACCGCCCGGCGGATCGGCGAGGCCGACCTGGCCTATGTGGAGGCGGTGATCGCCCACGCCGAGTCCAGCGGCGACCCTGACGCGCCGGGCGAGGTGGCCTATCCCGACCGGGGCGGCGCCGACGACGCCAAGGAGCACGCCGACAACGTGCGCCGGGCCTGCCTGGCCGCGCGAGCCTAGTCGCGCAGCGCGCGCTCGACCAGGCCCTGGAAATGCTGGATCAGGTGCTCGCTGGCGAGCATCAGCCGGCCGTGATCGAGGCCGCCCGACTCCGCCGCCCGCTGGATCGACTCCACCAGCGCCTGATCCTCGACCCCCACCTGCTGTCCGAAGGCGATCAAGTCGGCGATCTGCTCCTCGCCTGCGTCATCCCCGAAGAAGTAGTCGGAGATCGTCAGCGTGCGGCCGGGGGACAGCGGGACGAACGCGAAGGCCAGCAGGTTCGTCGGGCCGGGGAGCACGTTGATGGTGAACGTCGGCCACAGGTAGTGGAAGTGGGCCTCCCGCACCTTCCCGTTCGGACGGTACGGCGATTCCCGGCCGGGCCGGTCGAGGTCGTCCCGTACCTGTGCGATCTGGCTCGAGAACCATTCGTCGGAGGACAGCCGGTAGGCGTCGGGATCGACATCGATCAGGCGGGAGAAGCCGGGGTGCGCGGTCGGGCAGTGGTAGCACTCGAGGTAGTTCTCGGCCACGGCCTTCCAGTTGGCCTCGATCGTCCACTCCTGCCGCTCACGGAACCGCAGCCTGTCGAAGCTGATCCCGCCTTCGGCCACGATGCCGGGCAGCCGGCCAAGCACGTCGCCCAGCGGCGGAGCGTCGAGGTCGCGGTTGACGAACACCAGCGGCCCCCAGGTCTCGACCCTGACCGGCAGCAGGCCGTATTCGGCGCGGTCGAAGCCGGGCTCGCGCTCGGAGCGCGGCGCCGCCCGCAGGCAGCCGTCCAGACCGTACGTCCAGGCGTGGTACGGGCATTGCAGCGATTCCCGCTTGCCTCTGCCCTCGGCCACCTCGGTCGCCCGGTGCCGGCAGATGTTCACGAAGCCGTTGATCGACCCGTCATGGTCGCGGACGACGACGATCGGCACCAGGCCGGCCCGGCAGGTGAAGAACTGCCCCGGCTCGGCCACCCAGTCGGTGACGCCGGCGTAGATCCAGGTACCGGCGAAGATCCGCTCCTGCTCTGCCCGGAACACCTGCGGGTCGCTGAACCAGCTGAAGGGCAGGGTGACACCGTTCTGCAGCCGGGAGCCGAGGTCGATCGCCATGGCCGGCGAGCCTAACCCAGATCGCGGCGCTGTTACAAGGTCATAGACTGGGCGCATGGACGGTCGCGGGGCACTCCTGGCAGGTGCCATCGGTGCGTGCGCGGCGCTCAGCATCCTGGCCGCCCCGGCCGGCGCCCGGGCGGCGACCGCCGGCCCGGCGCAGGAGCGGATCCTGTGGCGGGGATACGTCGACGTCTCGCTGGCGACGGTCTGGGCCAGACCGGGCGAGCTGCGGGTGGTCGACCGCCCATCGGCGTCCGATCCCGCCGATATCCGACGCTGGCTGTCGGCCATGACCATCACCCAGCGACGCTGGCTGGTGGGCCGCGCGGTGACCCAGGCCACCTACGGGACGCCGGTGCTGGTCACCGCCCGTCAGGGCCGGTGGAGCAGGGTGGCCGTGAGGGGCCAGCCGTCGCAGCTCAGCTCCTACGGCTATCCGGGTTGGGTGCCCACCAGGCAGCTGACTGCGAACAGCTCGCTGCTTCGCCTGCAGCGCGGCCATCCCGTGGCCGTGGTCACGCGGCGAACGGCCTGGCTCCGCCATCCGGCCGGGTACGCGCGGGCGATCGAGATCTCCTACGGCACGCGGCTGGTGGTGCTCGGCCGCAGCGGCCGCTACGCGATCGTTGCCACGCCCAACGGCGGCAGGCTGGCGATCAGGCTGGGAGCCGTCGCCGGGTACCCGTCGGTTCGGGCGATCCCGGCGCCCACCGGTGCCCGCGTGGTCGATGCCGCACGGCGGTTCGTCGGGCTGGCGTACCTGTGGGGCGGCACGTCCGGCTTCGGGTTCGACTGCTCCGGCCTGACGCACATGGTGTTCCGGCGGTTCGGGATCACCATCCCCCGCGACGCCGACCAACAGGCGCTGCACGGGCGGCCGGTCTCCCGGCCGGCCCTGCGCCCCGGCGATCTGCTGTTCTTCGCCGGGCCGGGCGGCACCGGCCGGGTCAGCCATGTGGCCGTGTACGCCGGCCGCGGCCGCATGATCGAGGCGCCACGCACCGGGCTGCCGGTCCGGATCGTGCCGGTGTCCTCGCGCAGCGACCGGTACGCCGGCGCCCGCCGCTACCTGTGATCGCCGGGCAGCCGCTCCATCGTCCGCGGGGAGGGATCGCCGAACCCGACCAGGCGGTACATGCCATGGGCGTCGCCGGTATGAAGCACCCAGCGGACGCCGGCCAGCGACCCGCCCTCGACCATCTCCCGCACCATCTCCAGCCCGAGGCCCCGGCCCCGGTGCTCGGCGAGCACGTAGACGTCGGCCAGATAGGCGATGGCGACGCCGTCCGACACCGCGCGGCAGAAGCCCGCCTGGCGGCCCTCGTGGTAGAGGCCGAGCACCCTTGCCGCCTCGCGGACGAGCCTCGCGACCACCGCGTGCGGCCGCCCGGCGGCCCAGTAGGACTCGCCCGACAGGTAGCCGTGCACGGCGTCGATGTCGACCCGCTCGGGGTCGTCGTCGAGCTCGTACCCGCCCGGAAGCTCGCGGATCAACGGCTCAGCCGCGGCCGCTCCGCCGCAGTGCGATACCGGTCAGGATCTCGCGGACGAGCCGGTCGGCCACCAGCGCCGTGATATCGGCCGAGCCGACCGCAGTAGGCGCGACCTCGACCACGTCGGCACCGACCAGCTGCAGCCGCCGCGACACCTCGCGAACCGCCCACAGCAGCTCCGCCGAGGTCATCCCACCGGGCTCGGGGGTGCCCGTGCCGGGGGCGAACGCCGGGTCGAGCACGTCGACGTCGACGGTCAGGAAGACCGGGCCGTCGCCGGCGATGCCGACCGCCCGGCCGACCACCTCGCGGATGCCCAGATCGCGCACGTCGTGCATGAACAGGGCGGTGATCCCGTGCTTCGCCTGCCAGGCGAACTCCTCCTCGCCCGGCCAGTAGCCACGCAGGCCGATCTGCACGTAGTGCTTGGGGTCGACTGACCCCTCCTCGACTAGCCGGTACATCGGCGTGCCGTGGTTGATCTCGACGCCGTACAGCTCCCTGGCGGTGTCGGTGTGGGTGTCGAAGTGGATCAGACCGACCGGGCCGTGCGCCCGCGCGCAGGCGCGGACGTCGGGCTCGGCGATCGAGTGGTCGCCGCCGAGCACGATCGGCACCACCCCGGCCGCCAGCACCTCGCCCACCGTGCGCTCGATCGCAGCGTGCGACGCCGCCGGGTCGGCCGGGGTCACCGGGGCGTCTCCGTAGTCGACAACGCGCAGGGTCTCGAACGCGTCGATCCCCGCCTCCAGGTGCGGGCCCTGCTCCAGCCCCACAGCGCGGATCGCCCGCGGCCCCAGCCTGGTGCCCGGCCGGTCGGTGACCAGATCGTCCATCGGCGCGCCCACGATCGCCACGTCGACGCCCGCCAGCTCGGCCGGATCCTCCGTGTACGGCAGGCCGCCGAACGTCGCCAGGCCGGCGTACTCCGGTTTGTAGCCGTGCGGCTTCCATCGTCTCTGGGGATCGATCATCAGGCCGGCGATGCTACCCGAGGGCTACCATGCCGCGCGTGCTGACGCTGTACCAGGCCGAGTGGTGCCCGTTCTCCTCGGCCGTGCGCGAACTGCTGACGGAGCGAGGGATCGACTTCGTGACCCGCCAGGTGGAGCCCTGGCCTGAGCAGCGCGAGGCGCTGCGCGCGGCCACCGGGCACGACCAGATCCCGGTGCTGGTGACCGAGCAGGGCGACGTTCACCAGGGCACCCGGCGGATCTTCGGCTACCTGTCCACGCTCGATGCCTGGCCGCACGCGGGCACCCATCGGAAGCGGTTCCGCGACCACCTGCCGGCGCGGGAGTCGGACGTCGCCGGACAGTTGATCGAGCTGGCCGAGCTGCCCACCGGGGAGGCGCCGGACGAGGCCCCGGCCCGGGTGGTGGACGAGCCCGAGCGGTCGCGCTACGTGATCTCGGTCGGCGATCGGCCGATCGGCCTGGCCGCCTACCGCATGCGCGACGGCGAGATGGCCATCACCCACACCGAGATCGATCCCGCCTGCGAGGGCCGCGGCTACGGAAGCCTGCTGGTGGCCGAAGTGCTCGAGGACGTCCGCCGCCGAGGCCTGCGGGTGCGGCCGCTGTGCCCCTTCGTGGCCGACTACATCCGCCGCCACCCGGAGACTCAGGATCTGGTCGCTCCCGGCTACGGTCCGGCGGGCGCGAGGGCCTGACCGTTCGAGGCGACAGCGCTGGACGCCCGGGTTCGGCCAGAGTTTGGGCGTAGGCTGCGCGGCATGCCGCTGCAGAACCGCGTCACCCCGCTCGGCGAGCTGATCGCCGACCCCGCCCGCGGCCTTGTCTACGGCAACCGCGGCTGCCTGCACGACGCCACCGGCCGGGTGCGCAACCGCCATCCGACCACCCGCTGGATCGCCTGCCGGCTTCAGTTCCGGGGTTGGCAGCGGGGACCGATGATGCAGCCCGGCAGGTTCACCGAGCTGTTCTTCCTCGATGAGGCGACGGCGCTGGCCGCCGGCCACCGGCCGTGCGCCCTCTGCCGCCGCGAGGACTACAACCGGCTGTCGGCGTCCTGGCGGGCGCGCCATCACGGCGAGGCCGGCGCGGAGGCGATCGACAGCCGGCTCCAGGACGAGCGGCTCGACCGGGCGACCGGCGGCCGCCGTCTGCACCCCTTGCCCTTCGGGACGCTTCCCGACGGAGCATTCGTCTTGCTGGGCGACGCCCCGCACCTGGTCGTGGGCTCCGAGCTCTTGCGCTGGAGCCCGTCCGGCTACGGCGAACGCTCACCACGGCCCCGGCAGGGACCGGCAACCGTGATCACGCCGCCCTCGCTGGTGGCGCTGCTGGCCGAGGGCTGGTCGCCGCTGGTGCCGCTGCTCCACCCGTCGGCCGGCAGCGGCGTGTGATAGTTTCGCCTGTCTCGAACCACGACCGGTCGACCGTCAAGGAGAGGGGGCGACCGAGATGGCGCGGACGAGCACGGCATGATCCGGGTGGCCCTGAAAGGGCTGCTACAGCGGAAGCTCCGAGGCGTGCTGACCGCCCTCGCGGTGATGCTGGGAGTTGCGATGGTCAGCGGCACCTTCATGCTGACCGACTCGATCGAGAAGGCGTTCACCTCGATCTTCACCAGCTCCTATGCCGACACGGACGTCGTGATCAGTGGCCGGCCGCTGGTCGAGGGCGCCTCCAGCGGCAGCCCGACGGTGCCCGAGAGCGTGCTGGCGGATGTCCGGTCGCTGCCCGGCGTCAAGGCCGCAGCTGGCAGCCTGATGGATCTGGAGAGCAACTCCAACAGCGCCAAGCTGATCGGCCGCGACGGCAAGCAGATCACCACCGGAGACTCTCCCAGCCTGGGCCTGGGCATGGATCCCTCGCAGCCGCAGTTCACGCCGATGGATCTGACCGAGGGCGACTGGCCGGTGGGCGCCGGGCAGACGGTGATCGACGCCGCCACGGCGGACCGGGAGAACTTCGGCGTCGGTGACAAGGTGGGCGTCGCCGCCGGCGGCGAGGTCAAGGACTACACGATCACCGGCGTGGCCTCGTTCGGCGACGTCGAGTCGCTGGGCGGCGCGACGATCGCCGTGTTCGACCTGCCGGTGGCGCAGCAGCTGTTCGACAAGCAGGGATACGACTCGATCTCCGTGACCGCCGCCGACGGCACCTCGCCGGCCGAGCTGATGCGGCAGATCCGGCCGACGCTTCCGGCGAGCGTCAAGGTCGAGACGTCGGCGGCACGGGCGGCCGCGGACTCCAAGGAGGTGACCACCTTCATCTCGTACCTCCGCTACGCCCTGCTGGCGTTCGGCGGCATCGCCCTGTTCGTGGGCGGCTTCGTGATCTTCAACACCCTCTCGATCACCATCGCCCAGCGCACGCGCGAGCTGGCGACGCTGCGGACGCTGGGAGCGTCGCGCCGCCAGGTGATGGGCTCGGTGATCGTGGAGACCGCGGCCATCGGCACGCTTGCCTCGCTGGGCGGCCTGGCCCTCGGCTACGCCCTCTCCCGCGGGCTGAGCAGCGTGTTCTCGGCACTCGGCCTGGCGCTTCCCCAGGCGACGACGGTGATCCAGGCGCGGACGGTGATCGTCTCGCTGGCGATCGGCATCGGCATCACCCTGCTGGCGGGCGTGCTGCCGGCCTTCCGGGCCACCCGCATCGCCCCCATCAACGCCGTGCGTGAGGGCGCCACGGCCGGTTCGACGCGGCCCGGCCGGCTCTCGCTGCCGGTGGCGGTCGTCGGGCTCAGCCTGGCAGCCGTGATGCTCGGCTACGGGCTGTTCGCCGACGTCGCCACCAACGTCCGGCTGCTGCTGATCGCCGGCGGAGCGCTGATGGGATTCCTCGGCGTGGCCGCGCTCAGCCCCCGCCTGGTGCCGCCGCTGGCCACGGTGCTGGGCTACCCGGGCCGCCGGCTGGGCGGTGCCACCGGGGATCTGGCCACCCAGAACGCGATCCGGAACCCTGGCCGCACGGCGGCCACGGCAGCCGCCCTGATGGTGGGGCTGACTCTGGTGACGACGGTCGCGGTGCTCGGGGCCGGCCTGCGCAACTCCGCCACCAGCACCGTCGAGCGGCAGGTGTCGGCCGAGTACGTGGTCACCTCCGCCAACGGGTTCGACACCCTGCCGACATCGATCGGCACCAAGGTCAGCTCGATCCCGGTGGTCGAGAGCTCGAGCGTGCGCAGCGACAAGGCGAAGGTGGAGCGGTCGGACGTCTACGTCACCGGCGTCGAGCCGAACATCGGGAGCTTCTACACCTTCCGGTACTCGAGCAAGGCCGAGGGCGACCCGGTCGACGCGCTGGCCGGCGGCGGCGCGATCGTCCGCAAGAGCTTCGCCGAGGAGCATCACCTGGCGGTGGGCAGCCGGCTTTCGCTGCTCACCCCCTCCGGCAACCGGCTGCGGCTGACCGTCTCCGGCCTGCTTGATCAGGGCACGTTCGACCTCGACCCGCTGCTCGGATCCGTCGTCATCGACCAGGCGGCGTTCGACCGGTCGTTCCCCCGGCCGGCCGATCTCTACACGTTCCTGAACGTCCCGCCGGAGGCGGCGCCGTTCATGGATCAGGCCGAGGCGCAGGCGGCCAGCCGCTATCCGGGCGTCAAGCTGCACACCCGCGACGAGTTCGTCCAGAGCCGCGTGTCCGGGCTGTCGCAGATCCTCAACCTGCTGTACGTGCTGCTGGCGCTGTCGGTGGTGGTCAGCCTGTTCGGCATGGTCAATACGCTGGTGCTGGCGGTGCACGAGCGCACGCGGGAGCTGGGGATGCTGCGGGCGATCGGCATGACGGCCCGCCAGACCAGGAGCATGGTGCGGCAGGAGAGCGTCACCACCGCCCTGATCGGTGCGGCGATCGGCCTGCCGCTGGGAATCGCACTGGCCGCCGCGGTCACCCGCGCCCTGTCCGAGTACGACATCCAGTTCTCGGTGCCGGTGCTGACGCTGCTGATGTTCGTGCTGGTCGCCCTGGTCGCCGGCGTGCTGGCGGCGGTGATGCCCGCTCGCCGTGCCGGACGGCTGGACGTGCTGGAGGCGCTGCAGTACGAATAGCCGGCGTCAGGCGTGCCAGGGGTCGGCGGGACGGCAGATCCCGCCGCCGACCGGCCGGCCGCCGGCCAGCACCAGCTGGATCGCCTCGCGCCGGGCCAGCACGGCCGGATCCGCGAGCGGATCCCCGTCCAACAGCACCAGGTCGGCCACTGCGCCGGGGCGGATGACGCCGACGTCGTCCAGGCCGAGCGCCCGCGCGCCCGCGGAGGTGGCCGCGACCACGGCGTCGCCCCCCGTCAGGCCGGCGTCGGCCATCCTCACCAGCTCGGCCAGGTTCGCGCCCGGCGGGCCGCTGTCGTAACCCATCGCCATCGGCACTCCCGCCGTCCGGGCCGCCGCCACCGTCAGCGCCGCCTCCTCAGCCTGGCGTTTTGCCAGATCGACCAGCACCGGGGCGAAGCAGGGAGCGAACCGGTCGGCGACGTCGTGGAACGTGCTCAGGGTGGGCACCAGGGTGGTGCCGAGTTCGGCCATCACCGCCAGCAGGTCGGGGGCGCGGTGCAGGGCGAGGCCGTGCTCGATGGTGTCGACCCCCTCCTCGATCGCCATCCGGGTGCCCTGCAGACCCTCGGCGTGCGCGGCGACCCGAAAGCCCATCCGGTGCGCCTCATCGACGATCGCCCGCAGCTCCTCACGGGTCATCTGCGCCGGCTCGGGATCCTCGCGGACGACCGAGCGGGCGCCGGTGGCCATCACCTTGATGAAGCTGGCGCCGTCACGCAGCTGCCGGCGCACCGCGTGCCGCATCGCGTCAGGCCCGTCGGCCTCGTGGTACATCGAGCCGAAGATCGCGCCACCCGGAGAGGTGGCCGAGATGATCCGGCCGCATGACAGCACCCGCGGCCCGGGCAGCAGCCCGAGCTCGACGGCCTGGCGGACGGACACGCCCTCCAGGTCGAAGCTGCCGACATCCCGCACCGTGGTCACGCCGGCCGCCAGCAGCTCGGCCGCGCTCTGGGCCAGCACGTAGTAGCCGAGCTCCCGCTGCCTGGGCTCCTCGCCATGCAGCGGCTGCGGCGGCCCGAAGCCCGGGCTGCGCTCGGTGGAGCTGGAAAGGTGGACGTGGGCGTCGATCAGGCCCGGTAGGAGCGTCCGGCCGGCGCAGTCCAGCGCCCCCGCCGGCGGATCCTCGCCGCCGGCCGGCTCCACCCAGGCGATCCGCCCATCCCGCACGCCGACGGCCATCCGCTCGCGCGCCGGGGTGCCGTCGCCGGGGATGACGCGGGCGTTCCAGAGCACTCGTTCGGCCGACGGCATGGCCGCCGACGATACACAGGTCACGGCGCCGGCAATGCGGATCAACGGATCCGGACGCGGGGCCCCCACCCCGATGGGCTGACCGGGCCGGGGGATGAACCGGGTACCGAACCGGGTTCGGTACCCGGTTCGGTAGCAGGTTCGTTTGCCCGGGGGGCAACGCGGCTCGGCTCGGGGAGCGGGATCGGCGTCGCAGAGTGTGCCGATTCGGTCGCGGAAGTGGAACTTCGGGGCGATGGGGAACCGGGTTCGGTATCCGGTTCGGCCCCTGGGCTACTCGACGGTGACGGTCTTGGCCAGGTTGCGCGGCTTGTCGATGTCGAGGCCGCGGCGGCGGGCGATGCCGTAGGCGAGCTGCTGCAGCGGCAGGATGGCCAGCGCGGCCTGCAGCTCGGGCTCCGTGCGGGGCAGGTAGAAGACGTGCTCGGCGACCCGTCTGATGTCCTCGTTGCCGTCGGTGGCGACGGCGATCACGTGGGCGCCGCGGGCGCGCACCTCTTCGACGTTCGAGATCACCTTCTCGTAGACGTGGTTGTCGGTGGCGACCACGACCACTGGGGTCGACTCGTCGAGCAGGGCGATCGGGCCGTGCTTCATCTCCCCAGCGGCGTAGGCGTCGGTGGGGATGTAGGAGATCTCCTTCAGCTTGAGCGCGCCCTCGAGCGCGATCGGCAGGCCGATGTAGCGGCCCAGGTAGAGGAAGAACTCGTTCTGCCAGAAGCGCTCAGCGACCGGCTCCACGGCGTCGACGCGATCAAGCGTGCGCTGCGCCAGGTCGGGCAGGCTGCGCACCTCGGCGAGCAGCTTGGCGGCGCGCTCAGGCTCGATCGTGCCTCTGACGAGGCCCAGCTTCAGGGCCAGCAGGTACATCAGGGTCACCTGGGCGGTGAACGTCTTGCTGGCAGCGACGCCGATCTCGAGGCCGGCCCTGGTGTAGAGCACGGAGTCGGCATCGCGCGTTATCTGGCTGCCCATGATGTTGGTCACGGCCAGCACGTGGGCACCGTGGTCGCGCGCCTCTTTCATGGCGGCCAGGGTGTCGATCGTCTCGCCCGACTGGCTGACGGCGATCACCAGCGAGTGCTCGTCGATCACCGGGTGGCGGTAGCGCCACTCGCTGGCGATGTCGGACTCGGCGGGCAGCCGCGCCCATTCCTCGAGCAGGTAGCGGCCGATCAGGCCGGCGTGATAGGCGGTGCCGCAGGCCAGGATGACCACCCGTGACAGCCCGCGGATCTGCTCCTCGCTCAGGTTCAGCCCGTCCAGCTGCAGCTCGCCGTGATACAGCCGCTCGCCGATGGTGTCGGCGATCGCCTGCGGCTGCTCCAGGATCTCCTTGAGCATGAACGTCTCGTAGCCCTGCTTCTCGGCCGCGTCGTCGTCCCAGTCAACGTCCTCGACAGGCCGGTCGATCACCGTGCCCTCCGCGTCCAGGAATGTGGCGCCCGCGGGGCGGGCGACCACGATCTCGTCGTCCATCACGTACTGCACGCGGCGCGTCTCGCGCAGGAAGGCGGGGATGGCGGACGCCATGAACATCTCGCCCTCGCCGACACCGACCACCAGCGGGCACTGGCGGCGGGCGGCGACGATCTCGTCGCTGTGGTCGCGATGCAGCACGGCGAAGGCGAAATGGCCGTGCAGCTTTGCGTAGGCCAGCCGCACCGCTTCCACGAGGTCGCCGCTGTACTGGCTCTCGACCAGGTGAGCGATCACCTCGGAGTCGGTGTCGGTGTGGAACTCGTGGCCGACGTCCGCCAGGTCGCGGCGCAGCCCGACGTAGTTCTCGATGATGCCGTTGTGGACAACCGTCACCCCCGAGCCCTCGCAGGCTTCAACCGGGTGGGCATTCGACTCGGTGACGCCTCCGTGGGTCGCCCACCGGGTGTGGGCAAGTCCGGTGGTCGCCGGGTGTGGGGTGTCTCCCACCGCCTCGCGGAGGGCGTCGACCCTGCCCACGCGGCGGGTGATGGCGACGTCGCCGTTGAGCAGGCAGATGCCGGCGGAGTCATAACCTCGGTACTCGAGGCGCTCCAGGCCGGCAAGCAACAGCTCTTTGCAAGGCCGCTTTCCCACGTATCCGACGATCCCGCACATCTACGCATCCACTCCGATCTCGGTCTTCACCAGGGCCGCCAGTCGCTCGCAAAGCGCCTGGCATGTGCCCTCGTCCTCCGCCTCGACCATCACCCGCACTACGGGCTCGGTACCGGACGCGCGGAGCACAACGCGACCGCGTTCACCAAGCTTCTCGCTCACCGCGGCCACCTCCTGCCAGACCCGGTCAGCGGACGCTAGCAGGCCGCGATCGGCGCGGACGGCCACGAGCCGCTGGGGGAACGGCACCACCAGGTCGTGGACGCCGGCCATGTCGAGACCCAGCCGGTCGATCGCCGCCAGCAGCATCAGCGCCGTGGCGATGCCGTCCCCGGTGGTGTGGTGGGCCAGGTCGACCACGTGCCCAGACTGCTCCCCGCCCAACACCGCGCCGGTCTGCATCAGCCGTTCCAGCACGTAGCGGTCGCCGACATCCGTCACCTCGACCTCGATGCCGTGGCTCCGCATCAGCCGGTGGAAGCCGAGGTTCGTCATCGAGGTAACCACCACCCGGTCGCCGGGCAGGTCGGCACGCCGGTGGCGGTCGATCGCCAGCGCGGCGATGATCGCATCGCCGTTCACCGGCCGGCCCTGCGCGTCGACCGCCAGGCAGCGGTCGGCGTCGCCATCGAAGGCGATGCCGGCGTCCGCGGCCTCCTCCCGCACCCGCCCGGCCAGCGCATCCAGGTGGGTGGAGCCGACGCCGAGGTTGATGTTGCGCCCGTCGGGCTGGGCGCCGATCATCGTCAGCCGGTCATGGCCCAGCGCTCGAAGCACCGGACCGGCTACTGGCGTAGCAGCGCCGTTGGCACAGTCGAGGATCAGCCGCGGCGAGCGGGCCGAGCGATGGCCGAAGCCGCGTACCAGCCAGTCGGCGTACCGCTCGCTGGCGTCGTCCAGCCGGTCGCAGCGGCCGCCGCCGGGCTCGGGCCCTTCGAGGGCCGCCTCGATAGCCACCTCCTGGCGATCGGACAACTTCCTGCCGTCGCCGCCCAGGAACTTGATGCCGTTGTCGCGATACGGGTTGTGGGAGGCCGAGATGACGCAGCCGAGATCGGCATCCAGCATCGAGGCCAGCACTGCCACCCCGGGCGTGGGGATGACGCCGGCCAGCAGCGCGACTCCGCCGGCGGCCACGATGCCGTCGACCAGGGCGGCCTCCAGCATCGGCCCGCTCTCGCGGGTATCCCGACCGATCACGATCCGGGCGCCGGGGCCCGCCACGCGGGCGGCGGCGGCGCCCAGCGACCGCGCCGTGTCCGCGGTCAGATCGACCCCGGCAACGCCTCGGACGCCGTCCGTGCCGAACAGCCTGCGCACCGCCTCCATGGGGAACCGCCTAGCGCTTCGAGAACTGCGGCCGCTTGCGAGCCTTCTTCAGGCCCGCCTTCTTCCGCTCCACCACGCGCGCGTCGCGGGTCAGGAACCCGGCCCGCTTGAGGTCGGCGCGGAGGTTCTCGTCAGCCTCGATCAGCGCCCGGGCGATGCCGTGGCGCATGGCGCCCGCCTGGCCGGCGACGCCGCCGCCGTCGATCCGGGCACGGATGTCCCAGGTGCCCTCCGTGCCGCTGACGCGCAGCGGGGCGGTGGCGATCGCCTGCAGGATCTGGCGCGGAAAGTACGTGGCCAGCGGCTTGCCGTTGACCACGGCCTCGCCGGAGCCCGGCGACAGGATCACCCGGGCGACCGAGTTCTTCCGCTTGCCGGTGCCGCGGTACATCACGGGGGACTTGCTGCTCACGAGCGCTCCTCGATCGGGACCGGATTCTGCGCCTCGTGCGGGTGCTCCGGTCCGGCGTAGATCTTCAGCTTGACGAGCTGGCGGGCGGCCAGCCGGTTCTTCGGCAGCATGCCCTTGACGGCCTTGCGCAGCACCTCTTCGGGGCGCCGCTTCAACTGCTCGGCCAGCGTCCGCTCGCGCAGTCCGCCGGGATAGCCGCTGTGGTTGTAGTACATCTTCTGCTGCAGCTTGTCGCCGGTCACGTGCACCTTCTCGGCGTTGACCACGATCACGAAGTCTCCCGAGTCGACGTGCGGCGTGTACTGCGGCTTGCCCTTGCCGCGCAGCAGATCGGCGATCTGGGTGGCCAGCCGACCCAGGGTCTTGCCCTCGGCGTCGACCAGATACCAGCTCTTCTCGATCTCGTGCGGTTTGGCGGAGTACGTCTTCATCTGTCCCTCGGTCGCATGCGAACGGCCCGCAGGCCAACGTGGCCGCGAGGCGGCACGACGCCGAATCCTACATCAGGTCAGCGCCAGCCGGCGACGCTCCGCGCGTCGTCCTCGACCGGGATGATCTCGCAGGCGGCGGCGACGACGGCGGGGTCGAACTGGATGCCGGCGAACTCGCGAAGCTCCTCCAGTGCCTGCTCCTGGGTGCGGGGCAGCCGGCCCGGGCGGCCGGCGCGCATCGCGCTGTAGGCGGCGCACACGCTGACGATCCGGGCGCAGTGCGGGATCTCGGCGCCGGCCAGGCCGAGCGGATAGCCGCTGCCGTCCCATCGCTCGCGGACGGCGCCGACGCCCTCGGCGGCCCGTTCCAGGCCGAGGCTGCGCTCGATCAGCCGCCGTCCCAGCATGGCGTGCCGCTGCATCACCGCCCACTCGACGATGGTCAGCGATCCCCGCTTGTTCAGCAGCTGGGTGGGGATGGCCAGCTTGCCGACGTCGTGCACCAGCGCCACCAGCCGCAGCTCGTCGAGCGCGTCCTGGCCAAGGCCCAGCCGCCGGCCGATGGCCAGCGCCAGCCGGGGCAGTGCATGGTCGGCGATGCCCATCTCTTCGGCGGTCTTGACGGCGTCTTCGAAGCTGGGCATGGCCGCGGTACCTGCGGGGGAGCGGTCCACGATCCAACACTCGCTCGACAAGGGCACGCGCGCCCTCCCCGATTTGCGGTGTCGTGATGCCCCGTTTGGGGGCGCTTGAAGTTTGTCCGGCCCTGCGGTAGACCTCTTTGCCACGCGGGTCACAAGGCTGATCCGCTGCCGACGGCGATGGAAGGAGCCGCGATGATGCGGGCTGTGACAGTGACCGTCAACGGCGTCTCGCACACCACCGGGGTCGAGCCGCGGACGCTGCTCGTCCACCTCCTGCGCGAGCAGCTCAACCTGACCGGCACACAGGTCGGCTGCGACACGTCCAACTGCGGGGCCTGCACGGTGTGGATCGACGGAGATGCGGTCAAGGCGTGCACCGTGCTGGCGGTGCAGGCCGACGGCCGCGAGGTGACCACGTTCGAGGGGATCTCCGACGGCGTGTCGATGCACCCGATGCAACAGGCCTTCCACGAGCAGCACGGGCTGCAGTGCGGCTACTGCACGCCGGGCATGGTGATGACCGCCATCAAGCTGCTGGAGGCGAACCCGCATCCCACCGACGAGGAGATCCGCCACGGCCTCGAGGGCAACCTGTGTCGCTGCACCGGCTACCACAACATCGTGGCCGCGATCCGCAGCGCCGCCGAGGGGGTGCCTGCCTGATGGCCGTGGCAGTCGACACCACGCGCGGCATGGGCGCGTCGGCCCTTCGCAAAGAGGACGGCGAGCTGCTGACCGGCCAGGCGCGGTTCATCGATGACATCAAGCTGCCCGGTATGGCGCACATGGTCGTCGTGCGCAGCCCCTTCGCCCACGCGACCATCACCGGCATCGACAGCACCGCCGCCCGCCGGCTGGCCGGCGTCAGCGCCGTGTACACCGCCGACGACCTCGAGTTCGCGGCCGGCGTGCCCTGCGCGTCCAATCCCACCGGCCAGGTGCGCCAGCCCGAGCGGCCGCCGCTGGCGAAGGGCAAGGTGCGACACGCCGGAGAGCCGGTGGCGATCGTGCTGGCCGCCGACCGCTACGTGGCCCGCGACGCCGCCGATCTGGTGCAGGTCTCCTACGACGTGCTGCCGGCGGTGATCGGCGTCGACGCCGCGCTGGCCAGCGGCGCTCCGCTCGTCCACGACCAGTACCCCGACAACGTCTGCGTCGTGATCGAGAACGTCACCGACGGCGTCGAGGAGGCGTTCGCCGCCGCCGACGTGGTGGTCAAGCAGACGCTGCACAACCAGCGCACGATCCCCGGCGCCATCGAGCCCCGCGGCGTGGTCGCCCACTGGATCGGCTCCTCCGACGAGTTGATGGTGCACTCCTCCACCCAGATCCCTCACTTCGTGCGCACGTTCCTGGCCATCTGCTGCAACGTGTCGGAGGCCAAGGTGCGGGTGATCGCGCCGGACGTCGGAGGCGGCTTCGGGGGCAAGCTCAACTGCTACGCCGAGGAGTTCATCGCCGCCGCGGCGTCCAAGCAGCTGGGGGCGCCCGTGAAGTGGATCGAGGAGCGCAGCGAGTCGCTGGTGGCGACCATCCACGGCCGCGCGCAGGACGCCCACATGGAGATCGCCGCCGACGGCGAGGGCAAGATCCTCGCCCTGCGGGCGCACTACATCCAGGATGTGGGCTCCTACCTGCAGCTGCTGACGCCCAGCATCGCCCACCTCACCCTGTTCATCGCCGAGGGCTGCTACGACATCCCGCAGGTCGACCTGAAGGTGACCGAGGTGTTCACCAACACCGTGCCCACCGACGCCTGCCGCGGCGCCGGGCGGCCGGAGGCCACCCACGCGATCGAGCGGACGATGGACGCCCTGGCCGCCGAGGTCGGCATCAGCCGCGAGGAGGTGCGGCGGCGCAACTTCGTCCGCGAGTTCCCACACCCCACCAACACCGGCATCACCTACGACTCCGGCGACTACGACAAGACGCTCGACAGGGCGCTCGAGGTGTCCGATCCAGCCGGCTTCGAGGCCCGCCGTGCGGAGGCGAAATCGCGGGGCAGGCTGCTCGGCCGGGGGCTGTCGACGTACGTCGAGATCTGCGGGCTGGCGCCGTCGGCGGTCACCCATGCCATCGGCCTCACGCCCGGCGGCTGGGAGAGCGCCACGGTGCGGATCCACCCCACCGGCAAGGTGACCGTGATCACCGGCACCGCGCCCCACGGCCAGGGGCATGCCACCAGCTGGTCGCAGATCATCGAGAGCGAGCTGGGGATCCCCTTCGACGACGTCGAGGTGATCCACGGCGACACCGCCTTCGCCCCCTACGGGCTGGGCACCTACGGCAGCCGCAGCGTGGCCGTGGGCGGTACCGCGATCCACAAGGCGGCGGGGAGGGTGCGCGACAAGGCCAGGCAGGTCGCCGCCCACATGATGGAGGCGTCGCCCGACGACCTCGAGTTCCAGGACGGCGCGTTCCGCGTCAAGGGCAGCCCCGACCGGAGCACCGGCATGGGCGAGGTCGCGTTCCGCGCGTGGCAGGGGTTCGACCTCCCGGAGGGCGTCGACCCGGGGCTGGATGAGACGGTGTTCTTCGACCCGCCCAACTTCACGTTCCCGTTCGGCTGCCACATCTGCGAGGCGGAGGTCGAGCCGGACACGGGCCGGGTCGAGATCACCCGCTACGTGGCGGTCGACGACTGCGGCAACGTCGTCAACCCGGCGATCGTCGACGGCCAGGTGCACGGCGGCGTCATCCACTCGGTCGGCCAGGCCCTGTACGAGGGAGTGATCTACGACGAGGACGGGCAGCTGCTGACGTCGAGCTTCGTCGACTATCTGATCCCCGGCGCCCCCGACGTGCCCTCCGTCGAGACGTACCGCACGGAGACGCCGTCGCCCACCAACCCGCTGGGCGTCAAGGGCATCGGCGAGGCGGGGACGATCGCGGCCACCGCGGCGATCGTGGGCGCAGTCTGCGACGCCACCGGCGTCCGCGACATCGACATGCCACTCCAGCCCGAGCGCGTATGGCGGGCGATGAACGAGGGAGGTGCGGCGTGATCCCGGCTGCGTTCGACTACGAGCGGCCCGGAACGCTGGCCGACGCCGTCGGCCTGCTCCAGCGCCACGGCGACGGGGCCAAGCTGCTGGCCGGCGGCCACTCGCTGCTGCCGATGATGAAGCTGCGGCTGGCGGTTCCCGAGCTGCTGATCGACCTGTCCGCCATCGACGGGCTGACCGGCGTCCGTGACGCCGGCTCACAGATCGCGATCGGAGCACTGACCACCCATCGCGACGTCCATTCCTCGGACGTGGTCGCGAACGGCTGCCCGATGCTCGCCGAGGCTGCGGGGATGATCGGCGACCTGCAGGTGCGGAACCGGGGCACCATCGGCGGCTCGCTGGCCCACGCCGAGCCGCACGCCGACCTGCCCGCCGTGCTGGTCGCGTTGGAGGGCGAGGTCGAGGTGGAGGGCCCGGCCGGCAAGCGTACCATCGCCGCGTCCGACCTGTTCGTCGACTACCTGACCACGGCCATCTCGGCGGACGAGATCATCACCGAGGTGCGGGTGCCGAAGCTGCGGCGGGCCGCGTACGTCAAGTTCTCGCGGCGGATGCAGGACTGGGCGGTGGTGGGGGTCGCCGCGGCGCTTGACGGCGGCTCTGCGCGGATCGCGATCACGGGCTGCGGGGCCACGCCGTTCCGGGCTCGGGCGGCGGAGGCGGCCTGGACCGGCTCGAACGCGGCCGAGGCGTCGGCACTGGCCGCCGACGGCTTGGAGCCGCCCGGCGATACGGCCGCCAGCCCCGACTACCGGCGGCACCTGGCCCGGGTGCTGACGGGGCGCGCGCTGGAGGCAGCCGCCGGCCGCTGATCCTCCACTACGATTCTGGATATGCGCGATGTTCTGACCGACGCCCGGCGGCTGCTCGACGGCGGGCGGCGCGTGGCGGTCGCCATGGTCGTCGACTCCAAGCGCTCCGCCCCGCGCCCGCTCGGCTCGCGGCTGCTGGTTACAGACGACGGCGACATGTACGGGTCGGTGTCGGGTGGCTGCGTCGAGAGCGACGTCGCGCTGCGGGCCGCGGAGGTGCTCGAACGGGGCACGCCCGAGCTCGTCCCCTACGGCATCAGCGACGACGACGCGTTCGACATCGGGCTGCCGTGCGGCGGCGAGATCGAGATATTCATCGCACCGCTCGACCGCGCGGAGGTCGACCGCGTGGGCGCCGCGCTGGAGGCAGGGCAACGGCTGTCGATCACCACCACGCTGTCCGGCCCGCAGGCCGGCGGCAAGCGCTACGGCGAGGGCGAGGCCGACTCGGCGGCGCGGCGCGAAAGCCCCAACACCTTCGTCGAGCACCTGGCACCGGCGCCGGTGCTGATGATCTTCGGCGCGGTGGACACCGCCCAGGAGCTGTCGCGGATCGCCCGACAGGTCGGATTTCGCACCATCGTCTCGGACGCCCGCGGCAAGTTCGCCACCAGGGAGCGGCTGCCGGACGCCGATGAGGTGGTGGTCGGCTGGCCCGCCAAGGCCTACGAGCTGCACCAGCCTGACGAGGCCACCTACGTCGTCGTGCTCACTCACGACGCCCGCTTCGACGAGCCGGCGCTGGGGCCGGCGCTGCGCTCGGCCGCGCCCTACATCGGCGCCCTGGGCAGCCGGCGGGCACAGGACCGGCGCCGCGAGCGGCTGCGAAACGCCGGCTACTCGGAGTCGGAGATCGCCCGCATCAGCGGCCCGCTGGGGCTCGACATCGGCGCCCTGACGCCGGCGGAGACCGCGCTCTCGATCATGGCGGAGGTGCTGGCCACCCGCCGTGGCCGGTCGGGGGGACGGCTGGCGGAGGCCGCCGGCCGGATCCACCCCGAGCCAGTCGCGTCCTAGGCGGGCATGGCAGGCGTCTCGCGGATCGCGCTGATCGCGGATGTGCACGGCAACATGGTCGCCCTGGAGGCGGTGCTCAGCGACCTCTCCCGGTCGGGCGCGGACGACCTGATCTGCCTGGGTGACGTGGCCGCCACCGGGCCGCGGCCGCGGGAGGCGATCGAGCGGATCGCCGGGCTGGGCTGCCCGGTGGTGCGGGGCAACACCGATCGGTTCCTGCTGCACCCGGAGGTCGAGGAGACCGACGACGAGGACACCCGCCGCACGTTCGAGCTCGACCTGTGGGGCGCCGAGCAGCTGGACGACACGCACCGCAGCGCGCTGGCCGGGTATCAGCCGGTGGTCGAGCGGCCCGGCCTCTGCTGCTATCACGGCTCGCCCCGCTCGGACACGGAGGAGCTGCTGGCCACCACCCCGCCGGCGGCGCTCGAGGCAGCCCTCGACGGCCATGCGGCGCTGGTGTTCGCGGGCGCTCACACCCACCAGGCGATGCTGCGCCGGCACGGCACGTCGCTGGTGATCAACCCCGGGAGCGTGGGGATTCCGTTCGAGATGCTGCCCGACGGCCGGTTCCATAACCCGCCGTTCGCCGAGTACGCGGTCGTCGCGGGCCACGAGGTGGAGTTCCACCGGGTGCCGCTGGACGTGTCGCAGGTGGCCGGCGACGCGCTGGCGTCGGGCATGCCCCACGCCGGCTGGTGGGTCAAGGACTGGAGCTGGGAGGCCTGAGCCTCAGCAGGGCAGGGTGGCCGCCGAGACCTTGACCGGCGTCGACAGCGCCCCGTAGGCATCCTGCGCCCGCACGAACACCGTCCGTACGCTGCCGCAGCTGAGGCCATGCTTGGTCAGGGTGGTCGCGGTGGTGGTGCGCTGCCAGCGAGGCGTCGAGACGAGGTAGAGGGCGACCGCGCTGGGCGATGCCGTCCAGGTGAGTGTGATCGATTCGGTCGTGGCGGCGGTCTGCGTGAGCCCCGAGGGCGGCAGCGGGCAGGCGGCGGTGGCGGCCGTGATCGTGCTCGCCGGCGACCGGTTGCCGGCCAGGTCGATGGCCCGCACCCGCACCGTATGGTCGGTGCCGCATGGCAGACCGGTGAGCGAGAAGGTGTGGCCGGCGCCGGCGTAGACCCGCCCGCCGTCGACGCTCACCAGGAAGCCCCAAACGCCGATGTCGTCGCTCGACCCGCCCCACCGCAGATCGATGCCCGTGCTGGTGGCTGTGTCGACCGACAGGCCGGCCGGGGTTGCCGGGTCGACCGCGTCGCCGGTGCGCACGAACCGGATCGCGTCGGCCAGGATCGTGCCCGCGGAGCCGCTGCGCCGGCTGACCTGCGCCCGCCATGCCGACCCGCCGGAGAACTCGTAGGTGCCGAGCGGCACCCAGTTGGCGCAGCGAGAGCGCTGGTTGACCCTCACCGTGGTGTCGCCGCCGGCGGTGGCCAACGTGATCCTGGTGCCCGGGTTGGCGTCCGAGCGGCAGGGCCAGCGGGCGAACACGTCGTAGCGGCCGGCCGACGGCAGCGAGATCCGGTAGCGGGCGGGCTCGGCGCCGCGGGCGGGCGGCGCCGTGTGCGCGCCGCCGTCGTAGGAGCCGCCGCCGGAGGCGGTCGACCAGCCGGGCGCGTCGAAGCCGGCGCCGCGGTCGTCGCCGGTGCGCTGGGCTGTGGTGCCGGCGTACAGCCGCAGGTACTCCATGTAGCGCGTCCAGTTCCAGTACCGTCCGGGGTCGGTGTGGTGCGAAGCGCCGCCCCACTGGCCCTGGTGGTTGGGATCGGGCACCTGATTGTGGCCGATCACCCGCGAGCGATCGGGCCGGATCGCGTACTTGCGGGCCAGGTGGCCGGCCAGCCGGGCCGACGCCCGGTACTGGGCCTCGGTGAATCCGCCCGACCGCGTGTAGCCCTCGTGCTCGATGCCGATCGAGCTCTCGTTGTAGGCCCAGTTGCCGGCGTGCCAGGCGATGTCCCGCTCGTGCACCATCTGCGCCACCTGGCCGCGCTTGCCGACCACGTAGTGGGCGGACGACTGGGCCGACGCGCTGGCGAACCAGTTGTAGGTCGAGGCGAAGCCGCCCTCGGCGACGTGGATGATGATGCGCGTGATCAGCACGTCCTGCGGGCGGGCGGCGTCGGTGTAGTTCCAGACGCTGGCCGGCCGCCACAGGGCGCCGCCGTACTCGGCGCCGGTCGCGGCCGCCAGCCGGACGGCGGCCCGCGAGCTGCCGGCCGCGCGGGGATGCGCGATCCCAGCCGACTCCAGGGTGCCGCCGCTCTCGTGCGCCGAGGCCGCCGGCGCCGCGGTCGCCAGCCCGGCGGCGATACCTGCAACGGTCAGCAGGAGCGAACGACGGAGGCGGTGTGCAGCGGCCCTACCCACGGGTGGCTCATCGGCCGGCATCCTGCGAACCTTGAACCCGTGCCGGGCCGCCGCCTGTGAAGCCGGTCACACTCCCCGGCCGCGCCCCGGCCACCAGTTCCACTCCCCCAGCACACGCATGGTTGCGGGCACCAGCAGCGAGCGGATCAGGGTGGCGTCGAGGAAGATCGCGATCGCCAGCCCCAGGCCCAGCTGCTTGACGATGACCACGTCGGTGAGCGCGAAGGAGAGCCCGATCACGACCACGATGGCGGCGGCGGAGGTGATGATCCGTCCGGTGGCGACCAGGCCGGCGGCCACCGCCTCGGGGGTGCTGGCGCCGGCGGCATGCTCCTCGGCGATCCGCGACAGCATGAACACCTCGTAGTCCATCGAGATCCCGAACAGCACACAGAAGATGACCACCGGCAGGGTCGACTCGATGTAGCCCAGCCGGGTGGTGTCGAGCACCCCGCTCAGATGGCCGTCCTGGAAGATCCAGACCAGCACGCCCAGCGAGCCCGCGATCGACAGCGTGTTCATGACGATCGCCTTCAGCGGTAGCAGCACCGAGCGGAAGGCAGCGAACAGGATCAGGTAGCTGACCAGGAACACCAGCCCGACCGCGTAGGGAGCGCGGCCCTCGATCTGGTCGAGGAAGTCCAGCTCGCCCGCAGTCTGGCCGGTGACCACGAACAGGTCGCCATGGCCGGGCAGCCGGCGGATCTCGGAAACCAGGTCGCGGGCCTGCGACGAGAACGGGCTGGCGAGGGGCGCGATCTCGACCGCGGCGCCGGCCGGCCCGCGCTGGATGCCGGTGACGCCGGCCGCGCCGGGCAGCTTCGCCGCCTCGGCCGCCAGCGCGTCCGCCCGGGCCGGGTCACGTACGACCAGCACCACCGGGTTGAGCGGCCCCAGGTCGAAGCCCGTGCGAAGCTGCGCCTCGCCTTCCCGGGAGTCGTAGCCGCGGGGCAGCACCTCGGCCCGGGGCACGTTGAGCGTCGCCCCCAGCGCCGGCCATGCCAGCACGCCGATGATCGCCAGCGAGACGGCGATGAAGGCCAGCGGCCGGCGCATCACCGCCGCAGCCAGCCGAGCCCAGCCGCCGCGGCCGTGGTCGCGGCGGCGGAACCGGCTCGGGAGCACGGGCAGCCGCTCGATCCGGTCGCCGAGCACCCCCAGCAGCGCAGGCAGCAGCGTCAGCGCCGCCAGCACCGAGATCGCCACCACCAGCGAGCCGCCGATCGCCATCGACGTCAGCACCCGCAGGCCGAACACGAACAGGCCGGAGAGCCCGATCAGCACCGCCAGCCCGGAGAAGGCGATGGCGCGGCCGGCCGTCGCCGCAGTGCGGCGGACGGCGGCCTCGACGTCACGGCCCCGGCGCAGCTCCTCGCGGAAGCGCGACACCGCCAGCAGGGCGTAGTCCACCCCCACTCCGAGGCCGAGCATGGTGGCCAGGTTGAGCACGAAGATCGAGAGCGGCACTCCCTCGGCGACCCCCAACAGGATGCCCAGCGTGCAGGCCACCGCGACGCCGCCCACGGCCAGCGGGATGCCGGCGGCCACCGCCGTCCCGAACGCCAGCACCAGCACGATCAGCGCGGCCGGCACGCCGACCGACTCGGCCCGCCGCAGGTCCTCGGCCGTCGCCCGCTCGATGTCGGCGTAGACGGCGGCCGGCCCGGTGACGTGGAGCGTGACCCCGGGCGGCGGGCGGAGCGCCCGCCGGAACGGCTCGACGTCGACCTTGGCCTGGTCGGGGTCGGTGCGAAGCTCGATCGCGGCGTACGCCTTGCCGCCGCCCGGCGCGACCACGATCCGCGGCGGGCCGACCACATCCGCCAGGCCGCCCAGGGCCGGCGTCACCGTCCGGCGCAGGGCGGCGGCATCGCCGGTGTCCGCCACCACCAGCAGGTACGAGCGCGGGCGGTCGGGAAACAGCTGCCGCAGCTCGTCGCCGGCCTGCACGGCCTCGGAGTCCTGGGCGATGAACCCGCCCGACCCCAGGCTGTCCTGCAGGCGGGGCGCCAGCGGCCCCAGGCAGAGCAACGCGACCAGCCATGCGCCGAGCACCCACCGCCGCCGGGTGTAGATCCAGCCACCGAGCCGTTCGAATCCCTGGGACACCGGCGCACCAGGGTAGACCCGACCGGCCGGCCGACGGGCCATGGCGTCCTAAAGGGCATTTGCAACAAGACCGATATAGGACACAGGATGAAACGCCATGTGACCGCGGTGCTGCTCGGGCTGCTGACCCTCGCGGTCATGCCCGCGGCCGGGACGGCGATCGTGCCCGGCGTCCCCGAGCTGCTGGCGACGACACCGTCGGCGGGCGCCACCGGCCAGCAGCGCTACGGCGTGGACATCTCCTTCACCTTCGACCAGTCCGTCACCCTGACGCAGCCGCCCGCGCTGAAGCGGACGGTGAGCGGGGCGGCGGTGGCGGTGGCGGTCGACGTCAGCGGCGACACCGTCACGCTCCGCCCGACTTCGAGCCTGGCCGCCGGCGTCTCGTACACGGCGGCCGTCCAGCCGGACGGTGCTTCGGCTCCCAGCACCGTCCGGTTCACCACCCTGCGCGCGCCGGCCCACCCCACCATCCACGTCAAGGTGATCACGGCGCTCGCCGCCGACGCGACGTTCGACATCGTCCGCCGGCTCGACCGCACCAACCTGCTCGCCGTGCCCCGGCCCCAGGACGTGCTCGACATCTCGCTGGCCACCGGCCGGCCGCTGACCGCCTCCGACCTGACGGGCTACCAGGCCGCCCTGGTGGTCACCGACCGCGACGTCGCCGGCCAGGACGCCGCCGGCTCCGTGCTCGCCGGCTTCGCGGGCAAGGGCCACGGCGTGGTGGCCGGCGGCCAGACGCACTGGCGGCCGGGGGCGACATGGACGGCGGCCAGCGGCATCTCGACCTCGTCAACCTCGAACTGGTTCGCCAACTGGGATCCGTACCGACTGACCGATCCGCCGGCCGTCCTTCAGGGTGGCTCGCTCAAGGCGTCGACGATCAGCTCGCATTTCGTCACCCGCAACCTGGCGACGCCGTTCCAGGTCACCGGCCCCGGCTCGGGAGCCGTCGACGTCCAGAACCCCTGGAACGCCAAGGTGCTGGCCCGGCTCAACACCACCGCGGCCTTCCCCACCTACGGCCAGGTGCTGCTGGCCGTCCGCCAGCTGAACAACGGCCGTGTGGTCGACCTCGGCTTCCGGCCGTGGTCGAGCAATCTGGCCGGCGGCGGCTTCGACCCGGCGGTGACGGCCGGCGGCGCGCTGGTCGCCCGCTCGCTGTGGTGGGCGGCAAACCGGATCCCGCCGGCCCGCACCCGGTTCACCAGCACCCCGCCCAGCTCGACCCATTTCACCAGCGTCGTGTTCAGGATGGCGGCCAACGATCCCGACGACACCAAGCTGCGCTACCGCTACCGCGTCAACTCGGGGAGCTGGAGGTGGGCGCCCAGCCCGACGCTGGGGCTCTACTACCTCTCCCCCGGCCACTCGTACACCGTGCGCGCCTATGCGGTCGACCCGGCCGGAAATCGCGATCCCAAGGTCGCCCGCTACACCTTCCGCGTCACCGGCTGAGCGCGGCCGGCCGGCCTACTCCCACTCGATGGTGGACGGCGGCTTGCTCGAGATGTCGAGGGCGACGCGGTTGACACCCGACACCTCGTTGATGATCCGGCTCGAGATCCGCTCCAGCACGTCGTAGGGCAGTCTCGCCCAGTCGGCGGTCATCGCGTCCTCCGAGGTGACCGCTCGTATCACGATCGGATAGGCGTAGGTGCGGGAGTCGCCCTGCACGCCCACCGAGCGTATGGCGGGCAGGATCGCGAACGACTGCCACAGCTCCCCGTAGAAGCCGGCGCGGCGGATCTCCTCCAGCAGCACGGCGTCGGCCTCGCGCAGGATCTCCAGCCGCTCACGGGTCACCTCGCCGATGATGCGGATGGCCAGCCCGGGCCCGGGGAACGGCTGCCGCCAGACCATCCGGTCGGGCAGCCCCAGCTCCTCGCCCACCTTGCGCACCTCGTCCTTGAAGATCAGCCGCAGCGGCTCGACCAGCTCGAAGTCCATGTCCTCCGGCAGCCCGCCGACGTTGTGGTGCGACTTGATCTTGGCCGCCGTCCGGCTGCCCGACTCGATCACGTCGGAGTAGAGCGTGCCCTGCACCAGATAGTGGACGTCGCCCAGCCCGCGGGCCTCGTCCTCGAACAGGCGGATGAACTCCTCGCCGATGATCCGCCGCTTCATCTCGGGATCCTCGACCCCCTCCAGCCGGCCCAGGAAGCGGTCGACCGCGTCGACGTGCACCAGCGGCACCTGGAAGTGATCCTCGAAGGCCTCGACCACGTTGGCCGCCTCGTCCTTTCGCAGCAGGCCGTGATCGACGAACACGCAGGTCAGCTGGTCGCCCACGGCACGGTGCACCAGCAGCGCGGCCACGGCCGAGTCGACACCGCCCGACAGGGCGCAGATCACGTTCTGGTCGCCGACCTGGGCCCGGATCCGCTCGACCTGCTCCTCGATGAACTGGTGCGCAGTCCAGGTCGGCGGCGCCTCG
>DATLLX010000157.1:0-18867 GCA_035537595.1 Gaiellales bacterium | reverse complement strand
CTTCAGGCCGGCCTGCCGGAGAGCACGGCGCTCTCGGTGGACATGCGCTCCAGCTTCCTGATGACCAGGCGGCCGGCCGGCGGCAGCGTCAGGCTGATGGTGATCGCCCGGGCCCGCGGACTTGCCGTGGGCGCCGATTCCTATCGGGCGGTGGTCGCCGTTGCGCCCAGCGGCACGATCACCTACGGCGCCCGCAAGCTGGTCGGCGGCAAGAGCATCACGCTCGGCGCCACGCCCACGGCACCGTTCACGTTCGCCTCCAACCAGCGCTACAACGTGCGATTCCAGGTCACGGGCACGAGCCCCACAGTGATCCGGGTGAAGCTCTGGCGGGATGGCACCACCGAGCCGGCGATGTGGGGCGTCGTCACCTCCGACGGCAGCACGCGGCTGCAGAGCGCGGGCGTGATCGCGGTGCGCACCATGGTCGGCCGGCGCGTCTCCAACAAGCCGCTGACCACGCTGGTCGACGCGATCGACGCCCGCAACCTCTCGCCCAGCGAGCAGCACGTCTACACGGTCAGGGCCGAGGACACGTACGGCAACCTGTCCCCTCTGAGCGCGCCGCTGACGATCGTCGTCCGCTGATCGGCTGAACTACCCTTGGGGGATACGGGAAGGGCCCCCGCCGGGTGGCCCTTCCCGCTTTGCCGATGGAACCGTATGCTCGAAGGAGGCGCATGCTCGATCCCCCGCTCCGCTCCCGATCGCCTCACGTGCTCACCTGCGCACTGGCGGTGCTGTGCCTGGTCGCTGCCGCCTGCGGCGGCTCGTCGGGCGGGGCTGGCGGCGCCGGCAGCACGTCGGCAGATGATCAGCTGTGCGCGCGACAGGGGTTGAGCGAGACATTCACCGGCGGCAGCCGGGCCCGGAGCGTGGTGCTCACCCCGAAGCGCACGAAGTTGCTCGGCATCGGCCTCGGCAAGGGCTACCTGGTATGGACGCAGGAGAGCGGGAGCGGCACCGGCCTGGTCTGCCAGCAGCGGATCGCGAACGGACAGGTGACCGCGCTGGCCCGCGGCGACCTGCGCCAGATGGGCATCGTCACCACGGACGAGGCCGTGTACTTCGTCGCCGACGGCGATCGCGGACCGTCGCTGTTCAAGGTCGACCACCGCGACCGGCATCACCGCCAACATCAGCGGGTCGGGCCGCTACGTCGCCTACGCCGACGAGCCGGCGCTCGATGTTGAGCGGGTCACCGTGCTCGACAGCTCGCGAGACGACGCCACTGTCGACCGCTACCGGTTCGGCGCATGCGACAGCCAGGGTGAGAACTGCGCGCCGGTGACGTCGGTCTCGATGGTTCCCAACGGGCTGGCCTGGATGCGGCTGCAGGACGACGGCAGCGGCGCCGTGCTCGCGGTGCGGCCGCTGAACGGCGTCGGGATCACTCGACCGGTGTCGGCCGTGGGCGCCAAGCTGTACCCGAGCGACCTGTTCCCCGTGTTCGACGACGTGCGCCAGGACCGCCACGTGTACGCGGCCTGGCTGATCTCGAGCGGTGCGCGCCAGTCGCTGGGCACGTTCGGCAGCGATCAGCTGCTGGCGGTCGCCGGCGGCGCCGCGCTGACCCTTCACGCGCCGCGGGCGAGCCCGATCGTCCGCGCGGTGTCGGTGCCCAGCGCTCGCCAGGTCGACATGGACGACCTGGGCGCACTCGGCCCGCCCAAGGGGTACCCCGTCCTGGCCGGGGTCGCGGTCAACGGCCGCCGGTTCTGCGAGCTGGTCAACGTGTTCGCCGGCGAGCAGCCCTCCCAGTCCGAGATGCCGCTGGAGTCGTTCGTCCGCTGCGGCCACCTGCCGGCGGTCTGACTAGGCGCGGGCCGGCCGCACGCGGCGGACGATCCCGTGCAGCACCGCCCGATCTGTCTCGTCCACCACCAGCCAGAGCACGATCGGCACGTAGGCCGCCAGCAGGACGCCGAACAGCACCACGATCTGGGTCAGGTCGGGGAGGTTCATGTCGGGGATCAGCACGGTCGGCACCGCCGCTACCAGGGCCGCCGCCACCACCCGGCCCAGGGCTCGCTGCACCGGCTGGATCTGCAGGTAGTGCCACACCTGCCCCACTCGCACCACATTGATGATGACCAGGCTGGCCGCGCTGGCGCATGCCGCGCCGGTCAACCCGAAAGGCGGGATCAGCAGTGCATCGAACCCCAGGCTGAGCCCCAGGAAGAGCAGTGAGTTGAACAGCGACAGGCGGGCGTGCCCGGCCACCATCAACACGGCCGCCACCGAGCCCGTGGCCAGGTCGACCAGCCGGCCGAAGCTGAGGATGACGAGCGCCGTCGCCCCCTCCCGGATGCCCAGGGTCTGGGTCAGCAGCCCAGCGTGGCCGACCACGAACAGGAACAGCGGGAACCCGATCATCAGGCTCCACCGGGTCGACAGCTGGTACAGCGCCTGCACGCGCGGCCGGTCGTTGTGTCCGAAGGCCGCCGCCACCACCGGGGAGAAGATGGCGCCGATCGCCGCCAGGATGGCACTGGTGACCAGCGCCAGCTGGCTGCAGACCTGAAACACGCCGACCATGGCCGGCGTGCCGAACACACCCAGGATCAGGATCTCGGTCTGGTTGTTCGAGTAGAGCAGGGCGCGGTTCAAGGACAGCGGGAGCGAGTAGCGCATCATCGCCCGTAGCTCCGCGGGATCCGGCTGCGACAGCCCCGTGAGGACGACCCGGCGGGTGATCAGGAATGCGATCACCAGCGTCGACACCTCGGCGATCACGAAGGTGACCGCGAACGTCTCGACGCCCCCGCCGATCGCCCATGCCACGAGTGCCAGGCCGAATCGCGAACCGGGGCCGACGAACTGCAGGATCACCGACGACTCGAGCACCGTTTGGCGTGCCTTCAGCGCCGCCACCAGGATGTCGGTCAGGGCCGAGAAGGGGATGCCGAGGGCCAGGATGCGAAGCGGGGTGACGGCGTCCGGCTGGCCGATGACGTCGCGCAGCAACGGCCCGCTGATGGCCTCCAGCGTGAGCGCGTAGAGCGTCGCCCCCACAGCCACCCGCCGCAGCGCCCCCCACATCAGCCCTCGGGCGATCTCGGGCCGGCCGCGATCGATCCAGACCGTGGCGTGGCGGATCAGGCCGAAGTCCATCCCCAGGTCGGCGGTCTCGGACACCAGCATGTTCACCACGGTGGCGATCGCGAGCAGGCCCAGGCCGGACTTGCCCAGTGCCTGCAGCGCCACGAACGTGTAGCCGAGCAGGAAGACGTAGGTCGCGGCGCCGCCGACGAGGCCGATGCCGGTGCCCTTGGCGATCCGCCGGGCATCGGCGACATCCCTGTTCGATGTGCCTCCTGTGCTCACCTACGCGCAGCCCGATGGATCGGTCATCAAGTCCTCGCGGCGATGCCGAGCAGCTCGTCCGCGTGGCCGCGAATGCCGTCGGCGAACCGCTCGGGGCGGAAGTCCTCGGCCCGGGCACGGTTTCGCTCGGCCGGCCAGGTGCCGGCCTCCAGCCGCTCGATCGCCTGCACGACCGCGTCCACGGTCTGCTCGGGAAACAGCAGCCCGGTCTCGCCGTCGAGCACCGTCTCCGTGGCGCCGGCGCGGTTGAAGGCGATCACGGGCGCACCGGCCGCCATCGCCTCGACCGGGGAGATGCCGAAATCCTCCTCACCGGGGAAGAAGAACGCCCGGCAGCGCTCCATCAGGTCGGTCACGACATCGTCGCCCTGCGCCCCGCGGAACTCGACCGTGGGGCCGGCGACCTCGCGCAGCCGTGCTGCCGACGGGCCGTCTCCGACCACGATCAGCCGCCGGCCGAGCCGGGTGCAGGCCGCCACCGCCAGGTCGACGCGCTTGTAGTCCAACAGCCGCGAGACCACGAGGTAGAAATCGTCGCGCTCCCGGTCGGGGCGGAACCGGTCGACGGCCACCGGCGGGTAGACCACGGGTGCATCGCGGTGGTAGATCTGCCGGATCCGCTCGGCGGTGGTGCGGCTGTTCGCGAGGTACTGCTGAGGCGCGCGGGCGGCCTCGCGATCCAGCCGGCGCAGCCGGGCCAGCACGGGCTCCGCCACCATGCGAGCCATCCGGCGGTCGCCGAAGTACTGCCCGGGCCGCCACAGGAAGCGCGGCGGCGTATGGCAGTAGACGAGCACCGGGGCCTTTGCGGCCAGCGCCGCGTGGTGCGCGAAGCCGCTGCTGCTGATGATGATCAGGTCTGACGCCGGCAGCGTCATGCGGCGGAAGGCCGCCGGATACAGCGGCAGCAGGGCCCGGAAGGCCGGCTCCGCGCCCGGCACACGCTGTAGGAACGTGGTCGTGATCCGGCGGCCGTCGTGGTGGCGGCGGTAGTCGTCGGAGATGACCGACGTGGCCAGCATGGCGTCCGGGTAGATGTCGAGCAGCGCATCGACGACGCGCTCGGCGCCGCCCCGCTGGATCAGGTAGTCGTGGACGATCAGGACGCGCGGCTCGCTCATGCGGTCTCCTCGGCGGAGGCGGCGTGGCGCAGCCGCACGGCCGTGCCGGCCAGCAGGTGAAACGCGTTCAGGGCCACGGCGACCAGCACACCGGCCAGCGGATGGCCGGTCAGGGGACCGATCGTGAAGGCGACCGCCTCGGCGTCGACGGTCGAGCCCGGCTTCGCCAGCCGGGAGGGCGCCGCGCGCAGCAGGGCCAGCGGGCTGGCGGGCACGTTGACCATCTGCTTCGGCCCCCGATCGGGCCACGCCGAGCCGGTCACGATCACGCCGTAGTGCACAGCCGGGTACAGCGCCAGAACGGCCGCCCAGGCCGCGACGTCGGATGCGTCGGGCGCCGCGGAGTAGGCCAGTGCGGCGGCACAGCCCCCGAACCTGAGGGTGTCGGCGACGACGTCGAAGAACCCGCCGTAGCGCCCGAACTGCTGCCTCAGCGATGCCAGCTTGCCGTCCATGCAGTCGATCACGAAGCTTGCCTGGAAGAGCAACGCGCCCACAACCAGCCAGCCCACAGCGAACGCGGCCACCGCGCCCGCGGCGACCACTGCCGAGACCAGCGTCAGCAGGTTCGGCGTCACTCGCCGGATCGGCGCCACCAGCCGCACCAGGGTGCCCGCGATGGGGTCGATGACGACCACCGTCCACCAGGCGTCGCGAGCCTTCATGGTCAGCGAAACCATGCGGCCTCCGCCTGCTCCATGACGAAGTCGGGGTCGGCCACCAGGGCCGCCGACAGCCGGCTGTGCCGGTCGGGGCGCACCAGGTGCGCCATGCCGACGGCCTTCAGCGCGTCCTCCCTCCCGATCCCCACCGCGGCCGGGGTCAGCGGTGCGCCGATCCGCTCCAGCAGCTCGAGCATCCGCCCGCTGTCGGCATCGAAGAACAGGGCCGCCAGCGTCGCGCCGACGGACACCTGCTCCCCGTGCGACCCGGTACCCAGGCCGAGCCAGTCGAAGGCGTGGCTGACCAGGTGCTCGGGGCCGCTGCAGGGCCGGCTGGAGCCGGCGATGGTCATCGCCAGGCCGCTCAGCGCCAGGCCGTGCACCAGCACCTCGACGTCCTCGTCGTCGAACGGGCGGTCGGGCGCGTACAGCTCCCGCCGGCCCACCATCAGCTCGGACGCCGAGCGGGCCAGCAGGGCGGCGTAGTCATCGAAGGCATCGCCGTGGAACTGGCGTGCCCACTCCCAGTCCTTGACGGCAAGGATGTTCGACGCCAGGTCGGCGATGCCGCTGACGATGGTCGTCCTGGGCGCGCTCACGATCGCGTGCAGGGGCACCACCAGCGCCGCCGGCGGCCGGGCGCCGAAGCTGCTGGCGCGGGCGTCGCCGGGACCTCGCAGCACCGCCACCGGCGAGCAGATGCCGTCGTGGGAGGCCTGGGTGGGAACCGCCACGAACGGCACGGCGGCAAGAAACGCGGCGTACTTGGCGACGTCGATCGTCCGGCCTCCGCCGACGGCGACTACGGCCTCGGCGCCCTTCTCCTCCACGGTCGCGCGCAGCCGCTCGGCCTCCTCGACGGTGCCGCCGCTGATGGCGACCGGCGTGCAGGCCAGGCGGGGGCCAAGGTCGATCAGCAGCGAGCTGCCCAGCAGCGCCCGTCCCTGCTGGCCAAACGCGATCAGCGGTCGGGCAACCTCCAGCTGGCCGAGGGTGTCGACAAGAGCCCGGGCGGCGTCGCGGTCGGAGCGCCCGAACACGATCGCGCTGGGGATCTCCGCGGCCCGCGCCGGCACGCGCCCTCCGCTCACGCCGCCACCGCCTGCCGCCGCGACACCGCGTCGATCCAGGCGTCGAAGCTGCCGACGTAGGCGGCGGTCGAGAACCGCTCGCGGGCATCGTGGAGGGCCGCCTCGCGGAACGCGATCCGCTCTCCGGGCTCGGCCAGCCTGGCGATCGCCTCGGCCGCCAGGTCGGGGCGGCCGGCGTCGACCAGCAGGCCGTCGCTGCCGTCGACCACGATCTCGGGGATGCCGCCCAGCCGGGTGGCCACCGCCGGCAGCCCCTGGGCCAGCGACTCGAGCAGCACCGTCGGCAGCGGGTCGGGCTCCACCGGCAGGTGCACCAGCACATGGGACGAGCGCAGGAAGGGCAGCGGGTCGGTATGGCCGTGCCAATGGACGACGCCGTCGAGGCCCAGCCGGGAGGCCTGCGCTCGCAGCTCCTGCGCGTAGCCGGTGTCACCGAAGATCGGGGCGCCCAGCACGTCGAGCCGCACGTCCAGCCCGCGGTCGCGGACGATCGCCGCCGCGGTGAGCACGTCGTGGACGCCCTTCCAGCGGGCGAGCTGGCTGATCACCAGCAGCCGCATGGGCGGCCCGTCCTCCGTGTCGGAGAGCGTCTCGGGGATGTCGACCCCGTTGGGAAAGCTGGTCACCCGGGGCACGCCGATCGCCCTTGCGGCCTCGGCGGACGCCTTCGAGACGCAGGCGGTCGACACCGCCAGGTGCGCGCCGGCGCGCAGCAGCCGCCGGGCCGTGGAGCTGGTGGTGGCCGGTGCCATCACATCGTGCAGGCGGATCCCCACCGGGCGGCGGGCGAGCCTGGCGATGGCCGGCACGATCACGTGGGCCTTCATGCTGTTGGTGATCACGGCGCGCTCTCCGGAGGCGCGGATCGCCGACAGGATCCGGCGCAATCCGGTGACGGTCGCCACCGCACCACGCGCGGCCGCCGCCCGGCCGAGCGCGCGGGTGGTGCCCGCGGCGGCGTCCAGCACGTCGAGCTCGGTGACCTGGGCGCCCATCGAGCGGAAGTACTCGGGGCACTCGCCGCTGGTCAGCACCAGCACGTGATGCGAGCCCTCGGATGCCGCCAGATAGCGCCCCAGCACCACCTCCGCCCCGCCCACGGCCGGCGAGTGGGTGACGAACAGCGCCATCAGAGCCCGGCCTCTCCGCCGGCTTCCATCCGGCGCACCCGCCTGGCCTGCTTGCGCCGGGCAATCGGCTTCAGGAACCGGTGGGCCTGCTGACGCGACCATCGCCGGCTGCTCCGCCAGGTCATGAAGCTCTTCCCGCGCAGGTGCGCCTCGATCCGCACAGGCAGGCTGCCGCCGTCGGTGGAGAGCCCGTAGCCCCGGGCCACCAGCTCGTCGCGGGCCACGGCCTCGAACTCCGCCACCTGCCGCGGCGTCAGCTCGGTCTCCCACCTGCGGGCACGGCCGGCCACCGGCTCGGCGGCGCGCCGGAAGAGATCCGAGCTCGAGCTGACCACATGATCGCGCTGGTGCACCATCTCGGGCCTGAACTCGACGCCGACCACGTCGCACAGCCGGCCCACGGTCGTCTCGGGGTCGTCCACGAGATCCTCGTAGCGGATCTCGACGAACCGGTCGCCGAGCAGCGGCGCAGCGGCCTCAGCGGCCCGCAGCGAGGCCTTCCACCAGGCGGCCGCGGCAGGGGCGGAGCCGGCCACCCAGCTCTGGCCCTTGCTGCGCAGGTCGAGATGGGAGCAGGCCACGTCGCGGCCGTCGCGCAGCAGGTGCACGACCCGCATGTCCGGGTACAGCTGATTCAGCTGAGGCAGGAAGAAGACGTAGCTGGGGGTCTTGTCTCCCCAGCGATCCTTGCGCTCGTTGCGGGCGAACGCCCGGTAGGCGCAGGCGATGGCATCGTTGAAGTCCTGCGGCCGCACGAGCTCGACCTCCTGCCACACCTGGGCGGCGGGCAGTCGCCATTCGCGGAAGTGGGCGTCGCTGAGCAGGTCGGAGATCGCCTCCCGGGTGTCCTGCTCCACCCAGCGGCCGAACCGGCGCCGATACCGGTGGTAGAGGTACGTGAGGAAGTGCGATTCGGGCGGGATCGCGATCTCATCCCCTGCCGCAAGGATTGAGCGGAGGAGCGTCGTGCCGGAGCGAGGGGCACCGACGATGAAAAGAGGTGGCTGATGATCCTGCACGGGAATTGCGGTGCCGGCCGCGCGTCCATTCCCGGAAGCACGCCGCGTCATCGGCCCAACACCAGACTCATTATCCATGTGGTTTTCTCGACTGTCGACCGCTTCACGAGGGCATCATGCACGTCCAAGCCGCTCCAACTCGCCAGCCGAAAGCCTCCGCCACCCTCCCGAGGGCAGATCGCCCAGCTCGATGCCGCCGTAGGCGCTGCGGTGCAGCGACCTCACGGGATGGCCGACCGCCTCCAGCATCCGCCGCACCTGGCGGTTGCGGCCCTCGTGGATGACGAGCTCGATCGTCGACGGTGCCAGCCGCCGCACACCGGCCGCCGCGGTCGGCCCGTCCTCGAGCTCCACGCCCTCGGCCAGCCGGCGCAGCGCTGCCGCTGACGGGTCGCCCTCGACCTCCGCCAGGTAGGTCTTCGCCACCCCATGGCGAGGGTGCATCAGCCGGTTTGCCAGCTCGCCGTCGTTGGTGACGATCAGCAGGCCGGTGGTGTCGCGGTCGAGCCGGCCGACCGGGAACACCCGCTCGGGGACGTCGATCAGATCGAGCACCGTCCGCCGGCCGCCGGGGTCGCTGGCCGTCGTGATCACGCCGGCCGGCTTGTGCAGCACAAGGTGGACGGGCGCCTGCGCGGTCAGTGCGCGGCCATCGACGCGCACCTCGTCGTCCTCTGCGACCTGGGTGCCCACCGCAGCCACCCTGCCGTTGACAGTGACCCGGCCGGCGGCGATCAGGTCGTCCGCGGCCCGCCGCGATGCCACACCGGCCCGGGCCAGCAGCCGGTTAAGCCTGACCGGCACGCTGGTCGGCGACCAGGTGCAGGCGGGCGCGCAGCGCCTGGTGATCCGCCTCGTTGAGCTCGAACTCGGCCAGCGCGGGCAGGCTCTCGTCGCCCTCGAGGCCGAAGGTGCGCCGGAAGCTGATGGTGGTCGCGTAGGTGACCGGCTGCCCCGGGCTGTCGGCCCGGCCGGCCTCCTCGATCAGGCCGCGGTCGATCAGCCCGCCGACCGCCGAGTCGGAGGCGACGCCGCGGATCCGGGCGATCTCGGGGCGTGACACCGGCCCCAGGTAGGCGACGATGGCCAGCGTCTCGAGCGCCGCCTGGCTGAGCCCGCGGGACGGCGGCCGGTCGACCAGGCGAGCGCAGACCTCGGCCACGTCGGCGGCCGCCCGGAATCCATGGCCGCCGGCGACCCGCTCGAGCACGATACCCGACCGCGGTTCGCAGTAGCGGTCGCCGAGCGCGTCGAGGGCCCGCTCGATCCGCTCCGGAGGGGCGTCGCACAGCTCGGCCAGGTCGCGCACCGACAGCGGCTCGGAGGCGATGAACAGCAGCGCCTCGACGGCCCGGGTCAGCTCGCTCATGCGATCGCCCGCTCGGCGGCCGCCGCGCCGGCAGAGACCACCCTGATCGGGGCGAACACCTCCTGCTGCTCGCTCATCACCTCGCCGCGCTTGACCATCTCCAGCAGGGCCAGGAACGCGGCCGCTTGCGACAGCCGGTCGAGGCCGGCCACCGCCTCGTCGAACTGGAACGCCCGCCGCTCGCGGAGGATGGTGCGGAAATGGTCGAGGAAGCGGCCCACCGGCACCAGCGGCCGGCGCACCGACGACACGTCGATCGGCGGCGGCGGCTCGAGCAGGCGCTCGATGCAGGCGGCCAGCCGCCACGGATCCTCGCTGAACTCCACCACCGGCGGCTGCGGCCGGGGCGCCAGCGGCGCCAGCGTGTCGCGGAAGATCCGCGGCTCCCGCTCGGCCCGCTCGCGCAGCCAGCGGGCCGCACCCTGGAACCGGCGGAACTCGATCAGCCGGGCCATCAGCTCGGCCTCCGCCTGCTCCGGCGACAGCTCGTCGTCCTCGTCGAGCTCGCCGGGGAACAGCAGCCGCACCTTGATCTCGAGCAGCGCGGCGATCAGCACCAGGAACTCGCTGGCCGACTCCAGGTCGAGATCGCCGCGGTCGTACGCCCGCTCGACGTAGGCGGCGATGATCTCGGCGATCGGCACCTCGGCCAGCTCGACCTCCTCGCGCAGGATCAGCGCCAGCAGCAGGTCGAAGGGCCCCTGGAAGACGTCCAGGTCGAGCTCAAGGTCCTCGAGGATCATTCGCGGGATTCTATGTGCCAAGGCGGACGTCCGGGAGAACCGGTCAAGAACCGGCCGCCGCACATCACCAACCAGCGCCCCCTTCGCCAAGACTCCGCGCCAACCTCGCTCCAACCGCCGTATTCGAACCGGGTACCGAACCAGGTTCCCCGGCCCCGCCCAGGTCCGCGGTTTGGCTCCACAGGCCGCCCCGGGCCGGGGGGAACCGGGTACCGAACCCGTTATCGAACCAGGTTCGGTACCCGGTTCGGCGGCCGGTTGGGCGGCGGCGGCCGGTGGCCGTGCCCTAGGATGGCGCGCGTGCCAGGGCAGCCCGTCGACGCAGCCGATTCGGGCGCTCCCCGGGCGGGCCGCGGCACGCGGCCGGGCGGCGCGCCCGTGACGGTGATCATGGCGGTCACGGCGCTGGCGGCGGGAGCCGGGTACCCGGTGACCGATGCCGCGCTGCGGTCGGGCTCGCCGGCGTTCATCGCCACCGCGCGGGCGTTGCTGGCCGGGGCCGTGGTGGTGGCCGGCCTGCTGGTGCTGCGGCGGCCGCTCCCCCGCACCCGCCGTGACTGGGCCCTGGGCCTGGCGATCGGCACAGGCAATGTGACGCTGGTGCTGGTCGGCATCTCCGAGGGCACCGACCTGGCCGGTCCTGCCATCACGTCGGTGCTCCTGAACAGCGCGCCCTTCATCGCCGCCCTGTTCGCCCGCATGTTCCTGGGCGAGCGGGTGAGCCTGCTGCGGGCGGCGGGCATCGCAATCGGGTTCATGGGCATCGTGGTGATCGTCGTCGGCGCGAACGACTCGGGGGCAGGCTCGAACGTCGTGCTCGGCGTCGCCTTCTGCATGCTGGGCGCCGTCGGCTGGGCTGCCGCCGGCGTGGCCATGCGCCACCTCAGCATCCGCCGGCCCGACTTCGACGTGGGCAGCGCGATGGCCGCCCAGTTCATCGCCGGCGGCCTGCTGCTGGTGCCCTACCTGCTCCTGTCCGACGAGCCCTGGTCGACCGACTGGACGTCGGCCAGCTTCCTGACCAGCCTGACGTTCCTGGTCGTCGGCGCCCAGGTCATCACCTACGTCGGCTTCTACGTGGCGCTTACGCGCTGGACGAGCGCCCGCGTATTCGCCTGGACGTTCCTCGCCCCCGTCACCGCCGTCCTGATCGCCGCCGGCCAGGGCGAGCTGCCGAGCGCGCTCACCACGGCCGGGCTGGTGACGGTGATCGCCGGAGTGGCGCTGGTCAACCACCCGCGGGCCGCCTAGGGCGCGTCGTCCAGCTCCGCCCCGTAGGCCGTCCGATAGGTCTCGGTGAGCTCGTTCAGCGAATCGACGTAGTCGCGGGTCTCCCGGAAGGGGATCCGCACCTTCCCTCCCGGCGTGCGGTCGGCGATCCAGCCGTCGACGTTGGCCTGGCCGGCGTTGTAGGCGGCCAGCGCGAGGTCGTGCCCGTTGGGATAGCGGTCGTACTTGTCCATCAGGTGGCGGAGATACCAGCAGCCGTAGCGAACGTTCAGATCGACGTCGAGCAGGTCAGTGTCGGGGTCGAACTGCGTGCCGCCGGTGTGGATGGCGATGCCCCGGGCGGTGTCGGGCAGCAGCTGCATCAGGCCGATGGCGCCGGCCGACGAGCGGGCGTCGGCCTTGAACCGCGACTCCTTGTAGATCACCGCGGCCACCAGCGCCGGGTCGAGCCGGTACTTCTTCGCGTATCCGTTGATGGTCGCCGTGTGATCGAGCGGGTACCAGAGCCGAAGCCACCAGCCCGGCTGCGAAGCATGCACGGCGGCAGCGGACGCGACCGCCACCGCCGCCAGCACGGCGACCAGGGCCACGAACCTCCTCATTGCAGCCGCTCCGTCACGCCGGCCACCCAGCGGTCGAGGTCGTCCAGCGACCCGGTGTTCTCGTACACCAGGTCACTCCGCACCGCCTTCTCCTCCTCCGGCAGCTGCACCGCCATCCGGTCGGCCGACCCCGGCCTGCGCTGCTCGCGCAGGTCGCTGGGCGCGGTGACCAGGACGATCGTGTCGTAGCGGCCCTCGATCCCGGCCTCGAACAGCGTCGGTGCCTCATGCACGAGCAGCGGATCGCCGGCCGCCAGCCGCTCGTCCCGCCAGCGCTCGAACTCCACCTGGATCAGCGGCAGCAGCAGCCCCTCCAGCCACCGCCGCTCGCTGGCGTCGGCGAACACGCGGGCGGCGATCGCCGCCCGGTCGACCGCGCCGACGCCGTCGATCACGCCGTCGCCGAAGTGCTCGCGAACGGCGTCCACCACGTCGGCGCGGGCGTACAGGCCGCGCACGATCTCGTCGCTCGAGAGCACGGCAGCACCATGCCGCCGGAACGCCTCCAGCGCCTCCGACTTCCCCGACCCGATGCCGCCGGTGAGACCGACGACCCGGGCCACGGTCAGCTCTCCTTTGCCGCCTCTTCGGCGGAGGCGTCGGTCTCGGCCGGCTCGTCGCCGGCGGCAGGCTCGGCGTCCTCTGCCGGCAGAGGCTCGTCCTCGGCAGCCACGGCAGGCTCCTCCACGGCCGGCTCGCCCTCGTCGACCGGCCCGGCATCCTCGACCGGCGCCGCATCCTCGACGGGTGCAGCATCCTCGACGGCCGCAGCCTCCTCCTCGGCGGGGGCGTCCTCCACGGGGGCGGCCTGGCTGGCCGCCGCCTCGGCGTCCGCCTCGGCGAACACCTCCTCGGACAGCCCCAGGTCGGGAACCTGCTCGACCGGTGGAGCGACCGGCGCCGAGTCGTCCATGCGCAGCGTCCGCGCCTCCTCGCCGGGCTCGACCCGTTTCAACGACAGCGACAGGCGCCGCCGCTCGGGGTCGATCTCGATGATCTTGACGGCCACCTCTTCGCCCTGGTTGACCACCTCGCGCGGGTTCTCGACGTGGTGGTCGGCCAGCTCCGAGATGTGGATCAGGCCCTCGACGCCCGAGAGGATCTCGGCGAACGCGCCGAAGGTGACCACCTTCGTGATGCGGCCGGTGACCACGTCATCCTGACTGCACTCGTCGATCACGCGCTGCCAGGGGTCGGTCTGGGTCTGCTTGAGCCCCAGCGAGATGCGCTGGCGGTCGCGGTCGACGTCGAGCACCTTGACGTTCACCGTCTGCCCGATCTCGAGCACCTCGGACGGGTGGTTGACGTGGCTCCAGGACAGCTCGGAGATGTGGATCAGGCCGTCGATCCCGTCGAGGTCGACGAAAGCGCCGAAATCGACGATGTTCGAGATCACGCCCTCCACCTCGACGCCCGGCGACAACCGGTCGAGGATCTGCTGCCGCTGCTCACGGCGCTCCTCCTCGAGCACGGCCCGGCGGGACAGCACGACGTTGTTGCGGCTGCGGTTGAGCTCGATCACCTTGCAGCGGAGGGTCTGGTCGCGGTACTCGTCCAGATCCTGGACACGGCGGATGTCGACCAGCGAGGCGGGCAGGAACCCGCGCACGCCGAGATCGATGATCAGGCCGCCCTTGACGACCTCGATCACGGTGCCCTCGACCGGCTCCCCGCTCTCGGCGGCGGCCTCGATCCGGCGCCACGCCTTCTCGAAGCGGGCGCGCTTCTTGGACAGGATCAGACGGCCGTCCGCGTCCTCCTTCTGGAGCACGAGGGCGTCGATCGACTCACCGACCGAGACCTCCTCGTCGGGGTTGACGGAACGGCGGATCGTCAGCTCCGAGAGCGGGATGACGCCCTCCGACTTGTACCCGATGTCGACGAGGATCTCGTCCTTGTCGACCCGCACGACGGTGCCGGTGACGACGTCCCCCTCGCTGAAGTCCGTCATCGTCCTGTCGTAGTCGGGGACGAGCTTGCCGTCCACCTCGATCATCCAGTCGTCGGTGGGATCCACCTTCGGCCGTTCCGTCTGGTCCGTTGTAGCCACTTTGTCCGATCAGTCCTCTCGAAAAATGAAGTCTCAGCCCAGCACAGATCCACCCGGTGGGCCGAGCGTTCGACGCAGTATACAGCCGTGATTTCGCTACTTGACCAGGCGGTCGCCGGTCGCGATCACCGCACCGCCGGCCGGCAGGTCGACCGTTCCATGGCCCGGCAGCTCCACGCTGGCAGGGGCGTCGCCGGGCACGACGGCGACCGCCCCGTTGGCAAACGTGCGCACCCAAGCGTCGCCGCTGCGCTGGGCGTCCTCGGACGGCTTGCCGAGGTCGATCGCGTACAGGGGATCGTCCGCTCGGTCGGGCGGGCCGTAGCTGGACAGCGGCCCCGACACCAGCAGGTAGGAGGCCAGCCCGAACACGCGGCGGGTGTCGGCGGCGCCGGCGTCGGTCACCCAGGCGCCGACATGCCGCGCCACGGCCGCCTGGTAGTAGGCGAACAGCTCGTCCCAGGCGCCGCCCCGGCGGCCGGCGAACCCCCCGCCTCCGTCCTGCGCGATCACGGCGTCCGTGCTGCCGATCTGCGCCTCGTCGATCACCGTCGGCGGCTCGTTCTCGGCGACCAGGGAGAAGCCGTCGGTCTTCAGCGCCCCGCGCGCCAGCGCCAGCGCCTCGGCCAGGTAGCGGGCGCGGTCGTCGTCGGTCATCGGCTGGCCGGTGCGGGGGTCCATGGGCACGGACGACAGCTGCAGGTCGTTGCGGGCATCAGTCACCACCACCCCGATGTAGCCGCGGGCTCCCAGCTGCTGGCCGACCGCCTCCTGCCAGCTGGCCTGGTAGTCGGGATCGCCGAAGTCGAGCAGCACCTGGTCCGGGTGGCCGACCAGGTGCACCTCCCTGCCGGCGGAGTCGTGCAGGATCCACTGCGGGTGATCGTCCCGCACCTGGGCCAGGTCGAGACCGCTGCTGCGGCAGCCGGTGCAGGCCAGGAGCAGCGTCCTTCGCTGCCACAGCCCGACGTCGTGGTTGACCGCCAGCAGGGCCTTCGCGGCAGCATCCCAGGCCGGCTCCATGACCACGTTGCGAAAGTCGGTGGCCAGCTCGCAGATCTGGGCCCGGGCGGTCGGCTGGGATGCCGGCTCCGCCAGCAGCGCGACGGCCGGGCGGGGCCCGGGGACGGTGCAGTCCGGCCCGCTGTTCGCGGTATCGGAGCCGCCGCCGCAACCGGACAGGACAAGTGCCAGCCCGGTCGCCGCCAGCGCTGTGGCTAGGCCCGCCCGCATTCCGTGCAGCGTGCCTGCGGCGCCCCCATCACCCCGCCGTCGGGAGGGGTGATCACCTTCACCGCCTCGACCTCGAGCTCGGAGCCGCAGTGTGGGCAGAAGCCGCCGTCGGGAGGTTGGTGGCGGAGCTCGAAGCGGATGTCGGCGTCGAGCAGCTCGCCGGTCGCCGACAGGACGCCGCGGCCGCCGGCCACCCGGCCGAACTGGAGTGCGACGTTGCCGCTGCGAAGCTCCCCCTCGCGCCTGACCGTTCCCGTGCTGACCCCCATCGCCATGTCCAGGGCGTCGGGGGCGACCGCGGGCAGGTAGAGCTCCGCCGTCACCGCCTCGTGGTGCTCGCCGGCCGTGATCCACAGCCAGCTGCCGCGCTCCTCGCCGCGCACCGCCGGCAGGGCGAACAGCTCGCCCGAGATGTGCAGCCAGCCGTTCACTTGGCGTCCAGCCAGGTCGCGCCCACGCCCACGTCGACCACCAGCGGCGGGTCGAGCGGGTAGGCGCGCACCATCTCGTCGGTGACCAGCGCCCGCAGGGCGCCGACCTCGCCGTCGGCCACCTCGTAGAGCAGCTCGTCGTGGATCTGGAGCACCAGCCGGGAGCGCCTGCCCTCGTCGCGCAGCCGGCGGTGGGAGCCGATCATGGCGACCTTGATGATGTCGGCCGCGCTGCCCTGCATGACGGTGTTCACCGCCAGCCGGTCGCCCAGACTCCGCACCTGGCGGTTCGAGGCGCGCAGCTCGGGGATCGGCCGCCGCCTGCCGAACAGGGTGGTCACGTAGCCGTCGTTCACCGCCCGCTCGATCACCTGGCGCATGAACCGGTTGACCTCCGGGAAGCGAGCCAGGTAGAGGTCGATGAAGTTCTGGGCCTCCTCCCGCGAGATGCCCAGCTGCTCGGACAGGCCGAACGAGCTGATGCCGTAGATGATCCCGAAGTTCACCGCCTTGGCCCGGTTTCGTTCCACCGGCGTGAGATCCGCCGGGTGCTTTCCCAGTACCTGGGCGGCGGTCGCCCGGTGGATGTCCTCTCCGCGGGCGAACGCCTCTTTGAGCGCCGGCTCGCCCGACAGGTGGGCGAGGATCCGCAGCTCGACCTGGGAGTAGTCGGCCGACAGCAGCTGGTAGCCGGGGGCGGCGCAGAACGCGCTTCGGATCTCCCGCCCCACCTCGGTGCGGATGGGGATGTTCTGGAGGTTGGGACGGATCGACGACAGCCGGCCGGTGGCGGCGGTTGTCTGGCTGAAGGTGGTGTGGAGACGGCCGTTCTCGTCGATCAGCCCGGGCAGCGGGTCGAGATAGGTGTTCAGCAACTTGGACTGCTCCCGCCAGCGCTCGACCACGTCGACGATCGGGTGCATGTCGCGGATCTTGGCCAGCACGCGGGCGTCGGTCGAGTACCCGGTCTTGCCCTTGCGGTCGGCGGGCAGCCCGAGGCGTTCGAACAGCACCTCTCCCAGCTGCTTCGGCGAGCCGATGGTGAACGGCCCGCCGGCCATCTCGTGGGCCTGTCCCTCGAGCTCGTCGACCTGGTCGCGAAGCTTGGCGGCGATCTCGGCCAGGCGGTAGGCGTCGACCTGGACGCCGGCTTGCTCCATGTCGGCCAGCACGGGCACCAGCGGCAGCTCGATCTCCTCGTAGAGCGACATCATCTCGCGCTCCTGCAGGCGGTCGAGCAGCTGGCCGTGGAGCCGGGCGATGGCAGCCGCAGCCCCCACCAGCGGCGCGGTGTCGTCGTCCGCCTGCACGATCAGCTCCACCCCGGACTCGACAGCCAGGTCGTCGATCTCGTACGTCGCCCGGCCGGGGTCGACCAGATAGGCGGCGATCTGGGTGTCGCCGGCCGGGTGCAGGCCGGGCACGTGCAGGCCGTGGGTGAGGATCCGGTGGCCGGCGAGCAGCCCTGCAACCTTCTCGGCCGGCTGGTCGAGCACCAGCACGTCACCGCTGCCGTCGCCCGCGGCCACGGCGGTGCGCTCGCCGGCCGCCGCCAGCGAGACCTCGTGCGGCAGCGAGCCGAGCTCGGCCGCGGACGACTCACGCCAGCCGACGTCCGCGCGCTCGGTCGCCACCTGGGGCGCACCGGGCAGGGCCAGGTCGAGCTCGTCGACACGGCGCAGCAGGTTGCGGAACTCGAGCTTCCGGAACAGCTCCTTCATCCCCGAGCGGTCGGGCGGCGACACCACCAGCTGCGAGAAGTCGACATCGATCGGGATCTCGCGGTCGATGGTGGCGAGCACCTTGGAGCGCTCGGCATCTTCGGCCGCCTCGCGCAGCGACTCGCGGCGCTTCTGGCCCGGCACGTCGTCGAGCGACCCGTACACGCCCTCAAGGCTCCCGAACTGCACCAGCAGGTCGGCGGCGGTCTTCTCGCCGATGCCCGGCACCCCGGGGATGTTGTCCGAGGTGTCGCCCTTGAGGCCGATGAAGTCGGGGATCAGGTCGGGGCCGATGCCGTAGCGCTGGCGGATCCGGTCGGGCGTGTAGACGACGACGTCGGCCACCCCACGCGGAGTCATCATGATGCAGACGTTGTCGGATGCCAGCTGGAAGGCGTCGCGATCGGTCGAGACCACGCACACGCGGTGGCCTGCGTCCTCCGCGATCCGGGACAGCGTCCCGATCACGTCGTCCGCCTCCTTGCCGTCGACGCGGAAGTTCGTGTAGCCGAATGCCTCGACGATCGGCGAGAAGTACGGCTGCTGCGCCTTCAGCAGCTCCGGCGTCGGCTTCCGCCCCGCCTTGTAGTCGGGCGAGAGCGCGATCCTCGCCTCGGGCCGCTCGTCCCACGCCACCAGCACCGTCTTGGGGCGGTAGTCGACCAGCAGCTTGAACAGCATGTTGGCCATCCCCAGCAGGGCGTTCGTCGGCTGGCCCTCGACCGTTTGAAGCTCTTCGGGCAGCGCGTAGAACGCCCGGTAGGCCAGCCCGTTGCCATCCACCAGGAACACATCCGCGGCCTTCGCGGGCTCGTCGTTCAGGTCCAGGTCGGAGGGCTTGACCTGCTTCGTCGCCACACGCAAGAGCCTAGATCATCGGAGGCGGCGCGGTTCCGGCACCGACCCCGGGCACCGGCCTGCTGCGAGTCGACCAGAGCATCGTGCCCCGAAAGCGGGTTTCGATACGCTCCGCGTCCACATGGCAGGCCGCACCCCTTCGGCGTCGTACAGCCTCACACTGCGCATCGAGATCCCCTCCGGGCCGGGCTCGTTCGCGCGGGTGGCGTCGGCCGCTGCCACGGTGATGTCACGGACCGTGTGCTCTTTCGTCACCCGCACCAGGTCGATGGCTCCGAGA
>DATLLX010000156.1:0-2573 GCA_035537595.1 Gaiellales bacterium | reverse complement strand
CTGCAGCAGGCCCCGCTGGCGGGCGGCGATTACCGCCGCACCGAGATCGAAGCCGCGGATCGAGCGCGCTGAGCCCTTCGCGATCCCGTCGGCATCGTCGCCAGCCGTTGCCGGCGGCCATGAGCACCGGCAAGTCCCGGGCGAGTTGGGGGTCGACCGCGTGCTGCGCCGCATCGATCAGGCCGCGCTCGACGGTCTGGCGCTCGCCGTTGAGCGCGTGCAGCTGGGCCGCGAGGTCGGCCGCTTCCGCGGCAGAATCCGTGGTGAGCAGGCGGGCCCCGAGGTCGGAACAGCCGATCCGGCCGCCGGCGTTGATGCGGGGGCCGAGCGCGAAGCCGAACTGGCGGGCGTCGGTGATCGCGGTGAGACCGGCGGCGGTGGCGAGTGCCGCCATGCCGGGCAGGCCGGCGGCGCGTGCGACCTTAAGGCCTTGATGGACGAAGGCGCGGTTCAGGCCGGTGAGCGGGACCACGTCGCAGACGGTGCCGAGCCCGACCAGATCGAGCCAGGACAGCAGCGGCGGCTCGGGGCGCGCGGCGAAAGCGCCCTGTGCGCGAAGGGTGCGCGTGACCCCGACCAGCACCATGAAGGTGACGCCGACTGCCGCCAGATGCCGGAGCGGGCTCGTCTGGTCGAGTCGGTTCGGGTTGACCACGGCCAAGGCCGGCGGCAGCCGCGCCTCGGCGGCATGATGATCGATCACGATCACCTCGAGCCCGATCGCGGCCGCATGGGCCAAGGGCTCGAACGCCGTGGTGCCGGTGTCCAGCGTCACCACGAGCCCGCAGCCGCGCCGCGCCAGCTCGTCGAGCAGCCGGGCGTTGGGGCCGTAACCGTCCTGCATCCGGTCGGGGATCAGGATCTCGACGGGGACGCCCAGCGCCCGCAGATAGCGCGCGAGCAGCGCGGTGGAGGTGGCGCCATCGACGTCGTAGTCGCCGATCACGCCGATCCGCTCACCGCCGGTGATGGCCAGAGCGACGCGCTCGGCGGCGCGGTCGAGGTCGTGCAGGTGGGAGGGGTCAGGCAGCCAGTCCTTGAGGCGCGGGCTCAGGAAGGCGGCGGCCTCGGCCGGCCCGATGCCGCGCCCGGCCAGCACCCGGCCGACCAGCTCGGGCACGCCGTGCTGCTGGCTGATCGCCAGCGCGTGGGCCGCGTCGCAATCCCGCAGCCGCCAGCTCCGCCCGAGAACGCTGCGCTCGACTTCCATCCATCCTCCGCCCGATGCCAAGCGGGCTCTAGCACGCCGCCGACCCGGCGCTTAGCATCCCGTCGCCATGCAGGGACGGCACAGGAGCGGAGCATGCCAAGCTTCCCGATCGTCGACAGCCACGTCCATCTCTACGACCCGAGCTGGCTGCGCTACAGCTGGCTGCGGGGGGTGCCCAAGATCGACCGGCGTTTCGACCTCGGCGATTTCGACCGCTGCCGCGCCGAGGTCGTGGTCGACCGGCTGGTGTTCGCGGAGGTCGCGGTCGACCAAGGGCTGCATTTCGCGGAAGCGGCCTGGGTGCAGGAGCTGGCCGACAAGGATCCGCGGCTAGCGGGGATGGTCGCCCACGCGCCGCTGGAGATGGGCGCCGCGGTGGAGGCCGATCTGGAGCGGCTGCTGCAGTACCGCTCCCTGCGCGGCATCCGGCGGCTGATCGAGGGCGAGGCCGATCCGAGCATCTGCCTTGCCCCAGATTTTCTCGATGGGCTGCGCCTCCTCCCCAAGCACGGACTGACCTTCGACATCTGCCTCAAGCACTGGGGTCTCGTGTTCGCGATCGAGCTCGCGAGGCGGTGCCCCGAGGTGAAGTTCGTGCTCGACCACATCGGCAAGCCCGGCATCAAGCACGGGCTGGTCGAGCCGTGGCAGAGCCAGCTGCGCGAGCTGGCGCGCCTGCCCAACGTCGTCTGCAAGCTGTCCGGCGTGATCACCGAGGCCGACCACCAGCACTGGCGGCGCGAGCAGGTCCGGCCCTACGTCGCGCACGTGTTGGAGTGCTTCGGGTTCGACCGGGTCATGTACGGCAGCGACTGGACCGTGTCGGAGCTGACCCACCAATATCCGGAATGGGTCGCGATCCTGGACGAGATCACCGCCGGCTGCAGCGAGGCGGAACTGCGCGGGCTGTACCGGGAGACCGCGATCCGCACCTACCGGCTGGACAGCTGAGGCCGCTCAACCCGGAAAGTGTGGCACCACCCCACCCTTGACCGGGAGGTTGTGCTCGGCCTCGATGATCCGCACCGTGCCGGTCCGCGAGCGCATCACGATCGACTGGGTGTAGACATGATTGCCGCGCCGACGCACGCCTTTGAGCATCGTGCCATCGGTGACGCCGGTCGCTGCGAACATCACGTCGCCCTGCGCCAGATCCTCCATGTTGTAGATGCGATCGAGGTCTTCGACGCCCATCTTGCGGGCGCGGGCGCGCTCCTCGTCGCTGCGGAACATCAGGCGGCCCTGGAACTGGCCGCCGATGCAGCGCAGGGCGGCGGCCGCCAGCACGCCCTCGGGCGCGCCGCCGCTGCCCATGTAGATGTCGATGCCGCTGTCCGGGCGCGAGGTGGCGATGACGCCGGCG
>DATLLX010000155.1:0-2279 GCA_035537595.1 Gaiellales bacterium | reverse complement strand
GTGCGGGCGCCGCTGCCGATGTCGTACATCTCCACGGTCTCCCGCTTGGTCGCGCTGCCGCTGGAGGTGACCAGCGCCCACCGGCCGTCGGGCGAGATCTTGACCGCCCACGGCCCGGGCAGGCCGGCGCCGTCGGGCGTCGGGTTCAGGATCAGCCGCCCGGCAGGCGTGATCCCCCAGCCTGCGGGCGTGGTTCGCGCCGCCCAGGCATAGCCGGCTGCCGGCCCGGCCGACAGGATCACGACTGCGATCACGATCGCACGACGACGCAGAAGCACGACGAACCCCCCTTTGGCTTGGTGCTGCCCGCGTCGAGCATATGCCACCGGCGGCTTCTCCGGGAGCCGGCTTTCGGACTCCGGTACAGTCGGCCGCGAGCGACCCCGCGACCCGGAGGCAGCCGTGATGTCGATGTTCAACCTGCAGGGCGGCGTCCTCTCGGAGGAGCAGCTCGACGAGATCCACGAGCGGGCGATGACCGTGCTCGAGGAGATCGGCACCGACGTCCGCCACGCCGGGGCGCTCGAGCTGCTGGCCTCGCACGGCCAGTCGATCGACGGCGAGCGGGTGCGCTGGGATCGCGAGTTCGTGATGGAGATGGTGGGGCTGACGCCGGCCCGGTTCACGCTGCGCGGCCGAAATCCCGAGCGGACGGTGTCGTTCGGCGACGGGCGACCGGTGTTCACGCCGGTCGGCGGCTCGCCGTTCTGCTCCGACCTCGAGCGCGGCCGCCGCGACGGCACCTACTCCGACCACGTCGAGCTGGTGAAGATGACCCACGCCGCCGACCTGCTCACGTGCCACCAGAGCGGCGTCACCGAGTCGAGCGATCTGTCCGAGCACACCCGCCACATGGACATGGACTACTCGATCCTGCGCTGGTCGGACAAGCCGTACATCTGTTACGGCACCTCGGGGCCGAAGGCCCGAGACGCCGTCGAGCTGGCGGCGATCGCCTGCGGTGGGCTGGACGAGATCGAGCGGAGCCCGGTGCTGATCGGCGTCGTCAACCCGAACAGCCCGCTGGTCTGGGACCACCTGATGGCCGACGCCCTGTTCGAGTGGGCGCGAGCCGGCCAGCCCGTGGCGGTGACGCCGTTCCTGCTGGCGGGGGCGACGGCGCCGCTGACAGTGGCATCGGGTCTGGCGTTGCAGGTGGCGGAGGCCCTCAGCGGCATCGCCCTGATCCAGGCCATCCGGCCGCGGACGCCGTGCCTGTTCGGCTCGTTCTTCACCGCGGTCGATATGCGCACCGGCGGCCCGGCCTTCGGTACCCCGGAGTCGGTGCTGGGCACCATCGCCGGCGGCCAGCTGGCGCGTCGCTACGGAGTGCCGCTGCGCGGTGGCGGGGCGCTGTGCTCCTCCAACACGCTCGACGCGGCCGCGGCGGCCGAGTCCACGATGACGCTGTGGGCCACCATGCTGGCCGGCTGCGACCTGGTGATGCACGCCGCCGGCTGGCTCGAGGGCGGGCTGACCGCGTCGTACGAGAAGTTCGTGCTCGACATCGAGCTGCTGCGCATGTTCACGATGATCGACGAGGGCATCGCGATCGACGAGGAGCACTTCGCGCTGGACGCGGTGCGCGAGGAGGGGCCGGGCGGCATGTTCCTGGCCTCGCCGCACACGCTGGCCCACTTCCGGGACTGGCTGTTCATGAGCCCGCTGTTCCGCTCGCAGGCCTACGTGACCTGGGAGAAGCAGGGCTCGCTGACCACCGAGCAGGCCGCCACGGCAGTGTGGAAGGGGCTGCTCGAGAGCTACCAGGATCCCGGTATCGACCCCGCCATCGACGAGCAGCTGCAGGAATACATGGCCCGGCGCCGCGACGAGATCGGAGACGGCCTGTGAGGGGGGCCCGTCACGACGTGCTCTTCGAGCCCGTCCGGATCGGCCCCAAGACGCTGCGCAACCGCTTCTACCAGGTGCCGCACTGCACCGGCTTCGGGGTCGAGAAGCCATGGACGCAGGCGGCGTTCCGGGGCATGAAGGCCGAGGGCGGCTGGGCGGCGGTGTGCACCGAGTACTGCTCGATCAGCCAGGACTCCGACGAGTCGCCCTACGTCTCGGCCCGGCTGTGGGACTCGGAGGACGTGCGGGCGCTGCAGATGATGACCGAGAAGGCCCACGAGCACGGCGCCCTGGCCGGGGTCGAGCTGTGGCACGGCGGCGTCTATGCCGTGAGCCGCGAGGCGCGGCTGCCACAGCTGGCGCCGTCGCAGATTGGCAGCGACCTCGACAGCGTGGTGGTGCCAAAGGCGATGGAGCGCGAGGACATC
>DATLLX010000154.1:0-10680 GCA_035537595.1 Gaiellales bacterium | reverse complement strand
GGTCTGCCTTGCGCTGGGGCTGGTGATGTGGACGCCGGCGCTGGCGGTCGGGTTCCTGCTGCAGCTGCCGTTCGGCGCGGTGCTGGCGATGGCGGTGGCGGCCGGCTGGGCCGCAGCCGTGGCGGCGCTGAGGCGGCCGCTGGCGCTGGAGCCGGTGCCGCTGGGCGAGCTGGCCGCCGGACTGGCTGCGTCGGTCGCGTTCGGGTTCGTCACCTGGCGGCTGTCGACGGGAGTGGTCGGCGACGCCCTGTTCCACGTCGGGCGGATGCGCAAGATCGATGCCGTCGACGGCCTGACGCTGACCGGCATCTCGTCCTTCGAGCACGGCGCGCCGCACGCCGGGTATGCGTTCCCGCTGCTGCACGCGGCCTGGGCCGGCATCGCCCGCGCCGCCGGCGTGGACGCTGCCCAGGCCTTCATCCATCTCGGGCCGCTGTGCGGCGTGGCCGCCATCCTCGGCGTGGCCGCCGTCGCCTCGTCGGTGACCGGCTGGAGGGTGGCCGGCTATCTCGCCGCCGTCCCCGCCGCCTGGGACATGTGCACGCTGATCAACGGCCTGATCATGCAGATCAACCAGCCGCCGCCGTTCTCGTTCTACGTGCTGACGCCGGCCGCCGTGCTGCTGTTCCTGGCAGCCGTCCGGGGCGTGCTGATCGGAGCCTACGCCGCCGGGCTGGTGGTGATGGCGATCGCGCTCGTGCATCCCACCTACGCGATCCCCTGCCTGGCCATCATGGCCGGCATCACCGTCGCCACCTGGCGGGCTCACATGGCCGTGGCCCGGGCGGCGGTGGTGGCCCTGGCGGTCTCGACCGCGGGCTCGGTGCTGGTGGCCGGATGGATCTGGCTGGTCGCCGTCCGCGGCGGCGAGCGACGGGCGATCATCACTCACTCCGACGAGTTCATCCATCACGGCGCGCGTGCGTACCTGATGTACCCCTGGGCGCCGGTGTTCGGCCGCGGCTACGTGCTGGTCGCGATCGCCGTGCTGGGCCTGCTGGTGCGCTACCGGCGGACGCTGCCGGCGGCCGGGGCGCTGCTCGGCCCGATGGCGCTGCTGCTGCTGCCCGGTCTCAGCACGGCGGCGATGCTGACCGTGGGGATGGGGCAGTTCCACCGCTTCTGGCAGGTGATCCCGTGGCCGGTGGCGCTGGCGGCGGCGGCACTGGTCGGCGCGCGTCTGCTGGGCCGCTGGTCGTACCCGGTGGCGGTCGGCCTGGCCGCCGTGCTCTACCAGCTGCGAGACACGCAGGAGTTCTGGCGCGAGCCGGCGTCCTACGTCGTCGTCGCCGGGCTGCTGGTTGCGCTGGCCTGCCTGGTGCGCGAGCCGCGGCGATCGATCGAGCGAGGGTCGGCGCTGGCAGCGGCGGCGCTGGTCGCAGCCACGCTGGTCGGTCCGGTGCGCTTCGGGGCCGAGCACGTGATCGATGAGGCGCAGGCCGGGCCGCACCGCCCGGCCCGGCCCGACCTGGTCGTCGAGCTCAGCCCCCAGGTGGTGCGATGGTTCGCCGCCCGGTCACACCCGATGCCCACCGTGCTCGGCGAAGAGCACCGGGTGTACGAGCTGGTCGGGGAGGCGCCGGTGTACGCGGTCGCCATGCCCGAGGCGCGGACGCGGGCCGAGCCGCGGATCGACACCGAGCGCCGCCGCCAGGACGGGGCCGCGTTCTTCGACCCCGCCTCCTCGCAGCAGATGCGCGACGACATCCTCAGGCGCCGCGACGTCGACTACGTGCTCGTCGACCGGCAGACGCAGTCCGATGTGCTGCCGCAGCTGCTGGAGGATCCGATGCTGCGGGAGGTCTATCGGGGCAGGCGGTTCGTGATCCTGCGCGTCGCCCGCTGAAGGGCCGAGCGATCGGCTGCCGGGAGCCCGGCCGGCAGCAGCACCACGTACGCCAGCATGCCGGCCGCGGTGGTGGCGGCCAGGTCTGCCCACCAGCTCGACCCGCCCGCGGCGCCGTGCGCCACAAGCGCGGCGGCGGCGCAGCCCGCGGCCGGGACCGCCAGCCGCAGGTAGCCGGCGTCGAACGGCTGCACGCCGACCACCGTCCGTACCTGGGCCAGGCGCAGCAGGTTGACGGCGGCGAATGACGCGGCCGCGGCGAGGGCGGCTCCCTCCATGCCGTGGCTGTCGGCGAGCGGCGCCGCCAGGGCCGCCAGCAGCAGCACCCCGAGGGCGTTGTCGAGCAGGTCGAGGCCGGTGCGGCCGACCATGATCAGCACGAAACCGACGCTGCCGGTGGCGACGTTGATCAGCTGCCCGACCAGCATGATCCGCAGCGCCGAGTCACCGCCGGTGAAGTCCGGCCCGAACGCTCGCAGCGCCTGCTCGGGCGCCACCGCCAGGACGATCGCCACCGGCAGGGTGGCCGCCAGCGCCCAGCGCGTGGCCGCCTTGAACAGGGCGTCCAGCTGATCCCGCTGCCCGCGCGCGTGGAGGTCGGCGGCGAAGGGCGCGAACAGCAGGTTGACGGAGGTCAGGAAGAGCAGGATCACCTGCGCCAGCCGACTGACAGCCGCGTACGTTCCCACCTCGGCCCGCCCGGCATAGATGTCGAGCACCCACAGGTCGATCCAGAAGAGCGCCTGGGCGAGCAGCGCCGACGGGGCGCGGGGGAGGCCGAAGCGGATGGCGGCCGACACCGCGTCGCGGCTTGCCGGGAGGTCGCCCATTCCCGCCGACGCCCGCCGCCACAGCGATCGGGCGGCGACGGCCGCGACCGCCCAGGAGGCGTCGTAGGCGAGGACGACACCCTCGGCATGCCCGCCTGCGGCCAGCACGACCACCGCGGCCGCGATCCAGGCCAGCGGCTGGCCGATCCAGAACACCCACAGAGTCGGCGTCATCTGCTTCAGGCCACGGGTTGCGCCCAGGTAGGTGTTGGCGACTGCCGCGAAGGGGACGGAGACCGCGGCCACCGCAACCGTGGCCTGGTTGCCGCCGGTCAGCGGCGAGAGCGCCGCCACCAGCCCGGCCACGACGATGCTGGCCGCGCCGGCGATCAGGGCGCAGCGGTGGACCAGTGAGCGCAGGTGGCCGGTGCCGCCGACGCCGACGCCGATCGCCACCTCGCGCACCGAGGCCAGATCCATGCCGAACCGGCTGCCGGCCGCGGCAACGAACGCGACCTGCACGGCCACGGTGACCAGGCCCAGGCCGCCGGCGCCCAGCTGCCGGCCGACCAGCACCTGGACGCCGTAGGCGGCAACCACCCCCGCCACCAGGCCGGCGACGTTGACGGCCGTGCCCGAGAGCAGGGTTCGCTGGTCGGTCATGCGCGGGATTCTGTCCCAGAGCGCGGTCGGCCACGCCGCAGGACACCTGCCAGCACCCAGCGGTGGTGGGGATAGCTCCACTGCGGTTCGCCGCCCGGATGCCGATAGTGGGGGAGTGCCTCCATCCCGGAGGCCGACCCGAAAGGATCGAGACGGTGGAAATCATCATCTTCGCCACGGTCATCGCCATCATCTGGTTCGCGATGGCATTCGACGGAGCCGACTCGCGCAAGGACGACTCGCGCGGCTGGTATCCCGTCGGCACGCGGCATCTCTCGTGACAGGTTCACCCGGCGCCGGCCGGCGTACCGCGTAGCGGCCTTCCCCTCCCCGAGGCCCCCGTACGCCGGCCCAGCGCGCCCTCCAAACCGGCACTTCCCCGTGGACGTACCATTCGGTGTACGGCCATTTCTCCCCGGGAGTGTCGATGAACCTTTTTCGCACCAAGCACAGCTCGATCCCCACCGCCGACGAGGCCCTGCCGGGCCGCGACGAGCCGATCCCCGTGCCCGAGCTGCACGAGGTGCTCGGGCGACCGCTGCTGCCGCCGTTCCCCGACGGCGTCGACTACCTGCTGGTGGGCATGGGCTGCTTCTGGGGCGCCGAGCGGATCTTCTGGCAGACGCCGGGCGTGTGGACGACCTCGGTCGGCTATGCCGGCGGCCACACCAGGAACCCCACCTACCGTGAGGTCTGCTCGGGCAAGACCGGGCACGCCGAGGTGGTGCTGGTCGCCTACGAGACCGACAAGCTGTCGGCGGCCGACGTGCTGCGGATCTTCTGGGAGGGCCACGATCCCACCCAGGGCATGCGGCAGGGCAACGACGCCGGCACCCAGTACCGGTCGGCGATCTACTGGCGCACGCCGGAGCAGCGCGACGCTGCGATCGCCACTCGAGACGCCTACCAGACGGCGCTGACGGCCAACGGCCGCGGCCAGATCACGACCGAGATCGCCGAGGCCGGGCCCTACTACCCGGCCGAGGACTACCACCAGCAGTACCTGCACAAGGTGCCCAACGGCTACTGCGGGATCGGCGGCACCGGTGTCTCCTGCCCGGTCGGCGCCGGCGTCACCGCCGCCTGACCTGCCGGCGGAAGGGTCAGACCCCGTTGTTCCGCCCCGGCCGTCACTCCAGATAGCCCAGCCCGCGCAGCCGCTCTTCGACCTCGCGCTCCTCGTCCTCGGTGAACACCGAGACCGGCTCGGCCTCCGCCGTGCGGCTCCAGTCGGCGTCCGGCTCCAGGCCGGCGGCAGCGACGATCCGGCCGGCGAAGTCGGCCAGCGAGATCTCCGGCCCCCGGCCGGGCTCGATGCCGGGGCCGGCCATCACGTAGACCCCCTCCGGGCGGTGGTCGCCCGAGAGCCAGTCGGCCTCCTCGACCATCTGGCGGGCGTGGGTCAGGCTGTAGAGCGGCGCGGCCTCCAGCAGCAGGTCGGGCGCCCGGTCGAGATAGGGGCCGGACAGCACCTCTTCCTTCTTTCGCACCGCGCCGATCGGCCGCTGCCCGGTCGCGGGGTCGGTGAAGGCGAGCAGCTTGGCGGCGACCTCGTCCCGCACGCGCTCGTAGTCCTCGGGAGCCACCGTGCCCTCGGGCTCGCGGCCTGCCAGCGCGATCGAGACGCCTTCCCCGGTGGAGGTGACGCTCGTGTAGGCGACCGTCTTCGACCAGTCGATCGGCGGCGTCGGCACGGCTACCTTGCCGTGCAGCCCCAGGCGGTCGTAGACCCTGCGGGCGATCGACCGCAGCCGGCCCCACGCCAGCAGCGAGACCAGGCCCGATCCCCGGCCCAGGGTGAGGACGCCGAGGTGCTCGAGCACGCGGTTCATGTTCAGCGCCCGCGTGCACGGCTGGTGGCCGTGGTCTGACATCAGCATCACCAGGTCGTCCGGGCCGGTGCGCTCGAGCAGAGCGCCCAGCTCGCGGTCGAGCAGCCGGTACACGCTGCGCACCCGATCGGCGACCTCGCCGCCCGCGACCTCCGCGTGCCGCGGGTGCCCCGGATGCACGTACTCGAGCAGGCAGTGCTGCATCCGGTCGGGAGACACGAACACCATGCAGGCGACATCCCACGGCTGCTCGTCCATCAGCCGCTTCATGGCTGCGGCGCGGCGCTCGGTGACGCGCTCGACGTCGGCCAGCAGGTCGAGCGGCCGGTGGCGGAAGGTCGTCCAGGAGCCGCCGTTGATCGGCCAGCCGAGTGCGGGGCCGACCTCGGCCGGATGGCTGAAGGTGCTGCCCTGCGGGATCACGCCGCCGGCGATGGCGACGCCGATGATCTGGGGCGGCGGATAGGTCAGCGGCACGTTCACCAGCAGCGTCGTCCGGTTGGCGTCCGACAGGCGCTGCGGCCAGGTGGGCGCGAGGATGGATCGCCACGAGACCGGCATCCGCCGGTTCGCACCCGGGCGGTACTCGAGGATGTCGAAGACTCCGTGCCCGGCCGGGTCGCGGCCGGTCAGAAACGTGGGCCAGGCCGCCCAGGAGTGGGAGGGCAGGCACGAGCGGGACACGCCCCGGCTGCCGCGGCCGATCAGCGAGGCGAGGTGGGGGAGGTCGCCCTGCTCGAGCAGCGGATCGAGGATGTCCCAGTCGGCGCCGTCCCAGCCGACGATGAGTGTGCGGGTCGCCACCGGGGGGATGCTACCCGTGGCGCGGGCGGTGGTACGACGGGTGGCTCTTGCATATTTTCACACCGCTGCCGTATAATCATGCAGATGGTCGTTGCCGCCCCACACGCGCTCGCGACCGCCGGCATCGCCGGCTCGACCGGCTATGCCGGGCGCGAGCTGCAGCGGCTGCTGGCGGCCCATCCCCGGCTGCGCGGAACAGCGTGCACGGCCGACACACGCGCACTGGCTCAGTGCGATCTCGCATTCCTGGCGTTACCCCATGGCGCCTCCAGCGAGCTCGGTCGGGAGCTGGCCGGTGCGCGTGTGCCGGTCGTGGACCTGTCCGCCGACATGCGGTTCGAGTGGACCTACGGACTGCCCGAGCTGCATCGCGATGCCATCGCCGGATCGGCGGCCGTGGCGAACCCGGGCTGCTATGCCACCGCCGCGATCCTCGCCCTGGCACCGCTGGTGTCCGAGGGGGTGATCCACCCGCACGTGGTCGTCGACGGCAAGTCCGGCGTCTCCGGTGCGGGCAAAAGGCTGACCGAGTCGAACAGCTTCTGCCAGGCGGCGGAGGGGATCGCGCCCTACGCGCCGGTTGGCCACCATCACCAGGCCGAGATCGAGTCCGAGCTGACGGCGCTTCACGGCGCCCCGGTGACCGTCACCTTCACCCCGCATCTGGCGCCGTTCACCCGGGGGCTGCTGGTGACCGCGTACGGGCGGCTGGCCCGGGCCTTCGACCAGCAGGCGGCGACCGCCCTGTACGACGACCACTACGCGGACGATCCGTTCGTCCAGCAGGTCGAGATGCCGCGGACGCAGACCGCCCGCGGCGGAAACGGCTGCCAGGTGGCGGTGTGGGTCGACGAGCCCCGCCAGACGGTGATCGCGGCCGCCGCGATCGACAACCTGGTCAAGGGCGCCGCCGGGCAGGCGGTGCAGAACGCCAACCTGATGCTGGGATTCGACGAGACGGCCGGCCTGCCCGCGGAGGGCCTGTGGCTGTGACTCCGCTGCCCCGGCCGGAGGCGGCCGCGCTGCCCCCCGCCACCGGGGGCGGCGCCGGCGTTTGCCATCCCCGCGGGTTCGCCGCCGGCCGCGCCTCCTGCGGCATGAAGCGCAGCGGCAAGCCCGACATCGCCCTGGTCGCCTCAGCCGTCCCGGCAACGGCCGCCGGCGTGTTCACCACCAACCGGGTGGTCGCTGCGCCGGTCACCGTCAGCCGGGCGCAGGTGAATGCGGGCGCCGCGCGGGCCATCGTGACCAACGCAGGCTGTGCCAACGCCTGTACGGGCGCCGCCGGACGGCGGGATGCCTGGACGATGGTCGAGGCGGCATCCGAGGCTCTGGGCGTCCCCCGGGCGCAGGTGCTGGTCGCATCCACCGGGGTGATCGGGCGGCCGCTGCCGATCGCCGATGTCGTCGCCGGCATCCACGAGGCGGGCGCCGAGATGGACGCCGGCCTGGGCCGGGAGGCGGCCGACGCGATCCGCACCACCGATGCCTTCGCCAAGCTGGCGGAGTCGTCGGTCAGGATCGAGGGCACCGAGGCGCGGATCGGCGGCATGGCCAAGGGCGCCGGCATGATCCGGCCGGACATGGCGACCACGCTGGCGCAGATCACCACCGACGCCGCGGTGCCGGCGCCCCGGCTGCGGCGGCTGCTGCGGGAGGCGATGGCGGGGTCGTTCAACGCGATCTCCGTCGACGGTTGCACCAGCACCAACGACTGCGTCTTCATCCTGGCAAACGGCGCCTCGGGCGTGACCGCCGACACCGGCCGGGCCGGCCGGCTGCTGACCGGGGCGGTGGCCGAGCTGGCGCTCGACCTGGCCAAGCAGGTCGTCCGTGACGGCGAGGGGGCCACCCGGGTCTGCACCTACACCGTGTCCGGCGCGATCTCCGACGGCGAGGCGCGGCAGGCGGCGCGGGCGGTAGCCGAGAACGTCCTGGTCAAGTGCGCGCTGCATGGGGCCGACCCCAACTGGGGCCGGATCCTGGCCGCCCTCGGCGCCGCCGGGGTGCATCTCGACCCCGACCGGGTGGCGGTCTCGATCGGCGGCGTTCCGATCGTCGACGCCGGCGCCGGCGTCGCCGGCAGCGAGCCGGCGGCCGCCGCGGAGCTGGCCGACGGCGAGGTGGCCGTGGCCATCGACCTCGGCCTGGGGGCGGGAAGCGCGACCGTGATCGCCTCCGACCTCTCGCCCGGCTACGTCAGCTTCAACGCCGGGGTGACCTCGTGATCTCGGTCGTCAAGGTGGGCGGAGCGGCCGCCGGTGCGGCGCCGAAGATCGCCGACCTGCGGCGCGCCGGACGCCAGGTGGTGGTCGTCCATGGGGCCGGGCCTCAGATCTCCGAGCGTTGCCGGGCGATCGGCATCGAGCCGCGGTTCCTGGCCGGCCAGCGGTTGACCGACGCGGCTGTGCTGGCCGTCGTCGACCAGGCGCTGGCCGAGGTCAACGCCCGCCTGGTGGCCGAGCTGGCCGGGGCCGGCATCGCCGCCCAGGGACTGTTCGGGGCGCTCGATGGCGTCCCCCATGACGACCGCCGGCTGGGGCTGGTCGGCCGGGTGTCGCGCGTCGACACGGCCGCCGTCGGCGAGCTGCTGGCGGCGGGGACGGTGCCGGTGATCTCGCCGCTGGCCGGTGGCCTGAACGTGAACGGCGACCACGCCGCGGCCGCCGTCGCCGCGGCGGCCGGGGCCTCGGAGCTGGTGTTCCTGTCCGACGTCCCGGGCGTGCTGGGCGCCGACGGCCGGGTGATCCGGCGGATCACCGCCGACCAGGCGCCGGCGCTGATCGACGGCGGCCACGTCACCGGAGGCATGATCCCCAAGCTGAACGCCGGCACCGCCGCGCTCGCGCACGGCGTGTGGAGAGTCTGGATCGGAGCTGAAACGATGGTGACCGCATGAACGACCGCCAACACCTGATCACCGAGCTGCTGGACGAGAACGAGGTGTCGACACAGCTGCAGCTGCAGCGGCTGCTGGAGACCCGCGGCGTCGACGTCACGCAGGCCACCATCTCGCGCGACCTCGACCGGCTGGGCGTGATGCGGGTGCGCCGCCACGGCCGGCTGGTGTATGCCCTGCCCGAAGAGGCCGACCCGCCCGGCGATCCGCTGGGCCAGGTCGTGCTCGCCCTGGGCCTCGTCCGTACCATGGAGGCGTCGGGCAACCTGCTCGTGCTGCGCACGGGACCGGCCAACGCGCACCCGGTCGCGATCGCCTTCGACAACGCCTCCCTCCCCGAGATCATCGGCACCATCGCCGGCGACGACACGATCGCGCTGGTGGCCCGGGAGCCGAGCACCGGACATGACCTGATCACGCTCATCGAGCGGCTGAAGAAGGAGCACCAGACGTGAAGGACACCATCGTTCTCGCATACTCGGGAGGCCTCGACACCTCCGTCGCCCTGCGCTGGCTGGCCGACGAATACTCGGCCGACGTCGTCGCCCTGCTGGTCGACGTCGGCCAGGGCATCGACACCGAGCAGACCACTGCGCGGGCGCTGCAGGCCGGCGCGGCCGAGGTCGTGATCGTCGACGCCCGCGCGGAGTTCGCGGCCGAGTATGTGCTGCCCATCCTCCAGGCCGGGGCGCTGTACGAGGGCCGCTACCCGCTGGTCTCGGCCCTGTCGCGGCCGCTGATCGCCAAGCACCTGGTGGCCGTGGCAGCCGAGCACGGCGCCTCCGCCGTGGCCCATGGCTGCACCGGCAAGGGCAACGACCAGGTGCGGTTCGAGACCGCCGTTGCGGCGCTGGCTCCGGCGCTGGCGGTGCTGGCGCCGGTCCGCGACTGGGGCATGACGCGCGAGCAGGAGATCGCATACGCCGCCCAGCACGGCATCGAGGTGCCCGTCAAGTCCGGCGCCGCGTACTCGGTCGACCAGAACCTGTGGGGCCGGTCGATCGAGGCCGGGCCGCTCGAGGATCCCTGGGCAGCGCCGCCCGACGCCGCGTTCGCGTTGACGATGACCGCGGAGAAGGCGCTGGCGGCGCCGCAGGTGGTCGAGATCGCGTTCGAGCAGGGCGTGCCGGTGGCGATCGACGGCGAGGCGCTGCCGCTGCCTGCCCTGATTGGGCGCGCTGCCGCCATCGCCGGGGCTCACGGCGTGGGCAGGCTGGACATGATCGAGAACCGGCTGGTGGGCATCAAGAGCCGCGAGATCTATGAGGTCCCGGCGGCGGCGCTGCTGCTGGCCGCCTACGCCGGCGTCGAGGAGCTGGTCGCTGAGCGTGACCTTGCCCACACCAAGCAGCAGCTCGCCCTCCAGTACGCGACGCTGGTCTACAACGGCCTCTGGTTCTCCCCGCTGCGGGCGGCGCTGCAGGCGTTCATGGCCCAGACCACCGGGGCCGTGACCGGGGTCGCCCGGGTCAAGCTGTACCGCGGCGGCTGCACCGTGATCGGCCGCAAGGCCGAGGCGTCCCTCTACGACCACTCTCTGGCCACCTACGAGGAGGGCGACGCCTTCCAGCACGGGGCGGCGGCCGGGTTCATCCACGTCTGGTCGCTGTCGACGAAGACCTGGGCTGCGGCCAACGCCGCAGCCGATACAGTCGAGGTGTGACCGACCCGCTGTGGGCCGGCCGCCTGAAGGGCGGCCTCGACCCCATCGTCCTTGACTTCACCGCGTCGCTTGCGATCGATCGCAGGCTGCTGCCCTACGACCTGCGGGCGAGCGCCGTGCACGTGCGGATGCTCGCCCGCCAGGGGCTGATCGGCGAGGATGAGGCCGGGCGGATCTGCGATGCGCTGGGCGCGGTCGAGATC
>DATLLX010000153.1:0-2212 GCA_035537595.1 Gaiellales bacterium | reverse complement strand
TACGGCGGCGCCCTGCGCGACCTGGTGGCCTCCCCGACCTGGGAGCTGGGCGAGTGGACCGACGACACGGCCATGATGCTGCTGCTGGCCGACAGCCTGGCCGACCGCGAGGGCTACGACGAGAGCGACCTGCTGGCCCGCTACGTGATCTGGGCCCGGAGTGCGCCCAAGGACCTGCCGGTGGCCGTCGGCCGGGCCCTGCTGCGGGCCCGCACCCCGGCCGAGGCGCGGCTGGCCGCCCGCGTCTACCTGGACGAGGGCGCCGGCAACGAGCCGCTGGCCCGCACCGTGCCGATCGCGATCCGCTACCGCCGCCACGAGGGCGAGATCCGCTGGATCTCGCGGGCCGAGAGCTCGCTCACCCACGCCGACCCGCTGGTGGGCGACGTCTGCGCCTTCTTCAACCTCACCGCCGCCGCTCTGATCCGGGGCAAGCGGCCGCCCAAGCCGCGCTCGGAGCTGGAGCACGAGCTGGCGGCCGCGGCGGCGGTGTCGCCGGCCGAGCTGACCGAGCTCGTCCAGCGCCAGATCGGCCACGTGCTGACCGCCGCCCGGGTCGCCTTCGCCTGCGGGCTGGGCGCCCAGAGCTTCGAGGAGGCGGTGGTCTCGGCGGCCAACCTGGGCGGCGACGCCGACACCAACGCCGCCGCCACCGGCGCCCTGGCCGGGGCCCGGTTTGGGCTGGGCGCGGTGCCCCAGCGGTGGCTGGAGTACCTCCACGACCGGGATGCGATCACCGTCCTTGCAAGTCGGCTCGTGCGGGCGTAGCCTGACTAGCGGCAAACAGCACAAGGGGTCAGCGATGAAGGTGTTCCTGACCGCACGACGGCTGAAGCCCGGCGCCTGGGAGGACTTCCGCAGGGCGTGGGAGCCGGATGAGATTCCGGCCGGGCTGACCAGGGCCTACCACCTGCGCAACCCGAACGACCCGGACGAGATCATCAGCTTCGGGCTGTTCGAGGACGACTCCGCGGCCATCGCCCACCTGCGCGAATCGGACGCCGAGCGGAGGCGGCAGGAGCGGATGGCGCAGCACGTGGCCGAGGTGCTGGCCGAGGGCGTCTACGACGTGCGCTACGAGCTGACCGGCCGGCCGACCGGGTCGCAGACGGCGGTGCCGCTGACCCAGCGGTTCCTCAAGCCGGGCAGCCACGATGAGTACCAGCGCATGATGATGGAGACGTTCGCCGACCAGGATCCGCCGCCGGGGACGGTGCGGGTGCTGGCCATGACCAACGGCGACGAGCTGATCCAGCTCGGCATCATCCGGTCGGACGACCTCGAGGCCGGCCGCGCGGCCGCGCGCCCGGGCTACGAGCAGATGCTGCGCACGATCGAGCCGTTCATCGACCGCGTGGGCCTCGACGCGACCTACGAGCTGGTCGAGGAGCTCGCGCTGGCGCCGGCCTGAACCTGGGTATCCTCCCCGGCGTCCAACCGTCGGGGAGGATCCACATGCCGCAAGCACCGGACCGCAACCTCGCGCTCGAGTTGGTGCGCGTCACCGAGGCCGCCGCCATGGCCGCCGCCCGCTGGGTGGGGTCGGGCGACAAGATCGCCGCCGACCAGGCGGCGGTGGACGCGATGCGGGTCGTGCTCGACACCGTCCCGATGGACGGGATCGTGATCATCGGCGAGGGCGAGAAGGACGAGGCGCCGATGCTGTTCAACGGCGAGAAGATCGGCACCGGCGAGGGCGTGGCGGTGGACATCGCCGTCGATCCGCTGGAGGGCACCGACCTGTGCGCCCGCGGCCAGCCGAACGCGCTGGCCGTGGTGGCCGCCTCCGAGCGGGGCACGATGTTCGACCCCGGGCCGTGCGTGTACATGGAGAAGCTGGCCTGCGGCCCCGAGGTGGACGAGGAGATCAACCTGGACGCGCCGATCGAGGAGACGCTGGACGTGATCGCCACGGCCAAGCGGGTGCGGCCCCGCGATCTGATGGTGGTGATCCTCGACCGGCCTCGCCACGAGGAGATGGTCAAGCGGATCCGGGCGGTCGGCACCCGCATCCGGTTCATCCCCCACGGCGACGTCTCCGGCGCCCTGATGGCGGCCAGCCCCGACACCGGCGTCGACCTGCTGTGGGGGATCGGCGGCACCCCCGAGGGCGTGCTCTCGGCGGCCGCGTTCAAGTGCCTGGGCGGGCAGTTCCAGGGCAAGCTCTGGCCGCGCGACGACGAGGAGCGGCAGGCGGCGGTCGCCGCTGGCT
>DATLLX010000152.1:0-14168 GCA_035537595.1 Gaiellales bacterium | reverse complement strand
CGAGATGGACTCCGACCTCTCGCACCCGCCCGGTGCGCTGCCCGGCCTGCTGGCCGCCAGCCGGGACGCCGATCTGGTGCTGGGCTCCCGATACGTCGCCGGAGGAGGGGTCGCGGGCTGGCCGCTCTCGAGGCGAGTGATCTCCCGGGGCGGATGTCTTTACGCCCAGGCCATCCTCGGCGTCGGCGTGCGCGACCTGACCGGCGGCTACAAGTGCTTCCGTCGCTGGGTGCTGGAGCGACTCGACCTCGAGCGCGTCCACGCCAACGGCTATGCGTTCCAGATCGAGCTCACGTACCGGACGATCCGCATGGGCGGGCGGGTCGTCGAGGTGCCGATCACCTTCTCCGACCGCACGGACGGCGAGTCGAAGATGAGCCGCCACATCGTGCTCGAGGCGGTGTGGAAGGTGCCGTGGCTGCGGCTGCGCTCGCTGCGCGGTCGACTGGACGAGCCGGCGGCCCGGGACCGGCGGGCCTCGCTGGTACCCTAACGGTGGCAATGGACAGAGCACGTTCGCGCCATACCAAAGCGATGATCGCAGCCGCGCTCGTCCTCACGGCGATGCTTGCCGGCGGCGCGGTGTGGGTGGGCGTGTCCTACGCCGGCAGCCCCAAGCTGGGAGACGCCACGCCCGGCGCCGGCGGCTGGACGCGCGACCGCTCCCCGACGTTGGCCATCGATGTCGGCAACGGCGGCGCGATCGGCAGCTACCGGGTCTGGATCGATGGTGTTGCTGTCAATGACAACGCGACCCTCCAGGGCAACCGGATCGTCGTCGAGGGCGTGCCCCTGGCCGACGGCAAGCACCGAGTTAAGGTGCGAGCCAAGGCGAACGGCCTGTTCGGCGGCGAGATGCACCGCAGCTGGTCGTTCTCCGTCGACACCAAGGTGCCGCGCCTGACCCTGCAGACGCCGATCGACGGCTATATCCGCTGGAACGCGGTCACCCTGCAGGGCAAGACCGAACCGGGTGCGGTCGTGAACGCGACCGCCGGCGGAGTGCGGGCCACGGCGACCGCACGTGACGACGGACTGTTCACCGTGGAGATGGACATCCCGGACGGCACCTACCCGCTGGAGCTGACCGCCCGTGACCCGGCCGGCAACAGTCGCAGCACCTCGGGCCGGCTGCGGGTGGACGCCACGGCACCGACGATCTCCCTGGTCACCAGGGGCGTGCTCAAGCGGGCGCTGCCAACCGTGCGGGGCACGGTCACCGACTCCTCGCCCGTGAGGACGGCCGTGACCCTCGACAACCGCCGCTTTACCCTGGGCACCAAGCCCTCGCGGCCGCTCGCCGAAGGCGTCCACTGGCTGCGGATCAGGGCCACCGACGAGGCCGGGAACGTCGCCACCAAGACCACGCGCCTGCTCGTCGACTCGACCGAGCGGCTGGGCGCCGCGGTGCTCTGGCCCGGTGCCCGGGGGAAGGACGTGAGGGACCTGCAGCGGCAGCTGCGCGACCTCGACCTGCTGCCCAAGAAGCCGGTCACCGGCATCTACAACGCGAAGACCGTCCGGGCGGTGATGACGTTCCAGTCGCAGCGCTCGATGCCCGTCGACGGCATCGCCGGCGTCGACACGATCGGCGCCATGACGACCAGGATCGTGATCGACCAGTCCGCCCATTCGCTGACGCTGTACCGGGCGGGCAAGCCGACGCTCCACTTCGGGGTCGCCGTCGGGCAGTCCGCATATCCCACCCCGACCGGCGACGGCCACGTGATCGTCAAGGTCGTCGACCCGACCTGGGTGCCGCCGAACTCGGATTGGGCGAAGGGTGCCCTGCCCATCCCGCCGGGGCCCGACAACCCGCTGGGAACACGGTGGATCGGCCTCTCCTGGCCGAGCGTCGGAATCCACGGCACGAATGACCCGGCATCGATCGGGTACAGCGTCTCCCACGGCTGCATCCGGATGGCGATTCCCGATGTCGAGCGGCTGTTCGAGATGGTCTACGTCGGCACGCCGGTCACCATCACGGCCTGATCCAGGGCCGCGGATATACTCACGCGACATTTTCTCAAGGAGGTCCGAGCACAGTGAGCGAATCGATGGTCGAGGTCACGGACAGCAACTTCCAGACGGAGGTCGAAGGGGCGGACACCGCCGTCGTCGTCGACTTCTGGGCGCCCTGGTGCGGGCCTTGCCGCGTCATGGAGCCGATCCTCGACGAGCTCGCCGTGCAGCATCAGGGCCGCGTCAAGTTCACGAAGATGAACGTCGACGACAACCAGGAGACCGCCACCCGCTTCGACATCCTGTCGATCCCGACCCTGCTGGTCTTCAAGGGCGGCGAGGTGCAGAAGAAGCTGATCGGCGCGGTGCCCCGCCGCCGCCTCGAGGACGAGCTCTCGACCTGGCTCGCCTAGCCGGCCACGGCCAGCGGCCGCCGACGCCGCGCCCTAGGCCCTCAACGCTGCCACCGCCGTCACGCCTGCGAGGATGACGACCACGCCCAGCAGCTGCCGCCGCGTGAGCCGCTCGTCGAACGCGAAGAAGGACAGCAGCGTGGCGACGGCGGCGAACTGCGCCGCCAGCACGGCGGCGACGGCGATGCCGTGCTGCGCCCCCACGATATAGGCGGCGAACCCGACCACCTCGGCGATGCCCGAGTAGGCGACCAGCCGCAGCGCCCGGCCGGGGCTGGGCAGGAGGCCGCGGACGGCCAGCGGAGCGACCAGAAAGCCGAGGCCGACGATGCGGGCGACGAGGATCGTCCAGAAGGCGCCCAGGCCATCTCCCGCCCTGGCGCTGGCAACCAGGCCGACCCCGAACATCGAGGCGGCGAACAGGGCGTAGAGCACCGGCCGCAGGTGAACGTCGGCCAGGCTGGCGTGAAAGGTGACCACCACCACGCCGACCGCCACCACCAGCAGGGCGATGCCGATGGCGACGGTCACGTTCTCGCCGAGCGCGATCGCGAACACCGCCGCCAGCGCGCCCTCGGTCGAGGCCACCGGCGACACGACACCGACCTTGCCGATCCGAAGCGCGCGGTACATCATCGACAGCCCGCCGACCGACGCGAAGCCGCCCAGCACCGCCCACGCCCAGGCTCTGGCTCCCGCCTCTGAAGGGATGCCGTCCACGGCGAGCGCCAGCGGGACGGTCAGCGCGGTGCCGCAGATCAGCACGTAGGCCAGCGCCTGCTGCGAGCCGATCATCCGGGTCGAGCGCGACGCCACCACAGTCGACGATCCCCAGGCGAGGGCGGCGATCAGGCCGCCCAGCACTCCGATCACGCGAAGTGGTCGTAGCCGACCAGGTCGGGGCGGTGGGCGCCGGTGGGGTCGACCAGCACCAGCCCCGGCTGCTCGCGGAGGCGGCCGATCACCGTCGCCCATCCAGGCAACGATGCGCCCGGCGGCACCGCCGCCAGCAGCTCGTAGTCCTCGCCGCCGGCCGCCGCCTGCTCGACCGTGGCCCCCGCCGCGCGGGGCAGGTCGCCCAGCCGCACCAGGGCACCGGCCCCCGACGCATCAGCCAGCCGCCGGGCATCGGTCGCTATGCCGTCGGAGATGTCGATCATCGCGGTGGCGAATCGTGCCAGAGCGGCGCCCTCGGCGAGCCGCGGGGTGATCGGCAGGGTGTACCCCGCCGCCGCCTGCCCGCCCAGTGGGCCGCTGACCACGAGCAGGTCTCCCGGCCTCCCGCCCGACCTCAGCACCGGCCGCTCGGCCCGGCCGAGCGCCGTCACGGAGACGACCAGCAGAGGGGCCCGGGACAGGTCGCCGCCGGCCACCGGAACCCCATGGGAGGCCAGACCCTCGGCCAACTCGCCGACGCCGGCGAATTCCCCGGGTAGCCCGACAGCGGCCAGCAGGCACAGCGGCCGGGCGCCCATCGCGGCCATGTCCGACAGGTTCGCGGCGGCCGCCCGGTGCCCGATCGCCCGGGCGTCCATGCGGCTGCTGTCGAAGTGCACGCCATCCACCAGGATGTCCGTGGATGCCACCAGCCCGCCCGCCAGGACGGCCGCGTCGTCACCGATGCCGACCAGCACCTCGCGGCTGCTGCCGGCCGCCCTGGCGATCAGGTCGACCAGCTCGTCCTCTGGTAGCATGGCCTGCAATGTACCGCCCCGCCCTCTTTGGCTTCGCGTTTACCCGGCAGGGAGGCCGCTGAGAGCGCCGGGCGAGATGCCGAACGCTTTTCGAGGCCTCCGGGAGACCGGGGGCCTTTTGTCGTTTCTGGAGGAGAACATGCGCGAGACCGTGGCACATTTCGGAGAGGAGGGGGCGTACGCCTCGGAGGCGGCCGTGGCGCTGTATCCCGACGCGGAGCTGGCGCCCTGCCACTCGATCCCCGACGTGGTGCGCGCGGTCACCCGGGGTGAGGCGCACCGCGGCGTGCTCCCGATCGAGAACTCGCTGGCCGGGGTGGTGCCGGAGACCTACGACGTGCTGGCCCACGCCCCGCTCTCGATCGTGGACGAGGCGGTGCTGCCGGTGCCCCACGTGCTGGTCGGACTGGCCAACACGAACATCGACGCGCTGACCCGCATCCACTCGCACCCGATGGCGCTCACCCAGTGCCGGCGGTTCCTGTCGTCGCTGCCGGACACGCTCCCCGAGGTGGCGCCCAGCACGGCGGCGGCGGCTCGCCGGGTGTCGGAGACCGGCGATCCCCGTCAGGCCGCGATCTCGTCCCGCGGGTTGGCGGAGCGGCTCGGCCTGGCGGTACTCCTGAACGACGTCTCCGACCATGCGCAGAACTTCACCCGGTTTGTGGCGGTCGCCCCGCACACCAGGATCGACCGCGACGGCCAGCGCGAATGGCGCGTGGCGGTGCGCTTCGTCACCCACCACCACCCGGGGGCGCTGCACGACGCGATCGAGCCGCTGGGCCGGCTGGGCGTGAACATGACCTCGCTGCAGTCACGGCCGATCCAGGGCCGGCCCTGGAACTACCAGTTCTATGCCGACCTCGAGGGGCATCCGCTCGACCCCAACGTGGCTGCGGCGCTGCGCGAGCTCGAGGCCAGCGTGGCGGAGCTGTCGTACCTGGGGTGCTACCCCGCCTCGCCGCGGCCGTGATCGCGCCCTGGGAGCCGGTGCTCGCGCTGGGCCGGCCGCCGGACGGCGAGCAGCTGGTGCACCGGGCGGTGATGCCAGGGCGCTCCGTGCGCGAGGCGCCGCTGCCGGGCGACCTCGAGCCCGACCTGGCCGCGCGCCTGCGATCGGCCGGCGTGGAGCGCCTGTACTCGCACCAGGCGGAGATGTGGTCGGCGGCGAAGGCCGGCGGCGCCATGGTGGTCACCGGCACCGCCAGCGGGAAGTCGCTGGCATTCAATCTGCCGGTGCTCGACGCCGTGGCCCGCGACCGCCGGGCCCGCACGCTGTATCTGTATCCGACCAAGGCGCTGGCCCAGGATCAGGCCCGGTCGCTGCTGGCGCTGGGCGCGCCCAACGCCCGGGTTGCGATCTACGACGGCGACACGCCCGACCGCGAGCGGCGGCAGGTGCGTGAATGGGCGAATCTGGTGCTGACCAACCCGGACATGCTGCACGTCGGCATCCTGCCCGGTCACGGCGTGTGGGCCGAGACCTTCGCCCAGCTGCGCTACGTGGTGGTCGATGAGGCGCACGCCTACCGGGGCGTGTTCGGCTCGCATGTGGCCAACGTGCTGGCGCGCCTGCGGCGGCTGGCCGCCCGCTACGGCGCCGCGCCCCGCTTCCTGCTCGCCTCGGCCACCATCGCCAACCCGGGCCAGGCGGGAGCGACCCTGGCCGGCGGGCCGGTGCGGGTGATCGACGACGACGGGTCGCCGGCGGCCGATCGTGAGGTGGTGGTCTGGAATCCGCCGCTGCTGGACGCCGACCTGGGCGTGCGCGCCAGCACGCTGGGCGAGGCGGCCACGCTGCTGGTGGGGATGGTGGCGCGGGCTCAGCGCACCATCGTCTTCGCCAAGTCGCGGCGGGCATGCGAGCTCGTCTACCGGTATGCGCGAGAGGGCCTGCGGCTGAACGCGCCTCAGCTGGCCGGCCGGATCTCGCCCTACCGTGCCGGCTACACGCCCGAACAGCGGCGTGACATCGAGCGGCGGCTGGCCGGGGGCGACCTGCTGGGCGTGGTCGCCACCAGCGCACTCGAGCTGGGCGTCGACATCGGCCTGCTCGACTGCGCGATCACGGTCGGGTTTCCCGGCGGCATGGCCTCGCTCCGCCAGCAGTGGGGCCGCGCGGGCCGCCGGGGTCTGGGCCTGGGGATGCTGGTGGCAGGCGACGACCAGCTCGACCAGTACTTCGCGCGTCACGCCGACGAGCTGCTGGAGCGCTCGCCCGAGGCGGCCGTCAGCAATCCCGGCAATCCGGTGGTGCTGGCCGCGCATCTGCGCTGTGCCGCCGCCGAGCAGCCGCTGACCGCCGACGACGAGCGGCACTTCGGCCCCGGGTCGCTGGAGCTGGCCGAGTCGCTGCCGGAGCTCGTCCGCACTCCGGCCGGGCTTGCCTACCGGGGAACCGACCATCCCGCCGCCCGGGTCGGCCTTCGCAGCGCCTCGCCCGACGCGGTGGCGGTGATCGAGGCGCTGACCGGGACGCTGCTGGGCCTCGTCGATTCGGCCCGCGCCGACTCCACCGTCCACGAGGGAGCGATCTACCTCCATCTGGGCGAGCAGTACGCTGTCTCCGCTCTCGACGTCACCCGGGTGGCGCTGGTCGAGCCCTTCACGGGCGACTATTACACGCAGCCGAAGAAGCTCTCCTCGACCCGCATCCTGGAGGCGGAGCTGGAACGGCAGGTGGCAGGCGCCGCGCTGCGGTTCGGGCGGATCGAGGTCTGCGAGCAGGTGATCGGCTACCAGCGCAAGCGGCTCTCCGACCACCAGCCGATCGACGTGGTGGCGCTGGACATGCCCGAACGGCGGTTCGTCACCGAGGCGGTCTGGTACGTGCCCGAGCAGGTGCCCGAGCCGCGTGAGCTGCTGGGATCGCTGCATGCCGCCGAGCACGCCATGATCGGTCTGTTGCCGCTGCTGGCAACGGCGGACCGGGGCGACATCGGCGGCCTTTCCATCGATCTGCACCCTCAGACCCTGGCACCGACCGTGTTCGTGTACGACGGCCACCCGGGGGGCGCCGGCATCGCTCGCCGAGGCTACGAGCTGTTCGAGAGCTGGGTCGCGCGCACGGAGGCGCTGCTGCGCGAGTGTCCGTGCGAGAACGGCTGCCCCTCCTGCGTCCAGTCGCCGAAGTGCGGGAACCTCAACGAACCGCTCAGCAAGCCGGGCGCCCTGTGGGTGCTGGAGCGGATCGGCGCGCCGCGGGCAGCGGCGGCTCAGACCTGACGGGTGCGAAGCAGCGGCGGCACGTACCGCACCGCCGCGATGCCGACCGCGATCAGCACCATCGCCACCGGCGCCCAGTAGAGCATCACCAGCGCCGCCGCGACCTCGCCGTGCGAGGGCCCGCCCAGCGGCACGGCGAGCGCGGCGGCGACCGGCGGCAGGCCGAGCAGCGGCCAGCGCGGGGCGATGCCGCCGGCCAGCACATGGACGCCGACCACCGCGATCGCCCAGCCGGTGGTCATCGACGGCGACGAGCCGTCGTCCAGGCGGACGGCAGCCCAGGCCAGCACCACGGCCAGATAGAGCGCGCAGGCAAGGGCGATCCGAACCACCGGGGAAGGGTACCGCCGGCACGCCGGGGCACGCGGCGGCGTGCTACAGTAGCCGCCCCGCAGGGGGCGAGGGAAACCGGTGCAAATCCGGTGCGGTCCCGCCGCTGTGAGGGCGTTCGCGCGACGTGCCGAGAGGCAGCCACTGGCCGATGAGGCCGGGAAGGCAAGTCGGGCGACCCGGGTTTCCCGGGAAGCGCGCCCGAGCCAGAAGACCTGCCCCGGCGGAGACGCATACAGGCCTCTCGAGGATAGGAGGACGCGTTGGCGACCATTCGCCTTCGTCGCATCATCACCGCTTCGGCGGTGACGGTCGCGCTCGCCGCGACCATGGCTCCACCGGCCCTGGCGGCCGGAATTCGGGTCGAAGGCCCGAAGGCCACCATCTACCAGGGCACCGTCCGCCCGGCCACGGGCTCGCTCCGCGACAACACGGGCGCGGTGCACACCACCACCAAGCACACCGCGCTGGGCGCGCTGGTGCGGGCATCACGCCTCAAGCCGTTCCCGCTCAAGCTGGGCTGGTTCGACACCTTCGGCGGCGGCTGGACGGGCTTCTACCTGCTGTCGATCAACCGGGTCACGCCGCCCAACACGGCCGGGTGGTTCACGAAGGTGAACCAGAAGCTGCTCGGCGTCGGCTCGGGGGCGAAGACCGTCGGCTCGGGTGACCGGGTGCTGGTCTACTACTCGACCTTCGACTCGGAGTTCGCCACCAATCCGACGCTCGGCATCGGCACCAGCGATCGCACGCCGACGGTCGGCGAGAAGGTGATCATCGACGTGGCGCAGTTCGACGATCTGGGCACGCGGTCGGCGGCCGCGAACGCCTGGGTGTGGGTGAACGGGGTCGGCACCAAGACCGACGCCACCGGGCACGCGACGATCCGGCTGGGAAAGCCGGGCCGCTACGCGGTGCGGGCGACCAAGCAGGGCACGATCCGATCGAGAACGGTGTGGGTGCGCGCGTCTACGTCGTAGCGCTCGCCCTGGTCGCAGCCGGGTGCGGTCAGGAGGCGGCATCGGCCCCTCCTGACGGCCCGGCTGCGGCCACCGTCATCGTCACTCGCGACTTCGGCGCGGCGCAGCTGACGACCGCGCGGGCAGCCCCCGGCCAGTCGGCGCTGAACGCCCTGCGCCGGTCGGCCGACGTCGGCACCGCCTACGGGGGGCGGTTCGTGACCACGATCGATGGCCTGGAGGGCTCGAAATCGCAGCAGCACGACTGGCTGTACTACGTGAACGGGATCGATCCCGGGGTGGGTGCGGCCGACATGGATCTGCACCCGGGCGACCGGGAGTGGTGGGACTATCGGTACTGGCGCGACTTCATGGCGATCCCGGCCGTGATCGGCGCCTGGCCAGAGCCGTTCGTCCACGGATTCGAGGGGCATTCGCCGACTGTGAAGGTCGAGGGGCCCGGCTGCGCGGCGCGGATCCGCGCCGCGCTGCAGCAGCAGGGCGCCCGGATCGGCGGCGACGGCGCGTATTCGGTGTCGGTGACCACCTTCGCCCAGCAGTCCGCCGTGCTTGCCGACTGGCGGGGTGGCGGATTGACGGTGAGGGTGACGGACGGCCAGGTGGAGATCTACAACGGCGCCGGCGGCTGGCGACCGGCGCCTACGGCAGCGGCGGTGATCGTTGCCCGCTCGCCCGAGGGGATACCCGGCCGCTCCTTCCAGCTGCTGGTGGCCGGCCGCGACCAGCCGGCGGCCTGTGCTGCCGCGAAGACACTGGCCACCGACCCGGCGCAGATCGAGCACACCTACGCCGTGGCGCTGGATGCCGGCGGCCGGGTGACGGCGGCCGGGGGACAGCCGTGAAGCCGCTGCCCGCAGCGCTTCCCTGCGGGGCGCTGCTGCTGCTGGCGGTGACAGCCGACCACCCGCTGATCCTGGCCGCGGTGGCGCTAAGCTCGCTGTTCCTGCTGCTGGCGGCGCCCCCTCCGCATGCGCCGTACATCTGGTTCGCCGTGCTTGCCGGCGGGCTGGTGGTCGCCATCAACCCGTTCGTCGGCCTGCAGGGGCTGACCCCGTTGTGGCGGGGTCCGGACATCCCCTTGCTCGATTCCGAGGTGACGGCGGAGGAGCTGGCCTTCGGGGCGGCCGCCGCGCTTCGCATCATCGGCTCCGCGCTGGCCGTCAGCGCCTTCATCCGTCTCGTCGACGGCGACATGCTGGCCCGAGACGTCGCCCGCGTCGCACCGCGCTCGGCGATGATCGGCTCGCTGGGCGCGCGGCTCCTGCCCACGCTCGAGCGCGACGCCGCCGGCATCGTGCTGGCGGCCCGGGGGAGGGGCGTCGAGCTGCGCCGACGACGCACCGCCACCGAGCTGGTGGCACCGCTGGTCTCGCTCTCGCTGGAACGCTCGCTGGCCCTGGCGGAGGCGATGGAGGCGCGAGGCTACGGGGGCGGGCCGCGCACCGCCCGCCCGGCGCGGCGCACCGACACCCGCGAGCGGGTGCTGCTCGGCGCCGGCGTGGCGCTGGCCGGGCTGGTCGCGGCAGTGCTTGCCGGCGCGGCGCCGTACGCCTACTACGACCTTCTGGACGACCCGCTGAGCGGTGCCGGGGTGGGGCTGGCGGTGGCGGTGGTCGCGCTGGGCGGCCTGGCCGTGGGGGCGGTTCGATGGCCGCGCTGAGCTTTCAGGACGTCAGCTACAGCTACCCGGGCGGGGCCCGAGCGGCGCTCGACCGGCTGAGCCTGGACGTCGAGCCGGGCGAGCTGGTGCTGCTGCTGGGAGAGTCCGGCTGCGGCAAATCGACGCTGCTGCGGGCCGCGCTCGGCCTGGTGCCCCACTTCCACGGTGGCCGGCTGGCGGGGCGGGTGATCGTCGGCGGGCTGGACACCCGAGAGCACCGGCCGGGTGAGCTGGCCCGCGCCGCCGGGCTCGTGTTCCAGGACCCGGAGGCCCAGCTGGTCGCCGAGGGCGTCGTCAGCGAGGTGGCCTTCGGCCTCGAGAGCCTGGCCACCGAGGCGGGACGGATCGAGGCCCGCGCGGAGGAGGCGCTGATGGCCGTGGGCGCCACCGGCCTGGCCGACCGCTCGACGGGAAGCCTGTCGGGCGGAGAGCAGCAGCGGGTGGCGATCGCCTCCGTGCTGGCGATGGGCCAGCCGCTGCTGCTGCTCGACGAGCCGACCAGCCAGCTCGACCCGGTCGCCGCGGAGGAGCTGCTGGCGCTGGTCACCCGGATCAACCGCGACCGCGGCGTGACCACGGTGCTGGCCGAGCACCGCACCGGGAGACTGTTCGGCGAGGCCGATCGGGTGGTGGTGATGGATTCCGGCAGGGTCTCGTTCAGCGGGACGCCGCCCGAGGCCGCCCGGCGGCTGGCCCGCGACGCGCCCTGGCTGCTGCCGCCGGTGACTCAGGCGTTCATCGCCTCCGGACGGCAGGAGCTGCCGCTGACGGTGCGCGAGGCAAAGCGGCTGCTGGGAGCGCGCGCGGAGCCGCAGGCGGTGGCCGGCCCGGCCGGCGATGTGGCCGTCCGGCTGGAGCGGGTGTGGGCACGGCGGGGGCAGGCCGACGCGCTGCGGGACGTCACGGCGACGCTGCGGGCCGGCGCGATCACGGCGGTGATGGGCGAGAACGGGGCCGGGAAGACCACGCTCGCACTGGTCGCCGCCGGCCTGCTCGAGCCGCGGAAGGGCCGTGTGCACACATCCGGCCGCTCCGGGTACGTGAGTCAGAACCCCGCGCACCACCTGCTGCGGGAGACGGTCGGCGAGGAGGTGGCGCACGCCCTCGAGCTGGCGCACATCCCGGCCGCCGAGCGGCGGCGGCGGGTCTCCGACGAGCTCGAGCGGTTCGGGCTGGCGGGTGTCGCCGGGCGGCATCCCCACGACCTCTCGAGCGGCGAGCGACAGCGGCTGGCGATCGCGTCGGTGACGGTCGGCCGGCCGGCCGCGTTGCTGCTGGACGAGCCCACTCGGGGAATGGACGGCCTCAGGAAGCTCGCGCTGGCCGACCTGCTGCGCTCGCTCGCCGCCGATGGCACCGCCGTCGGCCTGGTCACCCACGACGCCGACTTCGCCGCTGAGGCCTGCGACCTGGTCACGACCATCGCCCGCGGCCGCGTGCTGGCCGACGCGGCGCCGCGGAGCGTACTGTCGGAGGGCGCATTCTTCGTCAGCCAGGTGGGGCTCGCCACCGGCCGCGCGCGAACATCCGAGGCCGCGGCGTGGCTGCGCGCCACAGCCGGGGAGCGCCTGCATGCCTAGCCTGGTGCTGCTGCTGGCCGTCGGCTGCATCGTGCTGGGCGTGGCGGCCGTGGAGCGGGGCCCCAACCGCAGCAAGGAGCTGGCGCTGATCGCCGCGCTGGCGGCGGTGGCGACCGCCGGACGGGTGCTGTTCGCGTTCATCCCCAACGTCCAGCCGGTCACCATCACCGCCGCCGTCACCGGTGCCGCGCTGGGCCCCCGCGCGGGGATGGCTGTGGGCGGTCTGACGGCGCTGCTGTCGAACGCCTTCCTGGGGCAGGGGCCGTGGACGCCGTGGCAGATGATCGGCTGGGGCCTGGTCGGCGCCACCGCCGGCGCGATCGGCCCGTTGCTGCGGAACCGCTGGGCACTGGCCGCCTTCGGCCTCGCCTGGGGGTTCCTGTTCGACTGGCTGATGGACGTGTGGGCCTGGAGCGCCCTCGGCCAGTCCGCCGACGGCTCGTCGTTCGTAGCCTTCGTCGTCACCGGCCTGCCGTTCGACGTCGCCCACGCCGCCGGAAACGTCGTCATCGCCCTGATCGCGGGGCCCACCCTGATCCGCATGGTCGACCGCTACGCGCGGCGGCTGCACGCATCGTTCGAACCACTGGAGGCACCGACATGAGACGCACCTTCGCACTGGCACTGCTCGTCCTCGGGCTGCTCGCGGCGGCCGCCGGGCCGGCAGGCGCGGCATCCGGGAGCGACTACCTGCGGTCGCGCCTGACGCGTTCGGGCGGCATCGTCGAGAGCGGCTCCTCGACGCCGTCGGTCAGCCTCACCCAGTGGTCGGTGATGGGGCTCACCGCGTCCGGCCGCCGGCCATGGCTGATGCGGGTGACCGGCGGCCACACCCCGGCGTACTTCCTCGCCCACCGGGCCGGAAGATGGGCGACCGCCTACGAGCTGGCCCGTGGGGTGCTGGCGGCGGTCGCCCTCAACCGCGACCCCCGGCAGTTCGGCGGCCGCAACCTGGTGCGCGCCCTGCGCCGGAAGATCGACGGCACCTCCGGCCGCATCGGCCGGTACTCCAACTCGACGTACTGGGGTGTGATCGCCCTGCGGGCCGCCCGGGCACAGATCCCCCAGGCATCGGTGGCCTACATCCGCCACCGCCAGTGGGCGAACGGCGGCTACGGCTGGGCGCCCGGCGTGGGTCCGGACTCCAACGACACCGCCGCCGCGATCATGGCGCTGCGGGTCGCCGGCGTCCCCTGCTCCTGGAAGGCCGTGAACCACGGATACGACTTCCTGCACTCGCTGCAGCGGTCGGACAACGGCTACGCGCTCTACCCGAGCAGCGGATCGGACAGCCAGTCGACGTCATGGGCAATCCAGGCGCGCATCAAGTGCGGGCTGCCGAACACCGGGGCGCTGGCCTACCTGGCCGCCCGCCAGCTGCCCAGCGGGGCTTTCAACTACCAGGCGGGTCGCACGATCACCCCGGCCTGGGTGACCTCGCAGGTGCTGCCGGCGACGAACGGGCGGAGCTATCCGATCCTCCCCTGACCGGCGGATCTAGAGGTACCAGAAGACCAGTCCGGCGATGGTGTAGATCGCCAGCAGCTCCGCGCCCTCCAGCCAGTTGGAGTTGCCGTTGGCCGCGATCAGGCCGGCCATCAGCGCGCCTGCGAAGAGGATCGACACCTCAAGCAGGCCGAAATCGAGCACGACCTCGTGGCCGAACAGCAGGCCGGCGAGGACGGCGATCGCGGACACCGCCAGCGCCACCTGAAGCGCGGAGTTGAAGGCGATGCCCATCGAGAAGTCGAGCTTGCCCGACCAGGCGATCTTGACCGCCGCGAAGTGCTCCGCCACGTTGCCGATCAGAGGCACCACGATCAGGCCGATGAAGACGGTCGAGATCCCTGTCTCCTCGATGGTCGGCTCGATGGCGCCCACCAGCACCTCGGACAGGACGCCAGTGGCGATTGCCGAGGCCGACAGCATCACCAGCGACAGGCGCGTCGACCAGCGGGCGCCTTCGCCGCCCACGCCCGTTGCCTCCGGCGACTGGAAGGACGAGTACAGATAGGCCGCGTACAGCACCGCCATCACGATCGCGACGCCGTGGCTGAGCCCCACCTCGTCCGAATGATTGGTGCCGCCCACGATCGAGAACAGCGTGGGAATGGTGAGTGCGGTGGTGGCCAGCACCAGCATCGTCGCGTTGACACCGGCCACGGTGGCGTCGAACCGCTGCCGGCCGTGGCGCAGTCCGCCCACCAGCAGCGATGCGCCGAGGATCAGCAACACGTTGCCCATGACGCTGCCGATGATCGAGTAGCGGGCGACGTCGATCAGCTCGCCGCCCTCGCGGATCGCCAGCACGACGATGATGATCT
>DATLLX010000151.1:0-7748 GCA_035537595.1 Gaiellales bacterium | reverse complement strand
ATGATGATCGACGGGATCCTGCAGCGCGACTTCACCGTGGTTCAGGCGGTGACGTTGACGTTCGCGATCCTGGTCGTTCTGATCAACCTGGTGACCGACGTCGTCCACTCCCTCCTCGACCCCAGGGTGCGGTTCTAGGTGGCCGCCCTCGCCGAACCGGTCGAGCCCGCCGCCGGGCTGCCGGAGTACCGGCCGGCGCGTGGCTTCCGGCAGCGCTGGTACCGGACGCCCTCGTTCGTCGCCGGCCTGATCATCATCGGCGCGCTGGTACTGATGGCGGTCTTCGCGCCGATCGTGGCCACGCACTCCCCCACCGATCAGGATCTGAAGAACATCCTCAAGGGGCCGTCGTCGGAGCACTGGCTGGGCACCGATCAGCTGGGCCGTGACCTGTGGTCGCGGATCGTCTACGCCGGCCGCACGGACCTCAAGATCGGCTTCCTGGCGGTGATCCTGCCCTTTTGCATCGGCACGGTGCTGGGCTGCCTGGCCGGCTACTACGGCCGGATCACCGACACCATCGTCCTCTACTTCGTGAACGTGGTGGTGGCCTTTCCCTTCCTCATCCTGATCACGGCCATCCTGTTCACGCTGGGCCCCGGCCAGAGCAGCATCTACATCGCCATCACGCTGGTCGGGTGGGTGTCGTACTGCCGCCTGGTGCGAGCGGAGATCCTGGTCGCGAAACGCCAGGAGTACGTGTTGGCAGCCCAGGCAGCGGGCCTGCGCGACTCGCGGATCATCGTCCGCCACATCCTGCCCAACGTGATCACCCAGTCGATCGTGTTCGCGATGTCCGACATCGTGCTGGTGCTGGCCGCCATCGTCACGCTCGGCTACATCGGGATCGGCGTGCAGCCGCCGACGCCCGACTGGGGGAACATGATCGCCGACGGCCAGAATTTCCTCACCACCCGCTGGCAGCTGTCCACCATCCCCGGGCTGGCCGTGGTCGTCACCGGCATCGGGCTCTCGCTGCTGGGCGACGGTCTGGCCGACCTCCTGAGGCCGGAATGAGCTCGGCCGGCGACGTCATCCTCGATGTGCGCGACCTGCATGTCGAGATCCCGCTCAGCCGGGGAACCGTGCGTGCGGTCGACGGCGCCTCGTTCTCCGTCCGCCGCGGCGAGGCGGTCGGGCTGGTGGGCGAGTCCGGCTCGGGCAAGAGCATGACCCTGCGGGCGATCATGGGGCTCTTGCCGCGGCCCGGCCACATCACCTCGGGTGAGATCGTGTTCGACGGCTCCGAGCTGACGACGCTGCGCGCGTCACAGCTGCGGGATCTGCGCGGCAAACGGGTGGCGATGATCTTCCAGGAGCCGATGACGGCGCTCAACCCCGTGATGCGGGTGGGCGACCAGATCGCGGAAGGCCCGCTCGCCCACCTCGGCTACAGCCGGTCGAAAGCCGGCGCCCGTGCGCTCGAGCTGATGCGGCTGGTCGGCATCCCCGACCCTGACCGCCGAGCCCAGGCCTACCCGCACGAGCTGTCGGGTGGTATGCGCCAGCGGGTGATGATCGCGATCGCGCTCTCCTGCGAGCCGTCGATGATCCTCTGCGACGAGCCGACGACGGCGCTCGACGTGACCATCCAGGATCAGATCTTGAAGCTGCTGCTGTCACTCCGTGAGGAGTTCGGGATGAGCGTGGTGTTCGTCACCCACGACCTGGCGGTGGTGGCCCAGACCTGCCAGAGCGTCGCCGTGATGTACGCCGGGCAGGTGGTCGAGACTGGCAGCGTCCACGACGTCTTCTACCAGCCCCGCCACCCCTACACCCTGGGGCTGCTGCGCTCGGTGCCCGACTTCGACCTGGTACGCGACTCGCTCGACTTCATCCCCGGGGCGCCGCCCGACCTGATGTCGCCACCCGAAGGCTGCCGGTTCGCCGCCCGCTGTTCGTTCGCACAGAGCGACTGCCTGCACGGGCCCAAGCCGCTGGTGCCGATCGGGGACGGCCGCGAGACGGCCTGTATTCATCCCGACCGCTGCGCAGAGGCCGTGCGCGAGGAGCCGGTGATCGCGGGTGGCTGAGGCGCTGCTCGAGGTGCGCGACCTGCACATGCACTTCGTGGTCTCGAACTCGGTCGGCCGCCGCCTGCGCCGTCAGCCCCCCGAGGTGCTGCGGGCGGTGGACGGGGTCGACATCCGCATCGAGCGGGGCGAGGTGCTGGGCCTGGTCGGGGAGTCGGGCTGCGGCAAGTCGACCCTGGGCCGCTGCATCGTCGGCCTCTACGAGCCGACGTCGGGCGAGATCTCGTACGCCGGCCAGCAGCTGGGCGCCCAACGCGAGCGGGCCCAGCGTCGGCGGGTGCAGATGGTGTTCCAGGACCCCTACTCGTCGCTCAACCCGCGGATGACCGTGCGACAGACGCTGAGCGAGCTGCTGCGGGTGCACGCCATGGTGCCCCGGAACCGGGTCGACGAGCGCTGCCGGGAGCTGGTCGACCTGGTCGGCCTCGGCCCGCGCTCGCTGGACGCGCACCCTCGACAGTTCTCCGGCGGCCAGCGGCAGCGGGTGTCGATCGCCCGCGCGCTGGCCCTGGAGCCGGAGCTGCTGGTCGCCGACGAGCCGGTGTCGGCGCTCGATGTGTCGGTGCAGGCGACGGTGCTCAACCTGCTCGACGAACTGCGCGAGAAGCTGGGGCTGACGATGCTCTTCATCGCCCACAACATGGCGGTCGTCCGGCACGTCTGCGACCGGGTGGCCGTCATGTACCTGGGCCGGATCGCCGAGACGGCCGACACCGCCGAGCTGTTCTCGAACCCCCGCCACCCCTACACGCAGGGCCTGCTGCAGGCCGTCCCGCGGCTGGTGCCGGGCAGGGTGTCCGAGGCGGTGGCCGTTCACGGCGACCCCGGCAGCCCGATCGACCCGCCGTCGGGATGCCGGTTCCACCCCCGCTGCCCGATCGCCCAGGACATCTGCCACGTCGACACGCCTCCGCTGGCCCCCGGCACGGCCGGAGCGGAACACCTGGCGGCGTGCCACTTCGCATGGACGGCGCCGCCGCCCTCGCACGTGCCGGAGGTCGAGCAGGCCGGCGACCCCGCGGGCTGAGGCACGCCCCCGTCATCCGTTCGGCCATGCCGCCAGCGTGACCAGCGGGTGCCGCCAGACCCTGTGGAAGGTAGGCCCCACCGGGCCCAGGCCGGCCGGAACGCTTCCGAACGGGCTGGGAGCGTGGAACACCTCGAGCTCGCCCCAGGCACCGGGGTAGCCGACCCATGCCGGCGTCTGCCCGGTGATGCGGCGGATCCGGGTGGTCGGCCCGCCCGCGGCGGCCGGCCCCGCCTGAGAGGCGCTGCCGGTGCGGTCGATGGGCAGCGGCAGGCCGCTCTGCTGGAACAGCGAGATCGCCTGGTCCGGCAGGCATGACGGCGCGATGGCGTGGCTGCTGGGATCCGGATAGTTGGCGTGCGACCCCAGTGCCACGTAGACGATCGGGTGATGGCCCTGGAAGCGGGGGGCGGCCGCCCAGGTGCGCCGCTGGCCGGTGCAGTGCTGGCTGTAGCCGACGAACAGCGGCTGCTCGTCCTCGGACAGCACCACGTTCACGACCTCCCAGTCTCCCTCGTGGGCCTGCCAGATGAAATCGGTGGGCGGCACCTGGTAGCTGTAGACGTCGTCGTAGTAGAAGTACCAGTACTGCAGCACGACGCGGTCGTCCAGGCGGGCGACCCGGCCGTAGACGATGCTCGGCTCGTCGCCCGAGAGCGCGGCCCCATAGCAGTCGAGGCCGCCGATCGGCTGAAGCGGCGAGCAGGTTCGCTGGTTGAGCCGCCAGACCGTGGTCGCGGAGGTGGGCAGGCTGGAGGCGTCGGGCGTGGCATCGGCAACGACGAAGCCGCCGGCCTCGAGCCGCTCCAGGTTGGCGTCGGCCACGAACTCCTCGACGGCGGTGGGCGTGAACTGCTCGCCATCGGCGAACCGGGTCACCGGCTGGTACTTGGCCAGCAGCTTCGCCGAGGTTGCCGCTGCGGCGGTGCCGGGAGCCGCAAGGGCGAGCCCTGCGATCAGGCAGGCGATGGCGGCCGCCGGCCCTCGGGTTCTTCGCGTGCGCAACATCAGTGCCTCCTTCGATCGTCTCTGCAAACGACCGTAGGCGGCGACCGGCCGGCTGGCATCGGGGGAACCCCTGAGCCCGCCGGCGCTCGAAACCCGGGTGCTCTCCGCACCCCGTGCGGGTGGTGGCCATACCGACTCCGTCATCCCCGCGTGCAAGGGTTCCCCGTATGAACTCCGAGCACCCCCACATCGCTTCGAGCAGTTCCTGGGCCGCGCCGCCCAGCCGGATCGACTCCACCCTCGCCGCAGCCGAGACCTGCTGGTGCGGCGAGCCGGTTGCTCCCCATCACGGAAGCTTCTGCGACCGGCATGCGTACAGCGAGCAGATCTGGGGCCGGGGACCGGTCACCGGCTGGGGCACCAGCCGCGCCGCCTGACCAGCCCGCGCGGAACAACGGGGTCAGACCCCGTTGTTCCAGTCAGGCCAGAGGGTCGGGTGGGTGGCGGCCGCCGCGCGCATCCGGTGCCGGTATCGTCAGCCAGGTGTCGACTCCGATCTCCCGGCGGCTGATCGCCGTGCTCGGCGCGGTGATCGCGCTCGCCGCGCTGCCGGCCAGCGCTCGGGCGGACGGCGATCCGGCCAGCGACATCCTGCTGTTCCAGACCGTGTTCCTGCCCTACGCCACGCCGTCGCCAGACGTCTCGTCCGAGCTCGGCGGGGCCGTTGCGGCGGCCAAAAAGGCCGGCCTGCCGCTGAAGGTGGCGGTGGTGCAGTCGCGAAGCGATCTGGGCTCGGTAGGCACGCTGTTCAACCGGCCGCAGGACTACGCGACATTCCTCGATCAGGAGCTCGCCCAGCAGAACCGCTGGCTTCTGATCGTCATGCCCGACGGCTACGGCATCGCCGCCAGCGGCGGCACCAAGATCGTCGAGCGAAACGGCACCACCGAGATCATCCGCACGCATCCGAAGCTGAAACGCGAGCTGGCGGCGCTCAAGGTGCTGGCGGCCCCGGCGAGCGCGGATCCGGACGACCTGACGCGGGCGGCCACGGCGGCGGTGCGGGCGCTGGGTGACGCCACCGGCCACCCGCTGCAGGCATCGTTCCCCCCGGTGCCGGTCGGCGCCCCGGGCGGGGCCGTCCACAACGGACCGACCACGGCCCCTCCGCCGGCGGCGGCGGACGGCCGGTCGGGCAAGCGAACGCTGCTGATCACGGTCGCCGTCGTGGCGGTGCTGGTGTCGGCCTCCCTGTTCGTCATCGACGCCGTCCGCTCACGTCGCCTGGAGGACGAGCAGGACGACGATGACGACGGCGACCACCCCGGCCAGCAGGGCGGCCAGGGCGGCTGACAGGGCCAGCGCGGGGCGCTGCACTCAGCCCTCCGCCCTGTCGAGCAGCACGACGTCGAAGGGGCGGCCGTCGGGCGGCGTGATCTCGTAGCGGACGCCCCAGCGGCCGACCATCACCAGCGCCGGCGCCGTCCGCGCGTAGACCCCGGGCGAGCGCTCGGGCAGCCGGTAGGCGAGGGTCCCCATCTCCATGTCGAGCATCAGGAACCGCGCCACCACCGAGGCGCCGGTGACGCCACGGCCGTCCTGGGACAGGCGCACCTCGAAGACGTTGGGGGTGGCCGCACGATTCGGCTCGATGCCGACCGTGACCTCGTAACCTCCGCGGTGGACGGTGCGGCGCACCGCGCCCGGCCCGACGTGGGCGTCGATCGATCCCACCTCGGCGATCGCCTTGGGCGGCGGCGGCAGGCTCGTCAGCACGGCGGCAGCCAGCACGATCCCCGCCACCAGCGCCACCTCGCCGCTGACCGTGCGCCGCAGGAGCGCCACCGCCGAGCTGCCCAGCCGCTCGTCGCGGCGCACGGCCGCCGCCCCCAGCCTGGGCGTCGTCCGCGCCAGGTTCAGACCACCGAGGATGCCGGCCGCCAGCAGCAGGCCCACCTTGACCAGGATCGCCTTGCCGTAGGACGTCTGCCACAGCGACGACACCGTCGGCAACTGGAGGATTGCCGCGCCGGTGCCGCTGGCGACCAGCAGCATGACGCAGCCCAGCGCCACCTTCGAGAACCGGGGCACGACCCGGCCCATCAGCGCCCAGCGACCGGGCCCGCGCCCGGCCAGCAGCAGCAGCCCGGCAAGCCCCCCGAACCAGATCGAGCCGGCCAGCAGGTGCAGCCAGTCGAGGGCAAGCGAGAGCGCGGCGGGCGACGTCTGGGCGGGGTGCCCGCCGATCCCCGGCACGAGCAGCAGCGCGCCGCCGGCCAGACCGGCACCGATCAGCGCCAGGATCGCGGCAACCGACCGCCGCTCCCGGCCGGGCCGATCGAGCGCCAGCGCCGCGCCGGCCGCCAGCGCGAACAGCGCGAACACCGCTTCCAGGTCGACCAGCGCCCTGCCCAGCGACGACGAGCGGGCCAGCGGCACCAGCGAGCCGATGTTCCAGGCCGACTCCAGCGCGAACTCGGACGTGACCAGCAGCAGATACACCGGGATCGCGACCAGGGCGGCCACGGACGCGCCGGCGAGCCCGGCCTCCACCCGGCGGAGCGCGGGAGGGTCGAGCACCCCGCCGGGCCGGGCGACCATGGCGCGGAGCACGAACAGGCCGACCGCCAGCATCACCGTCAGCATGGCCGCCCAGCGGGCGACGACCAGCGGCGTCGTGGCCGCCGTCTCGCTGAGCGAGGGGATCACGAACTGTGGTGCCGGGCCGGCGTTGGGGCCGACCGCGAACGTGAACGCCCCGCGCACCGGGTGCCCGTCGGCGGAGATCGCCCGCCAGTAGACCAGGTACCAGCCCGGCTCCAGCGTCTGAACCGGCACCGAGACCGCATGGCTGTCGCCGTCCGCCTGCTCCGGCCGCGCGGTCGCACGCTGGCGGCCCCGGGCATCGGTCACCGAGACGATCGCAAACCGGGGGGACACCGGCTCGCTGAAGGTGAGGACGACGCGTTTCGGCGAGCGGTCGACGGTGGCGCTGGCCGACGGGTCGGTACGCACCAGCGACGCATGGGCGAAGGCCGGAGGGGCCGCCGCGGCACACACCGCGGCGACCCCGATCAGGGCGGTGATCAGCCGCCGGGCGGTCATGTCAGCGAGCGCCCCCTACCGGTGAGCAGGGCGACCAGGCCGAGCACCAGTGCGACACCGGCAACCGCCAGGGCGACGATGCCCAGCGTGGACGACCCGCCCCCGAACGACGACACGCCCTCGGTGCGGGGAGCAGGCTCGTCGCTGCCCTCGGCGCCGGTCCACTCCGCCACCGAGCCATCGGAGTACGTCTCCTTGACGTCGATCGCATGCGTGCCGTCGGACGGCACGCCGACGAACCGGAACACCGCCAGTTGCCCGGCGGCCGTGCTGCCGCCGCTCCAGGTCACCCGCCGGATCGTTGCCTCCTCGCCGCTGCCGTTGGTCTCGACCTGCGCCGACCAGCCGGGCGCCTCCTCCAGAGAGAACACCGCGACCCCGTCGGGCACGTCCATCTCGACCTGGGTGATCGTCGTGCCGCCGCTCTTCTCGTTGGGCACGAGCAGCGTGTACTCCTGGGATGCGCCGGACTTCGCCACCGCCGGGCTTACCTGGGCGTGTGCCAGAGCCGCCGGCGCGACGGCCAGGCCGACCGCGGCCACCGCCAGCCCGACAACGCCACGGACGCCCCGTGGCAGGGTTCTGTCGCTCACGAATGGGTTCCTTTCCCTCGATCGGCGCACGCCGGGTGGCCG
>DATLLX010000150.1:0-5843 GCA_035537595.1 Gaiellales bacterium | reverse complement strand
GCCACTGCATGCGGGTGCCCTCCCCGCCCCACGGCGACGCCACGTGCAGGTGGACGAGGCCGACCGGCTTCACGTCGCTGCCTCCTCCCGGGCCGGCGATGCCGGTTACGGCGACAGCGACCTCGGCGCCCAGCCGCTGGCGGGCACCGGCGGCCATCGCCTCGGCCACCTCCGCGCTGACCGCCCCGTGACGTGCCAGCAGTTGCTCGGGCACGCCCAGCAGGGCGATCTTCAGCTGATCGGAGTAGGTGACCGCCCCGCCGGCCACCACATCGGAGCTGCCGGGCACCGAGGTCAGCTCCACGGCCACCATCCCGCCGGTGCACGACTCCGCCGTGGCGATCCGCACGCCGCGGCGGCGTGCCAGCTCGAGCACCATCGCCGGCAGCGGCTGCTCGTCGGTGGCGAACACGTGGCCGCCGAGCAGCGCGCGCAGCCGCTCGACCAGCGCCGCTGCGGCATCCGCCCGCTGGGGGTCGGCCCGGACGTCGATCTCGATCTCGTAGTTGCGGGCGCAGATGCTGGTCTCGATCCCGGGCGCGTCGCCGCCGGCCTCGGCGAACAGGTCGGCGACCCGTGACTCGCTGATGCCGTAAGTACGGGTGACCCAGCGGTCGCGCTCGTGCGCGCCGGCGAACAGCCCGGCCAGCAGCGGGTGGCCGGGGGCGTCCTCGAACAGCCGCCGAAGCTCGGACGGCACGCCCGGCAGCACCACCACGCGCTTCTCGCCCAGCGCGAGCACCAGCCCCGGAGCGGTGCCCGCCAGCCCCAGCACCTGCGCGCCCTCGGGGATGTGGGCCTGCTTGCGGTTCCCGGTCGCGTAGCGCGCGGGGTCGGTTCCACTCCGCGCCGCGTAGGCGTCGGTCCAGGCGGTGATCCGGCCCAGGATGGCCTCGTCCATCCGAAGCGGCACGCCGGCCACCGCGGCCACCGCCTCAACCGTCCGATCGTCATGCGTGGGCCCCAGCCCGCCGGAGGTGACCACCACGTCGGCGGCCTCCAGCAGCTCCCGCAGGCCGGCCTCGATGTCGGGCACCTCGTCGCCCACCACCAGCACGCGGGCCATGCGCATCCCCAGCCGCTCCAGCCGTTCGGCCAGATGCGCGGCGTTCCGGTCGGCGATCACGCCGCGGAGCAGCTCGTTGCCGGTCAAGAGGACGGCCGCTCGGGGCGGCGTCACGCCCTGGCGGCGCCCGAGCGCGTGACCTTGATCACGGTGCCGGAAGCCAGATACGGCAGCTTGACCCGCTTGCCGTTGACGGTCACCAGCTCGATCGAGCCGGGAGCGCCGAAGCTCAGGTAGAGCGGCTTCCATGTCCGCACCGTGGCGGTGACCCCGGCCTGGAGCTCGTAGCTGGACAGGTCGGTGCCCTTGACCGAGACCGCGGCCTTGCCCGTGCGGGAGCCGATGTGGGCGGTGATCCAGCAGTTGCCGTTGACCGTGATGGCGACCCGGAAGGCGGTGGGCCGCTGCTTCGCCTTCTTCGCCGGCTGATCCTTGGCGGAGTCCTGCTTCGTCGACGGCGTGGTCGTCGTGGGGATCGTGTGGGCGTCGGTCTTGGCCGGCGGGATCGGGAACTGGGCCTTGTGGCCGGAGGACTGGAAGCCCAGGACGACGATCGCCGAGACGGCGACGATGGCCGCCAGCGCGATCATGACGATGTTCGACTCCTTGCGGCGTCGGCGGCCGGTGCGGCCCTGGGAGCGCGGGTAGATCTCGCGCTCGACGTCGCCCCGCGGGTCGTAGTGCCGCGAGTTGTACTCGTCGATGAACAGCTGCCCGTCGAGGCCCAGGAAGTCGGCGTAGGCGCGGAGAAAGCCCTTGGTGTAGGTGGGCCCCGGCAGCACCGAGAACTGCTCGTCCTCGAGCGCCTTGATGTAGCGGGAGCGGATCTTGGTGTCCTGCTCGACCTGCGAGTAGGACAGACGCCTGCGCTCCCGCGCCTCCTGTAATGAGCGACCGATCTCAAACATGTGGAAGGGGCAGCCTGGGTGGCCGCGGCCTGAGTCTATCTATCCCTCGCGCGGAAAGTAGCGATCGCGAAGCAGGCCGGCAAGTCCCGAGGCGCTGGCGACCAGCACCGCCACGAACACGTACTCGGCGAACTGCAGCGCGCAATCGCCGCCGCACGATTCGCTGCCGATCACAACGCTTCCCAGCACCACCACGCCGATCGCGAGCACCGGGCCCAGCGCCGCCGCCAGGCCCAGCCGCGCCCCGAACACGGCGCCCAGCACAGCGGCCTCGAGCACCAGCATGCCGCCGAGCAGGTCGGTCGTGCCACGGGCGGCAAGCGCCAGCACGATCAGCACCTGGGAGGTGAAGCCGAGCACGACCGGCAGCACGTACTGGCGCAGCGGCGGGCCGGGACGGCGGACGCCCAGCACGCGGCGTGCGACCGCGGCATTCGCGGAGGCCAGCTGCTCGAGGCCGGCCCGGGTCAGCCCGGTCTGGTCGAGCGCGGCCTCCAACCAGTCCTCGCCGCGCTGCACGGCCGCGGCCATCCGCGAGCGGCGGACCTCGCCCTCCTCCTCGAACATGCGCACGATGCCCAGCGTCGCCGCGCCCAGCCTGCGGTGGACGTGCTGGCCCTGCGCGCTCACCTCCAGCGGCAGCCCGTCGAGCTCGAACTCCGCGAATACGGCGGGCTCGCCGTCGAGCTCTCCCGGATGCAGGGCCAGGCCGTCGTCATCGCCGCCATAGGTGTGCTCCAGAAGGCGCGCGAAGGCCGTCAGGTCGACCGCACGGCAGACCACCTCGATCCGGGAGTGCGGGGTCTGCAGGCCCAGCGGGTAGGGCCCGACGATCACCGGGTCGTAAGGCGCCAGCGTGTCCAGCAGCCTGGTCTCGAGCAGGCGGGCGTACCAGTCGTCGGACGTCGCCATCGCCGCGAAGCCTAGGCGTTGGCGCGACCGCGCGCAGCCACGGCCGTGGAACGCCGGCCGCTAGAAGGTGTACTCGGCCGACGGCTCGGGATCGGGCTCGACCGGCGCCGGGTCGCCCAGGATCCGGGCCAGGTCGCTCTCGGCGATCAGCACGTTGCGGGCCTTCGACCCCTCGTAGCCGGAGACGATGCCTCGCCGCTCGAGCATGTCGATCAGCCGGCCGGCGCGGGTGTAGCCGACCCGCAGCCGCCGCTGGAGCAGCGACACGGATGCGGTCTGGTGCTGGGCGACCAGACGGATCGCGTCCTCCAGCACCGGGTCCTCGTCGGCGTCCAGTTGCTCGGACTCGACATCGGACGGCAGCTCCAGCAGCTCCTCCTCGAACGTCGGCTCGCCCTGGCGGCGGCAGGCCGAGACGATCCGGCCGATCTCGTCCTCCGAGATGTAGGCGCCCTGGACGCGCTGCATCTTGCTGGTGCCGAGCGGCTTGTACAGCATGTCGCCCTGGCCCAGCAGTGCCTCGGCGCCGTTGACGTCCAGGATCACGCGGGAATCGGTCTGGCTGGACACCGCGAAGGCGATCCGCGACGGCACGTTGGCCTTGATCATGCCGGTGATCACGTCGACCCGCGGGCTCTGCGTGGCCAGCACCAGGTGGATACCGACCGCCCGCGACTTCTGCGCCAGGCGGATGATCGAGTCCTCGACGTCGGCCGGCGAGACCATCATCAGGTCGGCCAGCTCGTCGATCACGACCAGCATGTAGGGGATGCGGTCGCGCCCTTCGCGCTCCCGCGAGCGATTCCACTCGACCAGGTTGCGGGCCTTGGCGGCGCCCATCAGCTCGTAGCGGCTCTCCATCTCGCGGACCACGTTCTGCAGCACCAGCGCGGCGTTCTTCATGTTGGTGACCACCGGCGTCAGCAGATGCGGGATCGCCTCGTAGTGGTTCAGCTCGACGCGCTTGGGGTCGACCAGGATCATCCGCACCTCGTCGGGCGCCGCACGCAGCAGGATCGAGGACAGCAGCGCGTTGATGCAGCCCGACTTGCCTGCGCCGGTGGTGCCCGCGATCAGCAGGTGGGGCATCTTGGCGAGGTCACAGGCCACCGCGTTGCCGGAGATGTCCTTGCCCAGCCACGCTGTCAGCGGGCTCGAGCTGGACGGCGCCTCGCCGTACACGTCGCCCAGCGTGACCATGGTCGGCGAGCTGTTGGGCACCTCGACGCCCACCGCCTGCTTGCCGGGGATCGGCGCCAGGATCCGGATCTCGGTCGTCGCCAGCGCGTAGGCCAGATCGTCGCGCAGCTGCGACACGCGGCTGACCTTGATGCCGGGTGCGAGCTGCAGCTCGTAGCGGGTGACTCGCGGCCCCGACACCATCCCCACCAGCCGGGACTCGACCCCGAAGTTCGCGAGCGCCTCGACCAGCTGACGCGCCACCCGCTGATGGTCGTGGCCGCCGCCGCCCGACGCCCGGCTGCGCTTGAGGATCGAAACCGGCGGCAGCGTATAGACCACCGGCGGCCTGGGGCTGGTGTCGAGCGGCAGCTGCTCCGCGTCCGCCGCCGCGACCACCTCAGCGGTGACCTCCTCGTCAGGCGGGATGTGGGCGGACGCCGGCTCGGGATCCGCCGTGCCGTCGTCCTCGCCGGCCAGCACCTCCGGCAGCGACGCCGGCTCATCCTCGGGCAGCTCGAACTCGGGGACGTCGCCGAACAGGTCGGCGTACTCCTCGCTGCCGTCGAGCGGTGCCTGGCCGGACCGCTCCGACGCGCCCCCCGGCACCGCGGTCAGCGTGGGCCGGGAGCTGGGCCGCTCGCGGTACAGCCGGGCCATCTCGCCGCCGATCCGGGCGCCCGCGCCGGCGGCGGTCTCGGCCGCCCTGGCGACCTGCAGCCCCGAGCGGCGCATCAGCACGCCCACCGAGGCGCCGGTCAGAAGCACCACGGCGACCAGGAAGCCGAGGGCGACCAGGATTGTCACCCCGATGCCGCCGACAGCCGCCTCCAGCAGCGTGCGCGCGTAGGCGCCCAGCAGCCCGCCGTGATCCTGGGCGGCGACCGTGTCGGTGGTCGAGAGCGCCAGAACCGTCGAGGCCACCAACGCCAGCACGCCGGCGCGCAGCGGCCGCAGGTGCCGGATCGGGCTGTCCAGGAACACCAGCGCCCCGGCGCCGATGGCGACCGGCGGCAGGATCGCCGCGGCCTGGCCGACCAGCAGGTGGAGCAGGCCGTGCATCTTCTCCCCGACCACGCCGCCATTCCAACCCAGGAACTCGACGAAGGCGAGGAACGTGCCGACCGCCAGCAGACCGCCGCCGATCAGGTCGGAGCGGTGCTCAAAAGAATGTCGGCTCGGCGCGCGCTTCCGCTGGGGGGTCTGAGAGCGGATGGGGGTCTTACGCGAGCGCCGAGCCGGTTTTGAACCAGGAGCGCGATGGGTCCGTCGCGTAGTGGTCCTGGCCATTGGCGATGGTATTCGCCCCGTCGGACGACAGTCCTTCCGGAAATTCCGCCCGGTTTTCGGGGTCAGACTTCGACGATCACGGGCAGCACCATGGGGCGCTTGCCGGTCAGCCGCGACGACAGCTCGGCGAGGGCGTCATGCATCCGCTCCTCCACCAGCACGACCTCCGTGATCCCGCGTGCCTGGCACTCGTCGAGCACCGCGTCGGCGGCGTCGCGGGCCGCGTCCAGCAGCACCTGGCCGTCGTCGTCGGGCATCTCGAAGCCGCGGGCGATCACCTCGGGGTCGGTCACCGGCCGGGCGGTGTCGGCAGCGATCGTGGCGACCACGATCAGCACGCCGTCGGTGGCCAGCCGGCGGCGGTCGCGCAGCACCTCGTCGCGCAGGTCGCCGACCGAGAAGCCGTCGACCAGCGTGATCCCGGCCTCGATCTGGCCCTGCACGCTCAGCCCGTCGCCGTCGAGCTCGAGCACCATGCCGTTGTCGGC
>DATLLX010000149.1:0-2508 GCA_035537595.1 Gaiellales bacterium | reverse complement strand
GTACCGGAACGGGTGCACCCGCTCGCCGTCCAGCCGACGGGATCGCGCGAGGGCTGAGCGCCTTGGGCCACGACGTGTGGCTGCTCACCGATTTGGCCGGGCCGATGTCGCCCACGCCCTACGCCGTGGAGTCGCTAAGCGCCCTGCTTACTCACGGTCAGGCCAGCGGCGAGCTGCGCGCCGCCCTGAGCCGCGTGCCGGTCGATCGGGTGTTCATGCTGACTGGCGCCGCGCAGCTCGCCCGGTTGCGCCGGCTCGACCTGGGTGCACCGGTGTCCCTGCTCATGGCCAGCCCACGCCTGCGGCTGCGGGAGCTGCTGCGGCTGGGCGTGCCCGGGCTTGTGCGTGAACGGAATCTGCTGGCGTTGCCCCTGCTCAACGCGATCCTGCCCGGTGCGTTTCTGCGCGCCGGTCTGCAACGTTCCAGGGCGACAGAGCTGATCTATCTGAGCCAGGCCGCACGGGAGCGATACTCGGTGCTCGGTCTGCCGCCCGGTCGACTGCTCAGGCCGCAGGTCGACTCGGCGGCGCTGCTCCCGCCGCCCCCATCGGGCGGGCCGTTCCGCGTCGCCTATTTCGGCCCGCCACTGGCGACCCGTGGCGCCGATCTGGCGCTCCTCGCATTCGAGCAGGCAGTCGCCCTTGGGCTCGACGGACGGCTGGCAATGCTGCTCCGCCCTGACAGCGGCGATGCCACCGTGGCCCATCTCCTGGCGCGGATCGAGCGCAGCCCGCAGCGCGATCGGATCGACTGTCGCGTCGGCATGCTGTCGGCCGAGGAGCTTCGCGCGGAGCTTACGTGTTGCCACGCCTTCCTGTTGCCGTTCAGGGTCACGATCTCGGAGGTGCCGCTGGTGGTGATCGAAGCCGGTTTGTCCGGGCGCCCGACGATCGTGCTGGCGGCACCCGGTGTCGACGAGATCGCGAGCCGCCTGGGCGGCATCGTCGCCAGCTCGGCCGCCGCCCTGCCCGCGGCGCTGCTGCAGGCGGCGATGCGGTCGCCGACACGGCCGCACGACGCCGCCATCTGGACTGACTGGCCGGGCGCCGTCGACGGCTTGCTCGACCCGGGTTCGGCCGGGCTCGCACGTTACCGGCTGGTGGCACTGACCGGGGTCGACGGTGGCGGGAAGACGTTCCTCCTCGGCGCACTGCAGGCCCGACTGGACGCGGCCGCCGTGCCGCATCGCCACGTCTGGACCCGGTTCCGCAACTACCTGTCGAAGCCGTTCCTGGCGCTGACCCGGCTCACCGGTCACAACCGCAAGGAGGAACTGGACGGCGTCCGCACCGGCTACCACGACTTTGCAGGACGGCCGTGGTTGGCTTGGCCGTTCCTGTGGCTGCAGGTGCTCGACAATCTGCTCGACATCTGGTGGCGCTACCATCGCTCCGCGGACTGGCGCGTGGTGCTGGCCGATCGCTGCATCTACGACACGCTGGTCGACCTCGCCGTCGACACCGGCCTCGACGACGTGGTGCTCGGCCCACTCGGCCACTGGCTCGTGCGCCTGCTGCCGGCACCGCGCCTGATCGTGGTCCTCGACCGACCGGTGGCAGCGATCCGGGCGACCCGGCCGGACGTGCTCCTGGATCGCAATTTCGCCCGCCGGCGGACGCTGTACCAGCGCCTGGCGCGGGAGTTCGCCCTGCCGGTGGTGGTCAATGACGGCCCACCGGACGCCGTGCTGGATCGCCTGGAGCGGCTCGCAGCGGGTGCCCTGCCATGATCTACGTCTTCTACCACAACGATCCGCTGGCGCAGGACCTGGGCGGCGGAGCGGAGCATTTCCGCTGCCTGCACCGCGCGCTCACGGCCTCGGAGCTACCGTTCCAGTTGGTCGCCGCTCGCCTTCAGGACGCAGTCAGCGAGGACGAGATCGTCTACATCTCGCGTGGCTCCGGCTTCCTGCGTTTCTATCTGGCACTCTGGGTCTGGTTCTGGTGCCACCGCAACACGTTCTCGAACGAGGATGTGTTCCACTTCCACCGCAACTACGCGGCTTGGCCCAAGCTGGTGCTGGCACCGCGACCCGGGCGCGTGCTGGTCAGCTACCACAACGTCACCGGGCGCGTGCTGGAGGGCTGGCTCGGCCGGCTGGCGGCCCCGTTGCGCCAGGTGATGCTGGCGTTCGAGCGCCGGGTGGCGGTGCTGGCCGACGCGATCATCTGTGTCAGCGGTCGCGACCGGCGCGAGCTCGCGCGGCTTGTGGCGACCGAGCCGTTCTCGCGCGCGCATGTCGTCCCGGCCGCCTATGACGAGGCCCTGTTCGAGGCCGTCGATGCCCGGCCACCCTGCCCGGAGCTGGCGCGGCGGCTGCTGATCCTGGGCCGGATCAGCCGGATCAGGTCCTTGCTGCCTTCACCGCGTCCGGCGATGGTCAGCTGCCAGCGCTCGCCCCCCGCATTGAGCGTTTCCAGGGTTGCGACGGCCAGAGGAACGTTCTTCTGATGGCTGATCCGGCCCAGGATCAGCAGCCGCCGCGCCAGCTCCGGGCAGGGTGGCCG
>DATLLX010000148.1:0-2222 GCA_035537595.1 Gaiellales bacterium | reverse complement strand
CCTCCCGCCCGCGCGCGCTCGGCCTGCCGCTGCCCGGCACGCTCGCGCAGAGCAACCCGCCCGACGCGCCTCAGCCCTCCTAGCCGCCCGGCCCGGCCGTGAACGAAGGGTGTCAGACACCTCTGTTCACCCATGCCGCGGTGGTGAACACGAGTGTCTGACACTCCTGTTCACCTCGACCGCCCCCCTTTCGGGTGTCTGACCGGGCGGTCGCAAGGACGACAACCATGGCATGGGCCGCGCGCGCTGCATCCTCGCCGCCACCGCCGTGACGGCGGTGATGGCCGCATTCGCCCAGCCCGCGCTGGGCTCCGGCCCGATCACCCGCGGCCTGCGGCCGGCGAGCACCAGGACGCTGAAGCCTGGCATCACCCTGAGCGTCTACAAGATGCGCGTCAACGACCACGGCCACTCGCGGTCGGTGAAGGTGTGGAAGATCTCCTGGAAGGCCGGGAACCCGCACATGCGCCTCGACTCCGGCGTGCTCGGCGCCTACAACGCCGACGACCGTTCGGTGCGGCTGGGCCGGATCTCGAGCTGGGCGGGATGGGGCGCCCCCTCCGGCCTGGTGGCCGCGATCAACGGCGATTACTTCTCGGACTCGTGGCGGCACATCGGCGCGGGCATCCCCAGCGGCGTTCTGATCCATGACCGCCGCGTCTACTCGTTCGGCTGGGGCGGTCCCAGCGCCGGGTTCAAGCCCGGCGGTGACATCGCGATGGGCCGGCCGCAGATCGTCCCCGCGAAGTTCATGCTGCCCGGTTGGAAGACGGCCACCCTGGGAGCGGTCGGCGAGCTGCCCGCCCGGGCCGACCAGGTTGCCGTGTTCACGACCGCGAGGGTCAACATCCCGGCCGGCGGCACCGGCTTCGTGCTCGACTCGACCGCTCCCGAGCTGTTGCTCAGGGGATCGAGGACGCTCGCAAACCGGTCCGGCCTGAACGTCAGCGAGCCGGTGGTGGGCTTCCGGATCGAGGAGCCGAGCTCTGCCTACCGCACCGTGGGGATGCGCTTTCTGGCGCCGCCCACCTGCGCCTCCGGCGTGTGCCCGGCTGGATCGCAGGTGGCCGTCCCCGCGGGCGCCACGGTGCTGGTCACCCGGGCGACGGGGCTGGCGGCCGACAGCCTGGCCGCCAAGCTGGCGGCGCACGGCGTCCTGCAGCTGTCGGTGGACGACGCCGGCTGGGAGACGGTCGACGACGTGATGGGCGGCAAGCCACAGCTGGTGGCGAACGGCCGGGCGATCTCGACTCGCCCCACCTACGTCGATCCCTGGCAGTGGAGCCAGCCGCACTGGCGCCCGGCGCTGGTCAGGGCGGCCAACGGCACCGCCTGGCTGGCCGTGACGGGAGGCGCATGGGGCTCCGGGGTGTGGGCCGACACGTGGGCCCGGATGCTCACCCAGATGGGCGCGCAGAACGCGCTGGGCTTCGACAACAACTCCTCGGCCGAGCTCTACCGGCCGGGCACCGCGCCGCTGACGGCGTTCGATTGGGAGCGCTCGATCCCGTCCGCAGTGGCGCTCTCCTACATGCCCTGATGCGCGGCGGGCCGCCGCCGCGGCGGGGATAGACTGCGCCCGTGAACGCCGTGCCGAACGTGGACTGGCGCCGCGGCACGGCAGCCGGCCTGCTCGTGGTCTTCGTGTCCTTTGCCGCGTACGTGCCGGCCGTGCTGGGCGCCGTCGCCGTGCCCGAGGGCCACGAGAAGCTGCTCCGCTACGGGGTGGTCTGCGTGCTGCTGGCCCCGATCACCGCGCTGTCGGTGTACGCCATCCTGAAGGCCGTGATCGGCGGCCGCGCCCGGCCCGCCTGGATCGGCTTCGCCTATCCCCACCGGGTGATCAGCTCCGTGCTGCTGTTCTTCCCGCTGGCATTCGTCGCATTGTTCGTCGCCGGCATCCTGACCACCGTCACCGGCCTCCAGGACGAGCCGACCACGGCCGTCGACCTGACGACCAAGCCGGAGGGGGAGAAGCTGTTCCTCACCTTCTCCGCCGTCGTCGTCGCTCCCTGGGTGGAGGAAACGGCCTTCCGCGGGCTGGTCTACTCGTCGCTGGCCATCCGGTTCGGCTTCTGGCCGGCCGCGATCGCCTCGTCGGCAGGCTGGTCGGCGCTGCACCTCGCGCTCGGCGTGCTGATCGTGTTCACCGCCGCCGGCATCGTCTTGTGCTGGCTCCGCGATCGCACCGGATCGATACTGCCCGGCGTGGCGCTGCATGG
>DATLLX010000147.1:0-7423 GCA_035537595.1 Gaiellales bacterium | reverse complement strand
CATCCAGGCGGCCGGCTCGCCGGCCGCCTGGATGATCACCTGGGCTCTGGCCAGCAGCGTCTGCCCGCAGCGGCCGGCCGGGAAGGCGGACGGGTGCAGGTCGAGCGGGCAGCAGCCGGCGAGCACCGCCCGCGCGTCGGGCCCGGACAGGATCAGCGCGGTGCGGTTGGCGGACAGGTCGACCGCGGCGCCCTCGCCGGCCAGCGCGGCCGCCAGCATCGCCTCGGTGCCGCCCTCGGCGCCTGCCGGCTCGACCACCAGCCACTCGTCGGGGCCGAGCCACATGACATGCCTCCGGCCCGCCTCCGCGACCGTGTTGGGCGTCTCCGGCAGCGGCGCCCCCAACGCCTCGGCCACCCGCCCCGCGGCGGCGGAGCCGGGGGCGACCCGCAGGCCCATCTGACCCGGGAACGGCTGCTCCGCCAGGCGCACCCGGTCGTCCGCCACTGCGGACATTCGGGGCGCGTACCGGGCCAGCGCCCCTTGTTGCCGACCGTCAGCCATCGCGGCGGGCCCCCTGAGGGTCGAACAGCACGGGGTCGGCGATGGTCGCCGGGAACGTGCCCTCGGGCAGCGGCGCATACACCGTCTCGCCATGCCGCTCGCTCCCCCGCCGCACCATCGCCAGCGCAAATGTCCGGCCCAGCGCAGCGCTGTGGTACGACGAGGTGACGTGCCCGATCATGGCAGCCGGCGGCGCGGAGTCGACATCGACCAGCTGCGCGCCCTCGGGCAGACGGACGTGGGGATCGATCGGCAGCAGGCCGACCAACTGCTTGCGGTCGGCGCGGGTGGTGTCGGTGCGGCGGAGCGCCCGCTTGCCGACGAAGTCCTTGGCCTTCGACACGATCCAGTCCATGCCCAGATCGAGCGGCGTCACCGTGCCGTCGGTCTCCTGCCCGACGATCACGTAGCCCTTCTCGGCACGCAGCACGTGCATCGTCTCGGTGCCGTAGGCGGTCACGCCGAACGGCTCGCCGGACGCCCACAGCGTCCGCCACAGCTCGAGGCCGTGGAAGCCGGGCACGGTGACCTCGAACGCCAGCTCGCCGGAGAACGAGACCCGGGCGATCCGGGCTGCCAGGCCGCCGACGGCCGCGTCGTGCGCGGCCATGAAGGGGAAGCCCTCGGCCGAGAGGTCGAGATCCGGCACCAGCGGCGCCAGCAGATCGCGCGCCCTGGGGCCGACCACGGCCACCGTGGCCAGCTGCTCGGTCACCGACGTCAGGTGGACGCGGAGGTCGGGCCACTCGGTTTGCAGCCACTCCTCCATCCAGTCGAGCACGGCGGCGGCATTGCCGGTGGTGGTCGTGGTCAGGAACCGGTCGTCGGCCAGCCGTAGCGCCACGCCGTCGTCGAACACCATGCCGTCGGCCCGGCACATCAGGAAGTAGCGGCCGCGCCCCACCTTGAGCGTGTCCATGGCGTTCGTGTAGAGGCGGTTCAGGAACTCGGCGGCATCCGGCCCCTGCACGTCGATCTTGCCCAGGGTGGAGGCGTCCATCATGGCCACCGCCTCGCGGGCCGCCGCGCACTCGCGCAGCACCGCTGCGTCCATGTCCTCGCTGTCGCGGGGATAGAACCAGGGCCGCTTCCACTGGCCGACATCCTCGAACACCGCGCCCTGCTCGACGTGCCAGTCGTGGATCGGCGTCGTGCGCACGGGGTCGAAGCGGTCGCCGCGGGCGCGGCCGGCCAGCACCGCGAACGGTACCGGCTCGACCGGCGGCCGCGTGGTGGTGGTGCCGACGTCGCCCGCCCGCTGGCCGAGCAGCTCGGCCGAGATGGCGGAGGCATTGGTTTTTGCGGTGCGGCCCTGGTCGGCGCCGGTGCCCGCCAGGGTGTAGCGCTTGACGTGCTCGATCGAGCTCAGGCCGGCGTTCACGGCGCGGCGCAGGTCGGCGACGGTGACGTCGCGGTGCAGGTCGACGTAGGCCGCGGCCTCCTCGCCGGGGAGCAGCCAGCCCGCCGCCACCTCGGGCAGTCCCTCGCCGGCCGCCGAACCGACCACCCGCTGGCCGGGCAGCGCGCCGTCTGGCACGAAGCACGCCCGGCGGTCGTCCCAGCGCACCGGGCCGCGGCGGTGGCGGTGCAGGTCGAGCACCGGGTCGAAGCCGCCGGAGACGCCGAGCACGTCGCACTCCACCCGCTCGGCGTCGGCGGGCGCGTCGATCGGGGCGACCAGCACCGCCGCCAGCCCGCCGGGGCCGGCCTCCGTGCCGACGACGGTGCGTCCCCGGCGCAGATCGATCACGATCGCGTCGAGCGTCCGGGCGACGTCCAGCCCGGCGTCGTTGTTGGTGAACACCGCCGGCCGCTCGGGGGCGACTGCGAACCGCTCGCGGTACGTGCGGAGGGCGCCCGCCAGCATCACGCCCGGCCGGTCGTTGCCCGGGAACACCAGCGGCCGTTCGTAGGCGCCGGTGGCGATCACCACCTCGCCGGCGCGCACGTGCCACACCCGCCGCCGCTCGGGGGACAGCCGCTGGACGAGCACCACGAAGTTGTCGTCATAGCTGCCGACCGCGGTCGTCCGGATCAGCACCGTGACCTGGTCGCCGTCGACGTCCACCGGCAGGAAGTCGCGGTCGGCCACGATCACCCGCGCACCTCTGCCGGCCGCCTCCCGGGCGGCCGCGGTGCCCGCCTGTCCGGCACCGACAACCAGCACATCGCAGTGGGCGTGGCGGCGGTCGTGACGGGCCTCGTCGTCGCCGGTCAGTCGGCCGCGCAGGCCGGGCAGCGTCGAGGCGGCGAGCCCCTGCAGCGGGATCTCGACCGCCGGCGCCGCCACCAGCGGCTCCGACCACGGCGCCTCGACCTGCACCAGAGCGCTCGCCTCCTCGGCACCCGCGGACATGATCCCGCGCGGCCGGCCGTGGACGGTGCTCGTCGACTGAAGCCACCCACCGGCCGCCAGCGCGGCGGATGCCAGCGTGTCACCGGGATGGGCGCTGACCGACACCCCGTCCACCCGCACTTCCAGCTTGCTGGAGCGGTCGATCAGGCCGCCGCCGGCCAGCCGGCGCATCATGCCGGCGGCTCCTGCCCGGGTAGGTAGGAGCCGGCGATCTCGTGGGTGACGGTGTCGCGCACCAGGTTGAACCAGCGCCGGCAGCCCTGCTGGTGTACCCACCGCTCCTGGAAGCGGCCCTTCGGGTTGCCGCGGTAGAAGATGTAGCGGGCCAGCTCCAGATCGTCGACGACCGGGGGGTCGGCCGGGTAGGCGACGTGCGCCTCGCCGCCGTAGCGGAACTCGATCTCGTCGCGCGGCCCGCACCAGGGGCAGGGGATCAGCAGCATCAGTGCGCCACCGCCGCGGCACCGTGCTCGTCGATCAGCGCTCCGGTCTCGAACCGCTCGAGCGCGAACGGCCGGTTCAGTTCGTGGGCCTCCCCGTGGGCCAGCGTCCAGGCGTACACCCAGCCCGATCCCGGCGTGCCCTTGAAGCCGCCGGTGCCCCAGCCGCAGTTGACGAACAGGTTCTCGACCGGGGTCGGGCCGACGATCGGGCTGGCATCCGGGCAGACGTCGACGATGCCCGCCCATGTGCGCAGCACGCGCGCTCTGGCGAAGATCGGGAACAGCTCCAGCGCGGCGGCCATCTGCTCTTCGATCACGTGGAACGAACCGCGCTGGGCGTAGGAGTTGTAGGGATCGATGCCCGCGCCCATCACCAGCTCGCCCTTGTGCGCCTGGCTGACGTACACGTGGACGGCGTTCGACATCACCACGGTGTCGAGCACCTGGTCGAGCACCTCCGAGACCAGGGCCTGCAGGGGATGGCTCTGGATCGGCAGCTCGACGCCGGCCATCGCCGCCACGACGGACGAGTGACCGGCGGCGCACAGCCCGATCCGGCCGGCGGCGATCCGGCCCCGCGAGGTCTGAAGCGCGACCGCCCGGCCGGAATCGACCTCGATCCCGGTCACCTCGCAGTCCTGGATCAGGTGGACGCCCAGGGCAGCCGCGGCGCGGGCCACGGCAAACACCAGCGCGTCATGACGGGCGATGCCTCCCCGCCGCTGCAGCGTCGCGCCCATCACCGGGTAGCGGATGTCCTTCGAGGTGTTGATCAGCGGGCAGAACTCCGCCACCCCGTCGGCGTCCAGCCACTCCGCGTCGACCCCGTTCAGCCGGTTGGCGTTCACCCGGCGCACGCTCTCGCGCACGTCGTGCAGGTTGTGCGCCAGGTTGAGCACACCCCGCTGGTCGAACAGCACGTCGTAGTCGAGCTCCTCCTGGATGCCCTCCCACAGCTTCAGCGAGTGCTCGTAGATGGCGGCGCTCTCGTCCCACAGGTAGTTGGAGCGGATCACGGTGGTGTTGCGGACGGCGTTGCCGCCGCCCAGCCAGCCGCGCTCGACCACCGCCACGTTCGTAATGCCGTGATTCCTGGCCAGGTAGTAGGCGGTGAACAGGCCGTGGCCGCCGCCGCCGACGATCACCACGTCGTACGAGGAGCGCGGCTCCGGGCTGCTCCACAGGAAGTCGGGATGCGACTCAGTGCGCGGCATCGGGCTTCTCGTTGCCGCTGTAGGCGAACCGCGGCAGGCCGTCGTCGGGGAGCTCGTAGTAGTCGCCCTTGGTGGCGGTGTAGATGTGGGAGATCGTGCGCAGCCCGGTCGGCTCGTCCAGGGTGCCGGCGGCGATCGCCGTGGTGGGGCGCCCGGGCGCATCCCAGAACAGGCTCGATCCGCACCGCGAGCAGAAGCCGCGGCGCCCGTGGGCGTCGCTCTTGGGGCTGTCGATCCAGCGCAAAACGCCCTCGCTGTCGCGGATGACCAGGTCGTCCTTGGCCGAGGCGGAGGCCGAGCAGGCGTGACCGTGCCAGCGCCGGCACTCCCGGCAGTGGCAGACGATGACGTCGCGCAGCGGCCCGTGCACCTCGTAGCGAACGGCGCCGCACAGGCAGCTCCCTCGTGCCCGCGCCCCGCTCATGACAGGTCGAGCACCACCCGGGTGGCGTCGCCGGTGCGCACGGCGTCGACCGCCGAGCCGATAGCGGCCAGCGGCAGCCGGTGTGTGATCAACCGGTCGAGCGGCAGCCGGCCGCGGCGGTAGAGGTCGAGGATCAGCGGGAAGTCGCGGTCGGGCCGCGACGATCCGTAGATGGAGCCCAACACCCGCCGCTCCATGCGCGGAATCGACAGCGCGGGCACCCGCAGCTCGGCATCGGCGCGAGGGATCCCGGCCAGCACGGCCGCGCCCCGCTTGCGGGTGGAGAGGAAGGCGGCGGTCATCGACACCGGCCTGCCGGTGGTCTCGATGGCGTAGTCGACGCCCCCGCCGGAGGCGTCGGCGACCGCCCGGCCGACGGCGGCCGGCTCGCCCTCGAAACGGACGACCCGGCTCGCGCCCAGCTCGGTGGCGCCCTCCAGCCGGCCGGCGCGGGCGTCGACCGCGATCACCTCCGAGGCGCCCGCGGCCACCGCCCCCAGCACCGCCGAGAGGCCGGTGCCGCCGAGGCCGAAGACGGCCACGCGATCGCCGGGCCGCACACCGGCCGTGCGCCACACCGCGCCAACGCCGCTGGTCACGGCACAGCCGAGCAGGGCGGCCACCTCGAACGGGACGTCGTCCGGGATCCGCACACACGAGCGAGCCGGCACCACCGCCCGCTCGGCGAAGGAGGAGAGGAAGCAGTAGTGGTGGACGGCCGCACCGCCGAAGCGCAGGCGGGTGGTGCCGTCCAGCAGGCCGCCGCGCAGCATCAGCGGCCATGCCGTCCCGCACAGGTGCGGCAGGTCGCGCAGGCACTCCTCGCAGCGGCCGCAGTAGGGCGCCCAGGAGAGGGCGACGTGGTCGCCGGCGGCCAGGTCGCCCACTCCCTCGCCAACCGCCTCCACCATGCCGGCGCCCTCATGACCGGGGACGACCGGCGCCGGCACGTCGACGGTGCCGTCGAGCACGTTCAGGTCGTCGGAGCAGACACCGCTGGCGTGCAGCCGGACCAGCACCTCACCGGGCCCGGGCGGCGCCAGGTCGAGCTCCACCACCCGCAGCGGCGTTCCGGCGGCCGGCAGCATCGCCGCCTGGATCACTGTCGATGCCTCAGCCACGGACACGCTCGCCCCGCGGGTCGTACTGCGGCTCGGTGCTCACCTGTCCGCCCAGCTCGCGGTCGAACACGCGCACCGAGACGCGGGTGCCCGGCTCCGCGAGCTCGCGGGGCAGATAGCCGTAGACCAGGCTGCGGCCCACCGTAGAGCCAAAGTTCGCACTCGTGACGTATCCGACCGGGCGCCCGTCCACCAGGATCGGCTCGTACCCGAGCGGCGCACCGTCGGGCTCGTCGAGCACGATGCAGCACAGCTTGCGCCGGGGGCCGCCCTGCTCGCGCTCCCGCAGCAGCGCCTCGCGACCGATGAAGGCGGACTTCGAGAGATTGACGGTGAAGCCCAGCCCGGCCTCGGCCGGCGTGTATTCGGTGTGCATGTCCTGGCCGGCGAAGCGGTAGCCCTTCTCGACCCGCAGCGAGTCGAACGCACCCAGCCCGACGGGCGCAGCGCCCAGCGGCCGGCCGGCCTCGAACAGCGTGTCCCACAGCCAGCGGCCGTGCTCGGCGGCGGTGTACAGCTCCCAGCCCAGCTCGCCGGCGTAGGAGATCCGCAGGGCGAGCGCCGGCACGGGGCCGATCTCGACCGCGCGGGCATCCAGGTAGGGAAACGACCAGTCGTCGCTCGACACCTGCGTGATGATGTCGCGGGAGCGGGGCCCCCAGACGCCGATCACCGACGTCGCCGAGGTGACGTCGGTCATGGTGACGCCGCCGCCCTCGGGCAGGTGGCGGCGCAGCCAGGCGACGTCGCGGGGGCCGGAGCCACCGCCGGTGACGACCAGGAACCTGTCTTCGCCGGTGCGGGTGACGGTGAGGTCGCAGACGACCCCACCGTACTCGTCGAGCACGGTCGTGTAGATCACCTTGCCCACGGGGCGGTCCATCTCGGACGCGCACACCCGGTTCAGCCAGTCGACCGCGCCCGGCCCCTCGATCTCGACCTTCGTGAACGGCGTCAGGTCGAAGATCCCGCAGGCCTCGCGGGTGGCGTGGTGCTCGCGGCCGATGATCGGCGACCACAGGCGGGCCGCCCACTCGTCGCGGCGCTGGACGCTGGGCGGCTCGGGGAGCCCGGCGTTCGACTCGTACCACTGCGCGCGTTCCCAGCCGGCGCTCTCCACAAAGACGGCGCCGGCCTCCTCCATCCGCTGCCCGTAGGGCAGGGTGCGCAGGCCGCGCGGGTGCTCCATCTGCTGGAGCGGGTGGATGATGTCGTAGACCTCCCGGTAGTTCTGCGCGCCGCGGGCGCGGACGTAGGCGCGGGTGGTCTGGAACCGCTGGAAGCGGTCGGGGCTCGACTGCCGCATGTCGATCTCGCTGCGGCCGGCCGTCATCAGCTCGGCCACGGCCCGGCCGGAGCCG
>DATLLX010000146.1:0-3928 GCA_035537595.1 Gaiellales bacterium | reverse complement strand
GCCGGGGTCGATGCCGCCGGCATCGCCGGTCAGGATCGCCAGCAGCGCCAGCGCGACGCTCGCCAGAAGCAGCGGCAGGGCCGCCGTCGCCAGCGGCGCCTCGGGCATGCGCACGCGGCGGCTGACCACGGTGCCCGCCGCCCAGCAGAATGCCGAGAACAGCAGCAGACCGGCATCGCCGGCGTCGAGCGCACCTCCCGACTCCTGTGCCGCCACCAGCAGCGCGACGCCACAGAAACCGGCCACCAGGGCGGCCGTCATCCGCGCGGCGGGCCGCCCGGCGCCGGTCAGCAGCCACGCCAGCAGCGGGACGAACAGAGGGATGGTGGCCAGGCAGAGGGCGGCGATGCCGGACGGGACGCGCTGCTCGAGGTAGGCCAGCAGGCCGTGGCAGCCGACGAACAGCAGCAACCCGACCACCAGCGCCCCGGCCCACTCGCGCGGGGCGGGCCAGGGGGCCGACCGGTCGCGCAGACGCCAGATCAGCAGCAGCAGGCCGCCGCCGAGCAGGCAGCGGCCCGCCATCATCGACAGCGGGGGGATCGTCTCCACCGCCCAGCGGATGGCCAGGAACGTCGAGCCCCAGACCAGGTACACCGCCGCGAACGCGGCGACCACCGGCAGCGAGCGAGCGCCCGGGCCGGTGTCGATGCCCGGGCTCTCAGCCGCCGCCGGCCAGCTCGCTGATCGTGCGCAGGTCGCCCGGGCCGCTGCCGGTGATCCGGGCGCCGATAACATGGCGGCCGTACGGCCCGGGCGCGATGCTGATCGCCTTCCCGTCGAGCACCAGCTTCCGGCCGCCGGCCTCGAAGACGACGCTGAACTCGTCGCCGGGCGCCAGCTCCACCTCCGACGTGAACTGGAAGCCGGTCCCGGACACGTCGTCCACCCGGACCGAGTACTCGTTGCCGCGCACCATGTAGCGGCAGTGACCGGCCGTCAGCATGCCGGGCGCATGAACCTCGGCCCGGGGAGCGACCCTGCCGCTGCCGTCCAGGACGATCTCCAGCAGCCGAAGCGTGACCAGGGCCTGCTCGTCCGAGTGCAGCTCGGCCTTCTGCAGGTCGAACTGGGCACGCCACGGCCGCCCGTCCTCCGCGAACCTGACCGTCACCTGCTCGACGCCGACCAGCCGCATGCGCGGCACCAGCCCGATCACCGTGTCGTCCTCGAGCGAGACCACGTCGAGTGGGAACTCCGACTCGTTCTGACCGACCGCCGCCAGCCCGCTGCGACCGGCCATCGACTCGAAGGCCGCTCGGGATTCGGGGTCGGCGCCGGCGGTCACTTCTCGCCCATGAAGGGATAGCGATAGTCGGTGGCCGGCACGAACGTCTCCTTGATCGTGCGCGGGCTGGCCCAGCGGATCAGGTTCCACATCGAGCCGGCCTTGTCGTTGGTGCCGGACGCCCTTGCGCCGCCGAAAGGCTGCTGCCCGACCACCGCACCGGTCGGCTTGTCGTTGACGTAGAAGTTGCCGGCGGCGTCGATCAGCCGCTCGTGTGCCAGTTCGATGGCCGCCCGTTCGTTTGCGAACACGGAGCCCGTCAGCGCGTACGGCGACGTCTCGTTGACCACGTCGAGCGTGTCCTCGTAACGCCCCTCGTCGTACACGTAGGTGGTCACGATCGGGCCGAACAGCTCGCGCTGCATGAGGTCGAACATCGGGTCGGTGGTGGCGACCACGGTCGGCTTGACGAACCAGCCCTGGCTGTCGTCGGCCTCGCCGCCGGCGACGATGTCGGCCTCGCCGCTCTTCTTCACGATCTCGATCGCCTCCGCCTGGGTGGCGAACGAGCTCTTGTCGATCACGGCGCCCATGAAGTTGCGGAAATCCTCGACGTCGCCGACCGCGATCTCCGACACGTCCCGCTCCAGCACCTCCCGGATCTGCGGCCACAGGTTGGACGGGGCGTAGACTCGCGACGCGGCGGAGCACTTCTGGCCCTGGTACTCGAAAGACCCGCGCACGATCGCCGTCGCCACCGCCTGCGGATCGGCCGAGGGATGGGCGACGATGAAGTCCTTGCCGCCGGTCTCGCCGACGATCCGCGGGTAGCCGTGGTAGCGCGAGATGTTGTCGCCCACGGTCTTCCACATGTTCTGGAACACCGCCGTCGAGCCGGTGAAGTGGATGCCGGCGAGGCCGGGATGCGCGAGCACCGGGTCGCCCACCTCGGAGCCCGAGCCGGCGACCAGGTTGATCACGCCCGGAGGCAGACCGGCCTCCTCCAGCAGCTTGAGCAGGAAGTGCGCCGAGTAGACCGCCGTTGAGGCCGGCTTCAGCAGCACGGTGTTGCCCATCAGCGCAGGCGCCGTGGGCAGGTTGCCGGCGATGGCCGTGAAGTTGAACGGCGCCACCGCGAACACGAACCCCTCCAGCGGCCGGTACTCGAGCCGGTTCCAGACCCCTCGCGACGACACCGGCTGCTCCTCCAGGATGCGGCGCATGTAGCCGGGGTTGAAGCGCCAGAAGTCGGCCAACTCGCAGGCGGCGTCGATCTCAGCCTGGTGGGCGGTCTTCGACTGGCCGAGCATCGTCGCCGCGTTCAGCGTGTCGCGCCAGGGGCCGCTGAGCAGATCGGCCGCCCGCAGCAGCACCGCCGCCCGCTCCTCCCACGGCGTCCGCGACCATTCGCGGTGCGCCTGCTTGGCTGCGTCGATGGCGGCCGCCACCTCGTCGGCGCCGGCCTTGTGGTAGGTGGCCAGGACGTGCTCGTGGTCGTGCGGCTTGACCACGGTGCCGGTGTTGCCGGTGCGCACCTCCTTGCCGCCGATGATCAGCGGGATCTCGATCTCGGTCGAATCCAGCTCCTCCAGCCGGGCTTTCAGGCTGGCTCGTTCGGGGGAGCCGGGCGCGTAGTCGCGGATCGGCTCGTTGTACGGATCGGGGAGGGTGAAGATGCCGTTGCTCATGCCCGCAAGCCTAACCCGGGACTCTCCGCGACGAGTACAATCCCGGCACATTTCTCTGACCGGGAGGACGAGCATGAGTGTCGCCGTCAAGCGATACGCAAACTTCATCAACGGCGAGCCTGCCGAAACGTCGACGGGCGAGGTTGACCAGATCATCAACCCCGCCAACGGCGAGGTGATCGCCGAGGTGCCGCGCAGCGGCGCCGAGGACATCGACCGGGCGGTGGACGCCGCCGAGAAGGCGTTCTTCGGCGACTGGCGCGACACCACCCCGTCCGAGCGGTTCGCGCTGCTGAACCGGTTCGCAGACCTGATCGAGGAGCACCGGGACGAGCTGGGCGAGCTGGAGTCGCTGAACGTCGGCAAGCCCCTAGAGGCGGCCAAGGAGGAGATGGACGCCTCGGCCGACACCTATCGGTTCATGGCCGGCGCGGCCCGCGTGCCCGAGGGCCAGGCGGCAGCCGAGTACGTGCGCGGTTCGACCTCGATGATCCGCCGCGAGCCGATCGGCGTCTGCGGCCAGATCACTCCCTGGAACTACCCGCTGATGATGGCCGCCTGGAAGATGGCGCCGGCGCTGGCGGCCGGCAACACTGTCGTCCTGAAGCCGTCGGAGATGACGCCTCTGACCACGCTGCGGCTCGCCGAGCTGGCCTCAGACGTGTTCCCGCCGGGCGTGAACAACATCGTGGCCGGCCACGGCGACCCGGTGGGCGCACGGATCGCCGGCCACCCGCGGGTGCGGTTCGTGTCCATCACCGGATCGGTCGATTCCGGCCGCAAGGTCGCCATCGCGGCGGCCGAGAACCTGAAGCGCGTGCACCTCGAGCTGGGCGGCAAGGCACCCGTGATCGTGTTCGACGACGCCGACTTCCAGGCCGTCGCCGAGACGCTCAAGTTCGCCAGCTACTGGAACTCCGGCCAGGACTGCACCGCCGCCACCCGGGTGATCGCGGGCCCCAAGGTCTACGACGACTTCCTGGGCGCGCTGGTCGAGCAGGTGGAGTCGATC
>DATLLX010000145.1:0-19070 GCA_035537595.1 Gaiellales bacterium | reverse complement strand
GATGAAGGTCGAGAACTCCTTCGACCCGAAGATGGGGACGAACTTGTCCATCGTGCTCGTCCACTCGGAGATGGCGATCAGGCCGACGCAACCGACGACCACCATCAGGTTCCCCACCCACGGCGTGTTGTGCCGCGACGTCTTGGCGAAGAAGCTCGGCAGCAGCCCGTCACGGCCGAGCGCGAAATAGCCGCGGCCGATGGTGACGCAGATCGCGAGCGCGAGCGCCAGGGCGTCGAGGATGACGACGATGTCGATCACGCCGGAGAACCAGCTGGCCACGTACTTCTCGGCCAGGTTGTTGAGGACGACCGGGTCGAGCCAGGCGCCCTGGTCGACCGCCTCCTTGCCGAGGCCGACCGAGATCGCGTAGGCCATCAGCACGTAGAACGCCGCCGACGCCGCCACCGCGCCGATCAGCGCCCGCGGGATCGACTTGTGCGGCTCGGCGCTCTCCTCGCCGATCGAGGCAGCCGCTTCGAAGCCGACGAACAGCAGGATGCCGAGCATCACCCCGCCGAACACCGCGCCCACCGACGTGGTGCCGGGGTTGAACATCTGCAGCGTGTTGCCGGACTCGCCGCCCTGGACGATGATCGCGACGGCCAGGATCGACATGGCCGTGAACGAGATGGCGGCGAAGGTCAGCATCGCCGAGATCGCCAGCCGGACGCCGATGTAGCTGAGCACGAGGGTTATGGCGAGGAAGATGAGGGCGAAGATCCACCAGTCAGGCGGCGTGCCGGTGTCGTCGATGTGGTTGACCCAGAACCCCTGGGTGAGGATTCCCAGGCCGACGTAGATGCCGCCGCCGCCCAGGAACAGGGTGCCGACGAAGAACAGCCCGGCGGTGAAGACGCCGACGCTGGGATGTGCGCCGTGCGTCAGGTACTCGTACACCGCCCCGGCGCCGGCGTACCGGCGGGCGAACAGGGAGATGGCGTAGGCGATCGCCAGCACCCCCAGCCCCGCGATCAGGACGCTGAGCGCGGTGTTGAACTTGGCGCCGGTGTCGGGGTTCGACACCAGGAACAGCACCAGCGCGACCGAGAACATCGGCCCGATCGCCAAGGCCTGTGCCACCGCATGGATGGTGCCCAGCCGGCGTTCGCCGAGCTGCCCGCTCCGACTTGCAGATTCAGCCATTCCGGCTTCCTCCTCCTAGGACGATGGGAGAGAAAGAAATCTTGGATACATTCGCATCCGGGGTGGACGGCGTCAAGATCGGCGGCGTAATGTATGCAAAGCACAATGGGCACGACCGCATCCTCCTCCGGACGCCTGGAGATCCAGAGCGTCGTCGACCAGGTCTACGCGGCCGTGCGCGCCCGCATCCTGTCCGGCGAGCTGCCCCGCGGCAGCCGGCTGCGGCAGGCCAGACTGGCCGAGGAGCTGGGAGTGTCGCGAACTCCATTGCGGGAGGCGCTGCGCCGGCTGGCCACCGAGGGCCTGGTGGAGCTGGCGGCCAACCGCGGTGCGACCGTGGCCGAGCACGACTTCGGCGACCAGCGGCAATCATGGCTGGCCCGGATGGCGCTCGAGCCGGGCGCGGCGCGGATCGCAGCCGAGCGCCGCGATGCCGGCTCGGTCGCGGCCATGCGGGAAGCGATCGGCGCCCAGCGGGCGGCCGGCGGCGACCCGGCGGAGAGCTACGACGTCAACCGCGGGTTTCACCTGGCGCTGGTCGCCGCGTCGGGCAACCCCTACCTGCTGCGCTTCGCGGAGATGCTGTGGGCGCCGCAGCTGGGCGTGCTGATCTACGCCATGCAGGCCGACGACCCGGCGCACGTGCTGGCCTGGGCCGACGACCACGAGCGGATCACCGATGCGGTCGAAGCCGGCGACCCCGAGCTCGCCGAGCGGCTGACGCGCGAGCACATCCAGGCCTTTCCGCCGGTCGAGCGGTGAGGCCGGGAGGGCGCGCACTGGCTACGATGACGCCGTGCCGGCGCCCGCCGATCTCGCAATCCTGAACGCCCGCATCCGCACCCTCGACCCCGGCCGGCCGCTGGCCCAGGCGGTGGCTGTGCGCGACGGTTTGATCGTCGGCGTGGGCGAGGACGCCGAGGTGCGCGAGCTGTGCGGGACGGCCACCGAGCTGATCGACGCGGGTGGCGACGCGGTCGTCCCCGGCCTGGTCGACAGCCACTCGCATCCGTTCCTGGGCGCTGTCGAGACCCAGGGCGCCGACCTGGCCGGCGCGGCCAGCATCGACGACGTCCGCCAGCGGCTGGCCGCCGAGCGCCGGCGCTGCGGCGACGGCTCCTGGATCACCGGCCACTCGCTGGCATACAGCGTGTTCGAGGGCCGCGAGGCCAGCGGCGAGCTGTTCGCCGAGGCGGTGGGCGGGGCGCCGGCCGTGCTCACGTTCTTCGACTTCCACACCGCCCTGGCCACTCCGGCGGCGCTGGCCGCGGCGGGCATCGACAGCGCCCGAACCTTCAGCGACAGCTCGGAGATCGTCTGCCGGGCGGACGGCCGCCCCACCGGCGAGCTGCGGGAGGGGGCGATCGGCCTGGTGACGGAGGTGATGCCGGAGCTGACCGGCGAGGCTCGCCTGGCCGCGATCGCCGGCGCCCTGGCGGCGATGAACCGGGTCGGCCTGACGGCCACCCACATGATGGACGGCACGCTGGCCACGCCCGGCGAGTGCCGCGCGCTGGAGGACAGCGGCCGACTGACGGTACGCCAGACCGTGCCCTTCACCGTCGAGCCGACGATGGGCGACGAGCAGATCGAGGCGGCCATCAGGGCCGGCGCCGACGGCGGCCGGCTGTGGCGGTCGGGCTGGGCAAAGTTCTTCATCGACGGCGTGGTGGAGACCGGCACCGCGTGGCTCGAGGAGCCGGACACGGAGGGCCGCGGGCAACACCCGAACTGGCCCGATCCGCAGCGGTACGTGGATGTGATCTGCCGCTTCGCTGAGGCCGGATTCCCCTCGATCACCCATGCCATCGGCGACCGCGCGGTGCGGGCGGCACTGGATGCCTACCTGGCGGCCGGGCCGGTGGCCCGCGGCCCGCACCGGATCGAGCACATCGAGACGATGCGCGACTCGCAGCTGCCGCGCTTCGCCGCCCAGGGGGTGGCGGCCTCGCAGCAGGCCATCCACCTGCAGTGGATGCGGTCCGACCTGTCCGATCCCTGGAGCCGCTCGCTGGGCCCCGAGCTCAGCGGCCGGGGGTTCCGGCTTGGCGACATCCGCCGCTCCGGCGCCATCCTGGCGCTGGGCTCCGACTGGCCGGTGGCCGGCTACGACCCCCGCCAGGGCATGGCCTGGGCACGGCTGCGACGGGCGCCGGGCAGCCGCGACCTGCCCGCCTACGGCGCCGCCGGACAGTGCCTGACGCCACTGGAGGCGCTGGAGGGCTACACCACGGAGGCCGCACGGGCGGTCTCCGAGGACGACATCTCGGGCCGCATCGCCCCCGGCATGCGCGCCGACCTGACCGCGTTCGCCGACGACCCGGTGGAGTGCGACGCCGACGACCTGCCCGACCTGCCGGTCACGCTGACCGTGGTCGCCGGGCGGGTCGTCCACCGCGGCTGAGCGGAACAACGGGGTCAGACCCCGTTGTTCCGCTCGGGCCGCTACTGCTCGAACGTGACCGGGTTTCGCAGCGTGCCCACGCCGCTGACCGTCACCTCGACCACGTCGCCCTCCCGCAGGTAGCGGCGGGGCTCCCGGGAGTCGCCGACCCCGCCGGGGGTGCCGGTGGCGATCACGTCGCCCGGTTCCAGCGTCATCCCCCGCGACAGGTACTGGATCAGCTCCACGATCGGGAAGATCAGGTTGCGCGTGTTCGACGACTGCATCTGCTCGCCCGAGACCGCGGTGGTGATGTCGATGTCGGCCAGATCGACGCCGTCGGCGCGGGCGATCGCCGGGCCGAACGGGGCGAACGTGTCGAAGCTCTTGCCCAGCGTGAACTGGCGCAGCGGCGTCTCCAGCTGGGCGCGGCGGCCGGACACGTCGTGCATCACGCTGATCCCGCCGACCGACCGCCGGGCCTCGTCCTCGCCCGCCCGGTAGACGCGGCGCCCCAGCACCACCGCGACCTCGCCCTCGAAGTCCGGGCGCGTCTCCTCGCGGGGGATCACGATCGGCGCCTCGTGACCGGTCAGCGCGTTCGACCATTTGGCGAACACCACCGGCACGGACGGGATGTCGAGCTCCGATTCCTTGGCGTGGTCGCGGTAGTTGAGGCCGATGGCGATGATCTTCGACGGCTCGACCGGGTGCCGCAGCGTCGCCCCCTCCAGCGGCCGCCGCTCGCCGTCGGCCCGCTCGAGCTCGGCCCAGGCCTCGTCCGTGGGCACGAAGCCCGCCGCGGGCGCCGGCCCGGCGTCGACGATCTGCCCGTCGTCCAGCCTGCCCAGCCGCGTCTCGCCGCCGGAGCCCTCGTACCGCACTGCCTTCATCGACCTTCCTCCGTCCGTAGCACCTTGAGCGCGTTGATCGCGCGGGGCACGCCAGCATAGGGCGTGGTCTGCAGGATCGTCTCCTCGATCTCGCTCCAGGGGACGTCGATCGCCCGCAGCGCGCGGATGTGGGCGGCCACCTGCGGCTCGCAGCCGCCCAGCGTGACCAGGCAGGCGACGATGATCAGCTCGCGCTCGCGGGCGGTCAGCACCGGCCGCGTGTGCACGTCGCCGAACGCCCACTCCACCAGCCAGCTTGCCATCGGCTCGCCCATCCGCTCCAGGAACGCCTCGCCACCCGGCTCGTCCCCCAGCTCTCGCAGCCGCTGCTCTCCGCGCAGCCGCCGCTCAGTCGAATCGTCGCTCACGAATCGCCCTCCTTGACCCTGGCCGATGGAGCGCATATTGTATCCAATCGTGGGAGAGCGCCGGGTTCGCGTGCAGAGAGAGGGTCGGCAGGCCCCGGAATGGGGCAGCCTGGACGGCGATCACGTGGTGATCGAGGGCGGCGACCGCCTCCCCCACGCCTCCCTGAGATTCCTGGCGCCGGTTGAGCCGAGCAAGATCATCGCCACCCACCTGACCTATCGCAGCCGGGTCGAGGAGTACGCCGCCCGCACGCCGCCGGAGCCGTCCTACTTCATGAAGCCGCCGACCACCCTGAACGGGCACGGCGGCCAGCTGCGCCGGCCGCGGGGCGCGCGGTTCCTGAACTACGAGGGCGAGGTGGCCGTGGTGGTCGGCCGGCCGATGCACGGAGTGCCGGAGGACGAGGTGCTGGACTACGTGGCCGGCTATGCGCCCGCCAACGACGTCGGCCTGCACGACTTCCGCCACGCCGACCGCGGCTCGATGCTGCGGGTCAAGGGCCAGGACGGCTTCTGCCCGATCGGCCCCGAGCTGGTGCCGGCCTCCGAGTTCGATCCCACCGACTTCACGATCCGCACCTATCTGAACGGGGACGTCGTCCAGGAGGGCGGCGCGGACGACCTGATCTGGCCGATCAGCTACCTGCTGGCCGACCTGTGCCGGGTGATCACGCTGCTGCCGGGCGACGTGGTGCTGTCCGGGACGCCGGCCAACTCGCGGCCGATGAGCCCCGGAGACGTGGTCGAGGTCGATGTGTCCGGGCTGGGCCGGCTGACCAACCACGTGGTCGAGTGGGACGTCGACCTGTCGGGCCCGGGCGAGCAGCTCGAGGTGTCGGCGAACACGCTGCACGTCGCCCTGGCGATGCCCGAGGACGAGGCCGAGCGCGCGGTCAGGGACGCAGCTCGCACATGATCCGGCTGCGCCGCATCGACCACGTGGGGCTGCGCGTGGCTGACCTGGCGGAGGCGACCGCCCGCTGGAGCATCCAGTTCGGACTGACGAGGAGCGACCGCTCGGGCGAGCGCGCCTACCTGCGGTGCGGCTACGAGCCCTACGCGCTGGAGCTGATCGAGGGCGACCCCGGCCACGACCACACCGGCTGGGAGCTTCGCCGGGGGTGCACGATCGAGGACGCGGCCCGTCACCTCGAGCGCCACGGCATCGACCACGAGCAGCGCGACGGCTCCCTGTTCTGCCACGACCCGGAGGGCAACGGGATCCAGCTGCTGCCGTTCCGCGACGAGGACGACCGGCGACCCGACATCGCCCGCACCGAGGGCTCGCTGCCCGGCTACCGGCCCCGCAAGCTGGGCCACGTCAACTTCCTGACCGGGCGGATCGCCGAGCAGGCCGAGTTCTACACCCAGGTGCTGGGCATGAAGCAGACCGACTGGCTGGGCGACGACGGAGCCTGGTTCCACGTCAACTCCGACCACCACGTGATGGCGCTCGTCAACAAGGGCTACTCGCACTTCCACCACATGGCATTCGACATGCTCGACTTCGGAATGCTGCGGGTGGCCTTCGACCACCTCTCCCAGCACGGCCGCTGGCTGGGATGGGGGCCGGTGCGCCACGGCGTCGGCCAGAACATCTGCGGCTACGTGCGCATCACTGAGGAGCCGCTGTTCGTCGAGCTCTACTGCGACATGGAGCAGCTGGAGCCCGACCACGAGCCGCGGCGCTGGCCCGACGACCGCCATTCGTCCAATACCTGGGGGCCGCTGCCGCCCCGCTCCTATTTCCGCTTCGACGAGCAGGCGATCCGCTACGAGCGCGAGAGCCTGGAGATGCTCGGCGAGAAGCTCCCACCCCTCGAGGAGGTCCGATCCTGATGGCTACCGCAGAGACGTCGCAGAAGACTCCGGTCGCCGCCCGCACCGGCGAGCAGTTCCTCGAGGGCCTGCGGGGCGACGCCCGAGAGATCTGGCTGAACGGGGAGAAGATCACCCACCCGCTGGAGCATCCGCAGCTGGAGGCCGCAGCCCGCTCGATGGCGCGGATCTTCGACCTCCAGCACGAGCACGCCGACGAGATGCTGGCGCCGTCGCCCGACGACGGCCGGCTGGTCAACGTCACCCACCTGATCCCCCGCTCGAAGGACGACCTGGAGCGGCGGCGGCGGGCGATCGAGCTGACCGCCTCGGCGACCGCCGGGATGATGGGCCGCACGCCCGACTACCTGAACGTCACCTTCGCCTGCTTCGCCGGCCGCTTCGACGTCTGGGCCCGCCGCCGCAACGAGCAGGGGGCGGCCAACCTGGTCGCCTACCAGAAGGAGATGCGCGACCGCGACCTGTCCACCACCCACTCGATCATGAATCCCCAGGTCGACCGCTCCAAGCCCGAAGCCGAGCAGGCGATGGGCGAGGTGTCGCTGCACAAGGTCGGTGAGACCGCGAACGGGATCGTCGTCCGCGGCGCCCGCATGCTGGCCACGCTGGCCCCCTTCGCCGACGAGCTGACGATCTACCCGGGCTCCGACATCAGGCCCCAGGACGGCAACTACGCGCTGTCGTTCGCAGTGCCGATGGCCACGCCAGGCCTCAAGTTCATCTGCCGCGACAGCTACTCGAAGCAGCGCAGCGCCTACGACTACCCGCTGTCGTCGCGGTTCGACGAGATGGACGCGGTGGCGATCTTCGACGACGTCGAGGTGCCCCGCGACCGCGTCTTCCTGCTCGGCGACACCGAGGGCTATTCGGAGGTGATCACCGACACCGGCTGGCGCGGGCACATTATGCACCAGGCCTTCACCCGGGCCTACGTCAAGCTGTCGTTCGCGTTCGGCCTCGGCCACATGATGGCCAACATGACCGGCGTCGTCCGCTTCGACCACATCCAGGAGAAGCTGGGGCAGATCTGGAACATGGTCGAGCTGACCCGCTCCGCCCTGGTGGCGGCGGAGGCAGGCTCGTCGATGGACGAGGGCGGCGTCTGGTACCCGGACGACCGGCCCTTCCTGGCCCTCCGCGGCGAGATGCCCAAGTGGCTGCCCTACATCAACGAGCTGCTGCAGCTGATCGGCGGCGGCGGGTTCATGGCCACCCCGTCGCGGGCCGACCTGGACGGCCCGATGCGGGAGCTGATCGACAAGTACTACCAGTCCGCCGGGGCCGAGGCCGAGCGGCGGATCGCCCTGTTCCGGCTGGCCTGGGACTACATCGGCAGCGACCTCGGCGGCCGCGGTGAGCTGTACGAGCGCTTCTACCTGTCGGACTCCTACCGGATGACGGCGCTGGCCTACAAGATCGCCGACAAGTCGTTCTCCGAGTCGCTGGTCGAGCAGTTCCTGGAGGCCTGATGGGGCTCACCGGCTACTCGCTGCCGCTGTCCCCGGAGGGCCGGGCGTCGGTGATCCCGGCGCCTCCGTGGCACTACGTGGGCGACTTCCTGGTCATCGAGTACTGGGCCGAGCCGGACGCCGTGGCGGCGGTGCTGCCGCCCGGGCTCGAGCCCTACGCCGACGACCCCGGCCGCTGTGCGGCGCTGTTCGTCGACTGGCAGTCGTGCAGCGACTCCGGCGAGGAGCTGCTCGACCCGGTGCGCTCCCAGTACCGCGAGTTCTTCATCGTGGTCAACGCCGTGCTCGACGGCGAGCACGTCACCAGCTGCCCCTACATCTGGGTCGACAAGGACTTCGCGCTGATCCGGGGCTGGATCCAGGGCTTCCCCAAGAAGCTCGGCAGCATCCAGATGACGCGCAGCTTCGGGCTCGACTGCAAGGCCGAGGGCCGTACGTTCGCCGGCACGCTGGCGGCAAACGACCGCCGGCTCGCCCACGGCACCGTCACCCCCGCGCGGGAGAGCCAGTCGGGGCCGACCCACAACGATCCGCCGCTCATCAACACCCGCCACTTCCCGCGGCTGGCAGCCGGGCAGCACGACCGGCCGGCGGTGCACGAGCTGGTGCGGGCCAGGAGCCGCGACCGTTCGATCAGCCCGATCATGGAGGGCGATGCCAGCCTCGAGCTCCACCCCGCTCCCAACGAGGAGCACACGGCGCTGGCGCCGGTGGGGATGGGCAAGGGCTTCCGGTTCACCTTCGCGTACACGGTCGACGACCTGGAGACGGTCAAGGATCACCTGTGAGCCGGGTCGCCCTCGTCACCGGCGGCGGCACCGGCATCGGCGCCGCCATCGCCCGCAGGCTGGCGAACGACGGCTACCGTGTGGCCGTCACCGGCCGCCGCCGTGAACCGGTCGAGGAGGTCGCCGGTGCGCTCGGCGGCATCGCCATAGCCGCCGATGTCGGCATCCCCGATCAGGCTCAGCGGGCGGTCGAAGAGACGGTGGCGGCCGCGGGCGGGCTCGACGTGCTGGTCTGCAACGCCGGCGTGTCCCGCCCCGGCACGGTGCTCGACCAGACGCCGGAGGGCTGGGACGAGGTGATCCGCACCAACCTGACCGGGGCGTTTCTGATCTGCCGTGCCGCCCTGCCCCACCTGCTCGAGCGCCGCGGCCGGATCATCGTTATCGGCTCCCTGGCCGGGCTGCGGGCCTCGCCGGAATCGGTGGCCTACTGCACATCCAAGGCCGGCCTGGCGATGCTCACCCGCTGCCTCGCGGTCGATCACGGGCCACAGGGCCTGCGGGTGAACTGTATCGCGCCGGGCTGGGTGCGAACGCCGATGGCCGACCTGACCATGGAGCGGGTTGCGCGCTCGCGTACCATGACGGTCGATGACGCGTATGCGGAGGCTGCCCGTCACACCCCGATCCGCAGGCCGGCGACTCTCGAGGAGGTGGCCGACCTGGCAGGCTGGCTGGCCGGCCCGGAGGCGGGCGGCATGAACGGCGCGGTGATCCCTGTGGACGGCGGCGCCCACGTGGTCGACGTCGCCAGCCTGGAGGTGTCGTAGGTGAGCACGGTGGCCGGCATCGCCGTCTCGCCCGACCACTACATCGGCGGCCGCCGGGTGCCCAGCGACGAGCGGTTCGAGGATCGCTCGCCGATCGACTGGTCGGTGCTGGCCGAGGTCGCCCGCGGCGGCCCGGATGAGATCGACCTGGCGGTCGCGGCGGCCCGCGCAGCCTTTCCGCAGTGGGCAGCCCTGGGAGCGGACGGGCGGGCCGTCCACCTGCGCCGGCTTGCCGACCTGATCGACGCCAACATCGAGCGCCTGGCCACCGTCGAGTGCCTCGACATGGCGATGCTCGAGCGCTCGCTGCGAGCCCGCGTGATCGGCCGCGGCGCCCGCAACTACCGGGCCTACGCCGACCTGGCCGCGGCCTACGAGGAGCGGGTCTGGGAGTCGAACGGTACCCGGAACCGGGTGATCCGGATGCCCAGCGGCCCGGCCGGCGTGATCACGCCCTGGAACGCGCCCTTCATGCTCTCGACCTGGAAGACCGCCCCCGGCCTGGCGGCCGGCTGCACGGTGATCCTGAAGCCGGCGGAGTGGTCGCCGCTCTCCTGCTCGCTGCTCGCCGACCTGGCCGACGAGGCCGGCATCCCGCCGGGCGTGTTCAACGTGGTTCAGGGCATCGGCGAGGAGGCGGGTGCGGCGCTGGTGTCGCACGAGGGCATCCGCCGGGTCTCGTTCACCGGCTCCCCCGAGACCGGGCGGCTGATCGGCCAGGCGGCTGCCCGCAACATCGTCCCCTTCACCGGCGAGCTGGGCGGCAAGGGGCCGCTGATCGTGTTCGACGACGCCGACCTCGAGGCAGCCGCGCGCAAGGCCGCGGGCCAGTACGACGACGCCGGCCAGGTCTGCCTTGCCGGTACCCGGCTGCTCGTCCAGGAGACGATCGCCGACCGCTTCCTCGAGTTGCTGCATGGCTACGTCGACGAGCACGTCCTGGGCGACCCGCGCGACGACGCCACCACCGTCTCCCCACTGATCCATCCCCAGCACCTGGCGCGTGTCGAGGGGTACGTGGAGCGCGCCCGGCAGGCCGGCGACCAGATCGCCCGCGGCGGGCGGCGGGCCGGCATCGGCGGCGACACCGGCCTGTGGTACGAGCCGACCCTGATCCTGCCCCGCAGCAACGATTCGGAGGTGGTACAGAAGGAGGTGTTCGGGCCGGTGCTGACGTTCCAGACCTTCTCCGACGACGATGCGGCGGTCGAGCTGGCCAACTCGACGGCATATGGGCTGTCCGCCATCGTCTACACCGGCAGCGAGGCACGGGCGCATCGGGTCGGCCGGGCCGTCCGCGCCGGCACCGTGTGGGTCAACACCTTCCTGGTGCGCGACCTGACCGCGCCGTTCGGCGGCGTCGGCATCAGCGGCATCGGCCGCGAGGGCGGCGACTATGCGCTCGACTTCTACTCCGACCTGAAGACGCTGCAGATCCTCGACGGGAGCACCGGATGAGCACCAGCATGACGCTTGACGACGTCTATCTCGACAACGAGGCCTTCGCCGAGCGTGTCCCCCACGAGACCTTCGCCCTGCTCCGCCACGAGTCACCGGTGCACTGGTACGACTGGGAGCACGGCAAGGGCTTCTGGGCGATCACCCGCTACGACGATGTGGTGGCGGTGCTGAAGGACTGGAAGACCTTCTCGTCGGAGACCGGGGCGACGGCGCTGGAGGACCTCGACCCCGACCAGATCGAGGCCCGCAAGTCGATGCTCGACACCGACCCACCCGAGCACAGCCGGCTGCGGAGCATCGTCAACAAGGGCTTCACGCCCCGCGCCGTGGCGGCGTACGAGGACCTGCTGCGCCAGCTGACCCGCCAGATCCTCGACGAGACACTGCCCAGGGGCGAGTTCGACTTCGTCGAGGAGATCGCCAAGCAGCTGCCGATCCAGGTGCTCTGCCGGATCCTCGGCGTCCCGCTGGAGGACGACGACCAGCTGATCGAGTGGGGCGACCGGATGATCGGCAACACCGACCCCGACCTGGGCGGCGTCCACCCGGCCAGCGCGGAGAGCGCGAAGTACCGGCTGTACCCGTTCCGCAGCCCGTCGGCGATGGAGGTGTTCAAGTACGGCCACCGGATCGCCGCCGAGCGCCGCCAGGAGCCCCGCGACGACCTGGTCTCGAAGCTGGTCACCTGGGAGGACGAGGACGGCCGGCGGCTCAGCGAGCGCGAGTTCGACACCATGTTCCTGCTGCTGGTGGTGGCCGGCAACGAGACCACCCGCCAGTCGATCGCCCACGGCATGCTGGCGCTGATCGAGCATCCCGAGACGATGGAGCGGCTGCGCGACGACCTGTCGCTGATGCCCACGGCGACCGACGAGATCATGCGCTGGGCCTCCCCCGTGCTGCACTTCCGGCGCACCGCCACGGCCGACACCGAGCTTCGCGGAGTGCCGATCCGGGAGGGCGACAAGGTCGTCACCTGGCTGATCTCGGGCAACTTCGACGAGGAGCAGTTCGCCGACCCGCTGCGGTTCGACATCCAGCGTAAGCCCAACAACCACGTCACCTTCGGGCGCGGTGGGCCGCACTTCTGCCTCGGCGCCCACCTGGCGAAGCTGGAGACCAGGGTCATGTTCGAGGAGTTGCTGCCCCGGCTGGCGTCGATCGAGCTGACCGGGCCGGCCCGGCGGATGCACTCCAACTTCACCAATGCCTACAAGTCGATGCCCGTCCGCGTCACACAGGCGTGAGACACTTTTTCCCGACCTCCAGACCTCCGAAAGGGCGTAGATGAGCGACACCAAGCTGGCCGACCTGATCCAGCAGGGCGTGACCACAGTCCGGCTGAGCTATTCCGACCTCCACGGGATCGCCCGCGGCAAGGAGTTCCCCGCCTCGTACTTCGAGCACCTCTCCGACGATGGCGCGCCGGCCTGCGAGGCCATCATGACGGTCGACCTCAAGCACAACGTGGTCGCCGGCTTCGAGCACGGCTTCCAGGACATCAACGCCCGCGTCGACCCCTCCACGCTGCGCCGCATCCCCTGGGATCCCGAGGTGGCATGGGCGCTGGCCGACCTCGAGCGGATGGACGGCACGCCCTACGGCGTCGACTCCCGCGGCGTGCTCAAGAAGGCGGTCGCCGGCTACACCGAGCGGGGGCTGACGCCGATCCTCGGCCCGGAGCTCGAGTTCTACCTGTGCGAGGCCGATCCCAGCGCGCCCAACGGCTTCCGCCGCTACGTCAACAACGACAGCCACGTGTACACGGTGGGCAGCGTCGCCGACCCCCGCGGCGTGCTCCGCGAGATGCTGCATGCCTGCGCCGACCTGGGGCTGAAGGCCTATGCCGCCAACCACGAGTTCGGCCGCTCGCAGTACGAGATCAACCTGCGCCACTCGGATGCCCTGGACGCGGCCGACCGGGCGTTCCTGTTCAAGACCACGGTCAAGGAGATCGCCGCTCAGCACGGGCTGCTGGCGACGTTCATCGGCAAGCCGTGGAACGACGACGAGGGCTCGGGCTTTCACCTGCATCTCTCCCTGGGCGACGAGTCGGGGGCGAACCTGCTGAACGGCGACCTCGCCGAGGGCCTGTCACCGCTGGCCCACCACTTCCTGGCCGGGCTGTTGGAGCACGGCCCGGCGCTGATGGCGTTCTTCAACCCGACCACGAACGCCTATCGCCGGATCCACGAGGAGGCGCTGGTGCCCACCCTGGTCAGCTGGGGCCACGACAACCGGCTGTGCCTGGCCCGCGTGCCCCGCGAGCGGGGCGGCGCGACCCGCGTGGAGCTGCGGCTGGGCGACGGCGCCGCGAACCCGTATCTGGCGGCCGCCGCGGCGCTGTTCGCCGGCCTCGACGGGATCGAGCGCGAGCTCGAGCCGCCGGAGCCGATCGAGGGCCTGATCTACGAGCAGCCTGCGGCCGAGGAGTGCACGCCGCTGCCCCGCTCCTTCGACGCTGCGCTGGAGGCGCTGGATGCCGACGAGCTGATCAAGGACGCGATGGGCGCCGACCTGGTTGGCACCTTCCTGACCATCAAGGGCTATGAGCTCGACCGGGCCAAGAAGTACGTCACCGACTGGGAGTTCGCCGAGTACACCCACCACCTGTGAGCCGGGCGTGACCACCACCACCGACTTCGCCGGTTCGATCACTGTCGAGGATCTGGAGCGCGATCCGTTCCCGATCTACGCGCGACTGCGGGACGAGTCGCCGGTCTGCCACGTGCCGGCGGTCGGCCTGACGCTGGTCACCCGCTGGGAGGACGTCCAGCACGTGGCGACGCACCCGGAGCTGTTCACCGCGGACGTCGCATCCTCTCCGCTGACGCGGACGCTGGGGCAGAACATGCTGACCCTGGACGGCGAGGCGCAGCGGCGGATCCGGGCCACGATCGACCCGTCGCAGCGGCCGCGGGCGGTTGATGCCTACGCGCCCCAGATCATCCGGCCGGTCGCCGAGCGGCACCTGGCGGCGCTGGCCGGCCGCGGGTCGGCCGAGCTGATGGCCGAGTACTGCGAGCCGGTCTCGGTGCTCTCGCTGGGGGCCGTGCTCGGCCTCGGCGACGTCGACGCCGACACCCTGCGGCGGTGGTTCGGCAACCTCGCCCTGGGCGGCGCCAACTTCGAGGGCGACCCCGCCAAGCAGGCGCAGGCCGACGCCGTCAGCACCGAGATCGAGGAGGCAGTCTCCCCACTGCTCGATCGGCTGGGACAGGAGCCGACGGACGGCGTGCTCTCGCACATGCTGCACACGGAGCCGCCGACCGGCGGCCGGCTGTCGCGGGCCGAGGTGATGGCGAACCTGAAGCTGATCCTGCTGGGCGGCATGCAGGAGCCGGGGCACGGGCTCGGGATCGCCCTGTGGGCGCTGCTCAGCCACCCGGATGCGCTGATGGAGGTACGCCAGGATCCTGCCCTGCTGCGCGGCGCCGTCGAGGAGGCGCTTCGCTGGCACTCCCCCGTCGGCACCCAGACCCGGCAGGTGACGCAGCGCACCGAGATCGCCGGCATCACCCTCGAGGAGGGCGACGTGATCGCGGCCGTGCTCGCCTCCGCGAACCAGGACGACCGCCACTGGGACGACCCCGGGCGGTTCGACATCCACCGCAAGGGCGCCCACGCCGCGTTCGGCCTCGGCGCCCACCACTGCGCCGGAGCACCGCTTGCCCGCCACGAGGTGCGGCTGCCGCTCGAGCTGCTGCTGGAGCGCCTGCCCGGGCTGCGGCTCGACCCCGAGCGGCCGGTCGAGCTGTCCGGCTGGGAGTTCCGGGCGCCGCTTCACCTGCACGTCCTCTGGGATCCGGCGTGAGCGACTGGGTGACGGTCGCCTCGTCCGGCGACCTGCCCGAGGGCGAGGCGATCGAGCACGACCACCGCGGCGAGCCGGTCTGCGTGGCCCGCACCTCCGCCGGGCTGTTCGCATTCGAGGGCTGGTGCACCCACGAGGAGTGCCCGCTGTCCGAGGGCACGCTGACCGACAACCAGGTCGAGTGCTACTGCCACGGCGCCGTCTTCAATATGCGCACAGGCGAGGCCCTGGTCGGCCCGGCCGTGGCCTCGATCGAGACCTACCCGGTGCGCGAGGAGGGCGGGGAGATCCAGGTCGAGCTCCCTGGGTGAACAAGAGTGTCAGACAGCCGTGTTCACCGCCGGCGGCCGGACGGCGGCCGCGATCTCGTGGGCGGCGTCGGCGAGCGGGATCGTGCGCTGGGCGCCGCCGGCCTCGCGCAGGGCGACCGTCCCCTGCTCCTGTTCGCGGTCGCCGGCGACCAGCACGAAGGGCACGCGCCTGCGCACAGCATCGCGGATGCGGGCGCCGAGCGTCTCGCCTGAGCCGCCCGGCTCGGCGCGAGCACCGGCTGACCGCAGGGCCACGGCGGCGTCGCCCGCATAGGCGAGGTGGCGGACGGAAACCGGCAGCACAACGGCCTGCACGGGTGCCAGCCATGCCGGTAGGCGCCCATCCGTGTGCTCGAGCAGGATGGCGATGAACCGCTCCAGCGACCCCAGCATCGCCCGGTGGACGATCACCGGCTGGAGCCTGCCGTCGTCCCGGTCGGCAACGGCGAGGTCGAATCGCGATGCCAGCGTGAAGTCGAGCTGCATCGTGCCCAGCTGCCACGACCGGCCCAGCGAGTCGCCCAGGTGGAGGTCGATCTTGGGGCCATAGAAGGCGCCCTCCCCCGGCCGCACCTCGTGGGGAATGCCGTGCCGGTGGAGGGCACGCTCGAGCGCCGCCTCGGCGGCGTCCCACAGCTGGTCGTCGCCGATCCGCTGCGCCGGGCGCGTCGAGAGCTCCACGCGCGGGTCGAGCCCGAACAGCCGGTAGACCCCGGCGGCCAGCTCCAGGCAGCCGTCGATCTCGGCCTCCAGCTGGCCAGGGGCGCAGAAGATGTGGGCGTCGTCGATCGAGAACGCGCATGCGCGCAGCAGGCCGTTGCGGTTCCCGCTCGACTCGCTGCGATGGACGTGGCCGATCTCGGCCAGCCGCAGCGGCGGGTCGCGGTACGAGCGGAGCAGCTCGCCGGCGACCAGGATGTGACCGGGACAGTTCATCGGCTTCAGCCCCAGCACCGGGCCGCCGTCGTCGAGGAGGTACATCTGGTCGCGGTACTTGGCCATGTGGCCCGAGCGCTCCCACAGGCCGGCGTTGTAGAGCTGCGGCGTCAGCACCTCGCGGTAGCCGCGGGCGGCGTGCTCGCCCCGCCACCAGTCGAGCAGCGCGGCGCGCAGCCGCTGCCCTTCGGGAAGCCAGAAGGCCTGGCCCGGCGCCTCCTCCCGGAAGCTGAACAGGGCCAGCTCTCGGCCGATCCGGCGATGGTCTCGGTTGTCGTTCATGACGGCTCCTCACCTGGGTGGGTGTGCCGGGAGCCGCCGCAGGAACGTCAGGCAGGGCGCGGCAGCGCCCGGATTGACGGCGCCGCGCCTCGGAGAGTCCCAGGAGGCGCGGCTAGCGGGTGGTGGTGGCCAGCGAGCACGCGGCGGCCCGAAGGGCGGCGCGCGGTGCTGGCGACTCGACCATGTGCACAATCATACGCGAAGCGCCCGTGCGCCCTCTACCGTGGGTGCGGCTTCCGGCACCGGGCGACCAGGTGCACCGGTACCGCCGCCGTGCCCGGTCTCCTGGCAGCCCATTTCGCGTCTGGTGGTGGTTCGACCACGACGTCGATCGGGAGGCCGTGTGCTGTGAGCCGGTTCAGATAGGTGGAGAGCGTGCGGTGGTTCGCGCCGACCTTCCCACGAAAGCCCGTGTTGCCGGCCAACCACCAGCCCTCCTGGTGGTAGCCCGCTTCGACAGGCCAGCTGCTCGGCGCGTCGTCATCCCAACCGGGAAAGCACGGATGCAGGATCGAGAACACGAACCACCCCGCGGGCCCCAGCACCCGCGAGACGGTCGCCAGCGCACCGTCGAGGTCGTCGATGTCCGACAGGCCGTAGTTGCAGACGACGCCGTCGAACTTCACCCCCGCAAGCGTCTCTGCCGCGGTGACGTCCGCCCGGATGTACGTGACGCCGAGCGGATCGTCCCTTTCGGCGGCGAGCCCCTTGAGGAGCAACCGGTCGGAGATGTCAACGCCCGTCACGTCCGCGCCCCGCCGCGCCAACTCGCGCGCGATCCGTCCCTCGCCGCATGCGATGTCCGCGAGCCGGCGACCGTGCACATCGCCGGCCAGATCCAGCAGCGCGACCGAGCCGACATCCGTGACGCCGTGATCGACCCTGGCGTCGTAGAACTCTGCGATCGCGTCGTATCGCGCCACGACCGCATCGTAGGTCTCTCACGCCGCCACAGCGGCGCCGACGCCTCGTGCAGAGGCGGTGCCCCCTTGTAAGGAAAGTGGCAAGCACCGTAGACTCAGCCCGTGACCACGCTCCACACCGATCAGACGCTGCTCGGCGATCCGGCGACGGGCGGCCGCGCGGCAGCCGTCGCCGGGGCGATGGCGGCCGAGCTGACGCGGGCGGCGGCGCGGGCGCGCGAATGGGAGGACGGCCCGGGGGCCGCCGCCCAGGCCACCGCGCTCGTGCGGCGGCTGCTCGAGCTGGGCGAGATCGGCCGTGAGGCCCACGCCGAGGCCGTCCGCGCACTGGCCGGCGCCGACGATCACCGGCTCGCGGAGTTGCTGGCGGCGGCGGCCGAGGCGCCGCTCTTGATCTGCTCCGCGGCGACAGACACGGCGCTGCTGGCCGCCACCGTCGCCGAGCACGCCGAGGCACCGGTGTGGGCGGACGCGGCCGCGGCGGCGGTGCTGGCGGCAGGCGCCGCAGCGATGGCGGCCCATCTGGTGTCGATCAACCTGGCGGTCGGTGAGGACGACCGCCGCGCACTCCTGGCCAGGGACTACGAGCGGACGGCGTCGGAGGCGGCGGCCCGCGCGAGACGGGCCGGATGATGGCGCTCGAGGCCCTCTCCTCGCTCGACGACGCAGCGCTGGTGGAACGTTGCCGATCGGGCGACGGTCAGGCATGGCGCGAGCTGGTGTCGCGCTACTCGCGGTACGTGTACGCCATCTGCATCCAGGCTTTCCGGCTCCCTCGCGAGGAGGCGGAGGACACCTTTCAGGACGTCTTCGCCCGGGCGTACGAGCGCCTGGAGGGATTGCGCGACGGCTCGGCGCTGCGGCCGTGGCTGGCACAGCTGACGCGCCGCACCTGCATCGACCATCTGCGGGCGGCCGCGCGCGGCGGGGCACCAGCCGAGATGCCCGACGCCGGGGAGGTCGATCGCAACCTGATGCGGATCGACGAGGCGGTGGCCGTCCACCAGGCGATGGACGAGCTGAGCGGCGACTGCCGCGAGATCCTCGACCGGTTCTTCTGCCGCGACGAGAGCTACCGCGAGATCTCGGATGTGCTGGGAATCCCTGCCGGGACGATCGCCAGCCGCATCTCGCGATGCCTGAGCAAGCTTCGCAACGCATACCTGGGAAGATCTGAGCCGCGGGAGCCGTCATGAGTGGCATGAACGGGTCTGAACATGAACGAGTCGCAGAACTGCTGTCGCTGCTCCGCCCCGCGCCCGAGTGCGCGGTGCGGGCAGCACAGGAGATGCCGCTGCTGGCGGCAACGGTCGATCAGCTGATCGAGCGCGCCCAGGCCGACGACGCCTTCCGCCGCTCGCTGATCGCCGACCTGGAGGCCACGCTGACCGCCGAGGGACACCAGCTCAACCGCTTCACCCTCGGCCGCCTGCGCGAGCGCCTCGCCGACCTGTAGGAGGCGGCGGGAAGAAACCCGCCGCCTCCATCGTCCAGTGGTCAGGCAACCAGGAAAGGGAGTCATCATGACCCGCAAGCAGCTTCAGAGGATCGCACGTCGCTTCACCGTCGCAGTCGCCATCGCCGCACTGGCCGTGCCCACCGTCGCCTCCGCCCACCCCGCCGGCAACACCGGCTCCAGCGGCGGCCCCAACCACGGTTCGGCCACGCAGATCTACGTGCCCACCGA
>DATLLX010000144.1:0-3736 GCA_035537595.1 Gaiellales bacterium | reverse complement strand
GCTGGTGGCCGGCCCGGGCAGCGACGAGCCTGATCCGAAGGCCGCGGCCCGCGCGGTGCGGGAGCTCCGCGACCGCGGGGTGATCGTCGGCCGTGGCGGCCGCTACGGCAATGTGCTCAAGCTCTCCCCGCCGCTCATCATCGAGCGCCGGGACCTGGAAACCGGACTGGACATCATGGTGGAGGTGCTCTCGACGTGACGGTGGCGCAAATCAGTGCTCAGCATCTGATCGGTGGCGAATGGGTGGGCGGCGATGGTGAGGGCGAGTTCGAGTCGCACTCGACGTCCGACGGCTCGGTGATCGCCCGGGCCCCGATCGCCGGGCCGGAGATCGTCGACCGCGCCGTGCAGAGCGCCCGCCGGGCGTTCGCCGAGAGCGGCTGGAAGGAGCGGAGGGCGGCCGACCGGGCGGCGGTGCTGCTGGAGCTGGGCCGCCGCATCGACGAGGCCGCCGAGGACCTCGCCCGGCTGGTCGCCGCGGAGATGGGCAAGCCCCTGCGCCTGGCTCTCGATCGGGAGATCCGCGGCGCCGCCGACAAGTGCCGGTACTTCGCCGGTGCCGCCCGGGCGATCGAGGGCGAGGTGACGGGCGCCTCGCCCGCGCACATCCTCGACATCACGGTGCCCAACCCGATCGGGGTCTGCGCGCTGATCATCCCCTGGAACGACCCGGTCGACCTCGCCGTCCGCAAGCTGGGCGCTGCGCTGGCCGCCGGCTGCACGGTGGTGGTCAAGCCGTCCGAGGAGACGCCGGCCTCGACCGAGGCGCTGATGCGGCTGTTCGACGACCTGCCCGGGCTGCCGCCTGGTGTGGTCAACATGGTGCACGGCCCGGGAGACCCGACCGGCGAGGCGCTGGTCGCACATCCCGGCGTCGACAAGGTGTCGTTCACCGGCTCGACCGCCACCGGCCGGGCGATCATGCGCACGGCATCGGGCACGCTGAAGAAGATCTCGCTCGAGTGCGGCGGCAAGGCGCCGTGCCTGGTGTTCGCCGACTGCTACCTCGAAAAGGCGCTCGACGCGCTGTCCTACGGCGCGTTCCTCTACGGCGGCCAGTCCTGCACCGCCGCCACCCGGATCATCGTCGAGGACTCGCTGTACGACCGCTTCCTCGAGGGCCTGACCGAACGCGCCAGGGGGCTGGCGGTGGGCGATCCGCTGGACGAGAAGACGCTGATCGGCCCGCTGGTCTCCGAGCGGCAGGTGGGGCGGGTGCGGGACTTCCTGTCCTCGATCGAGGGCGACGGCGGCACCCTGCACCTGGGCGGCGGCATCGACGGGCTGCACGTCGAACCGACGATCGTCACCGGCGTCAGCCCCCAGAGCAGGGTGGCCCAGCAGGAGGTGTTCGGCCCGGTCGTCTGCGTGTTTCGCGCCGCCGACGAGGAGGAGGCGGTCTCGATCGCAAACGGCGTCCGGTTCGGGCTCGGCGCCTCCGTGTGGACGGCCGACATCACCCGCGCGCTGCGGCTGACCCGGAGGCTGGAGGCCGGCGACGTGTGGGTCAACACGCATTACATCCGCCAGTCCGAGACGCCCTTCGGCGGCTGGAAGGAGAGCGGCATCGGCCGGGAGCTGGGGATGGCGGGGATGAAGGAGTACCTGGCCTACAAGCGGATCGCCTTCGACACGCTGCCCGACTTCCACCTGCGGACATGGTGGGAGGGGTAGGGCTGACCCGGGGCGGCGGTCAGCCCAGCCAGGGGCCGCTGCCGACCCAGCCGTACCAGCTGGTGACCTCGATCCAGGCGCTCCATCGCTCCTGGTCCCGGTCTTGGTGCGGCGAGCCGGTGTAACGCACTGACAGCCGGTCCATGTCGCGGTGATCGGGGTCGGCCTCGATCGAGACCACCCGGCCGCTGAGCGTCACGTGCCGGTACCAGGAGTCGTCGTCGAGCACCGACATCGCCACCCGCGGATCGCGGCGGATGTGCGCCAGCCGTCGTCTCGACGCCTCCATGTTGACCAGCGCCCGCCCGTCCTCCCAGTCGTACCAGGTGGGTGCGGTGTGCGGCGAGCCGTCGGGGCGCCAGCGTGGCCATCACCGCCGGGTTGGCGCGGGACAGGAACTCGTCGATCGCGGGCGGCAGCGGCAGGCCGGGCATGCGCGAGGCGCTCAGCCCTCGTCGTCGCCTGCGCCCGGCTGGCGGCGCAGGAACCGCTGGATCTCGCGAGCCAGCTCGTCCCCCGACGGCAGCCGTTCCTCTTCCATGTCCCCGGCCGCCGACTGCAGCCGCTCCACCGTCTCCCTGAGCATCGGATCGCCGGCCACGGCGGCGTCGTAGCGCTGCCGCTGGTCGCGCTCCTCGTCGACCAGCGACTCCACGTCGAGCGCCACCCCGAGGTGCCGGGCCAGCCGGTGGAGCAGCGCCAGGCTGGCCGCGGCGTACCCGATGCTGGCGTACGGCGGCACCTGGGCGAAGAAGCCCACGGCCGGGATGCCGGCGGCGGAGACCGCCATCTCGAACGCCGACAGGGCCGCCGAGGGCACCCGCAGCAGGCCCTCCGGCCCGGCGATGTCGCCCGGCCCCAGCTGGCCGCCCTCCGACGCGGTGGCCATCACCGGCACCGGCATGGTGTGGGATACCGCTCCGGGCACGGCGCCCAGGCTGATCCATTGCTCGACCCCCAGCCGCAGGGCCAGGTGGGCGACGTCCTCGGCCAGCTCCTGCCAGCGCAGGTCGGGCTCGGCGCCGGCGAAGATCAGCACATCGCGGCCGCCGATGTTCGCGTGGCGGATGGCCAGCTCGGGCCAGCGCAGCTCGGTCAGGCGGCCGTCGAGCACGTCCAGCACGGGCCTTCGCGAGCGGTAGTCGTAGATCGCGTCGCCGTCGAACCGGGCGACCAGCGCGCCGCCACTGCCGATCCGCGAGACGGCGTCAGAGGCGGCCTCGGCGGCGTCCACCCAGCCATCGAACGATGCGACCAGGACGGGCTCCCGGAGCTTGGGCAGCTCGTCGGCGAGGTGGTAGAGCGGCACCCGGGCAGCATAGGCCGAAAACCGGTGCGCGGTCGCCGGCCGGCCGTCTAGCGCAGCAGCCCTCGCAGCTCGGCCACGTCGGCCGCCCGCCAGTCGGTGTGATCGTTGACCCACCCCTCGCGATCGCGGAACAGCGGGGAGTCGTTGGCCGTGGCATGGCCGATCACGCTTCGCACCGGTATCCGGTAGCGCCACAGCAGCCAGCGCAACAGGCAGACGACGCTCCGCCGCTGCGCCGGGCGGTGCAGGATCTGCTGGTCGGCCCAGTGCGCTCCCGCGCCCGTTTCCTGCACCATCTCGATACCCAGTGCGCGATCGTTGAGCCCGATCGTGTGCCGGCACATGACCTTCAGCGGCACCTGCTGGTAGATGGTGCCGTCCTGGTCGACCACGAAATGGGCGCAGACCCCCGGCAGTTCGCCCCGGTTGGGCTGGTTGGCCGCGAACAGCGCGTGCACCCCGGGCTCGGAGCCGGGCCCGGAGGCGGTGAAGTGAAGGACGACGGCGCGGGGCACCAGCCGCCAGGTCGCCACGCCGTAGTGGCGCTGCGCATAGTCGGCCATCTGCGCCTTGCGCGAAGCCGGGTAGGGGATCGGCTGCTGCACGATCCGGGGCCGGCGGGGAGCCGGTGCGGGTGGCGGAGCGGCCACCGGCGGGGCGGTGTCGGCGACCGACGGAGGCGCCACCGGCGAGGAGACCGCCGCCGAATGCCCGGTCGGTGCGGCTGACGAGGAGACGGCCGCCGAGCCCCCG
>DATLLX010000143.1:0-2609 GCA_035537595.1 Gaiellales bacterium | reverse complement strand
CGCGGTGTCCGACCTGAACTTGGCGTTTCGCTTCTTCATGCTGCCGCAGGGGTTGTTCTCGGTGGCGGTGGCCACCGTGCTGTTTCCCGAGATCGCGCGCCGGGCGGCCCGCGGCGAGCTGACCGGCGTGGCGGCACTGGTCGGGCAGGGGATGCGGACGATCGCGTTCCTGCTGCTGCCCGCCGCGGCGGTGTCGGCGGTGATGGCGGAGCCGATCGTGCGCCTGCTCTACCAGCGCGGCGAGTTCACCGGCTTCGACACCGAGAACGTCTCCCGGACGCTGATCGCCTTCTCGGTCGGGCTGGTCTTCAACGGGCTCTCCCTGCTGCTCACCCGAGCCTTCTACAGCCTGCAGGAGCCGCGCGTGCCCACGCTGGTGGCCGCCGGGAACCTGCTCGTGAACCTGGTGCTGGACATCGCCCTGCTGCGCTACGGCGCCGCCGGCATCGCCGCGTCGACCGCGGTCGTCACCGTCCTCAACGCGGGCCTGCTGGCCGTGCTCCTGCGCCGCCGGGTGGGCCTGCTGGGCGGCCGGGCGCTGATCACCGAGGCCGCGCGGATCGCCCTGGCAGCCGTGCTGGCGGCCGTGGTCGCGCTTGGCGTCTGGTGGCCGCTGGATAGCGCGCTCGGCCGTTCCACCGCCGGCCAGCTGGGCAGCCTGGTACCCGCCCTGGCCGCGGCGGGAGCCGTCTACCTGGCCGCGGCGCGAGCTCTGGGACTGGCCGAGATCGCCGTGCTGCGGTCGCTGCTTCGACGCTGACCCGGCGGTGGAGCTGGGCTGCGGCGGCGTGACCATGTCCGGGGGAGGGAGAGGAGGAAACGCCGCCGCAGCCATGCGGGCCTGAGCCGGATGAGGAGGGACAAGAGCGCCCGGCCCGCGTGTCCCGCCGCTATCGGCAGGTCAGGACGGGGACTTGAGGCCTCCACCGGTAACCTGCATCCGTGGCTCTCTCCCGGATTCGCAACTTCTCGATCATCGCCCACATCGACCACGGCAAGTCGACGCTGGCCGACCGCATCCTGCAGATCACGCAGACGGTGTCCGAGCGGGAGATGCGCGACCAGGTGCTGGACTCGATGGACCTCGAGCGCGAGCGGGGGATCACGATCAAGGCCCAGGCCGTCCGCGTCATGTTCAAGGCGGCCGATGATCGCGTCTACGAGCTCAACCTGATCGACACCCCCGGTCACGTCGACTTCACCTACGAGGTGAGCCGCAGCCTGGCCGCCTGCGAGGGCGCCCTGCTGGTGGTCGACGCCGCCCAGGGGCTGGAGGCGCAGACGCTGGCCAACGCCTACCTGGCGATCGAGAACGACCTCGACATCGTGCCCGTGATCAATAAGATCGACCTCCCGGCCGCCGATCCCGACGGCGTCGCCGTCGAGGTGGCCGACCTGATCGGTGACTCGGCCGACAACGTGCTGCGGATCTCCGCCAAGACCGGGGCCGGGGTGGGCGAGGTGCTGCAGGCCGTGGTCGACCACATCGCACCGCCCGACGGCGACCCGGCGGCCCCGCCGCGGGCCCTGATCTTCGACTCCTCCTACGACCAGTACCGGGGGGTGCTGGCCTTCGTGCGGATGGTCGACGGCTCCTTTCACAAGGGCGACGCGGTGCGGGCGATGGCTCAGGGAACCCGGTTCGACGTCGAGGAGCTGGGCTTCTTCTCGCCGGGCATGCGGCCGGCCAAACACCTGGGCGCGGGGGAGGTGGGATACATCGTCACCGGCCTCAAGGACGTCTCGCAGCTGCGTGTCGGCGACACGCTGACGCTGGCCAAGGGTGGCGCCGAGCAGGCGCTGCCGGGCTACCAGGACGTGAAGCCGATGGTGTTCTCGGGGCTGTTTCCGACCGACTCCGACCAGTACCCGGAGCTGCGCGATGCGCTCGAGAAGCTGAAGCTGAACGACGCCGCCCTGTCCTACGAGCCAGAGGTGTCGCAGGCGCTGGGCTTCGGCTTTCGCTGCGGCTTTCTGGGCCTCTTGCACATGGACATCGTTCGTGAGCGGCTGGAGCGCGAGTACGACCTCGACCTGCTGGTCACCGCGCCCAACGTGGCCTACAGGGTGCAGGACGCGAACGGCACCTGGCACGAGGTTCACAACCCGGCCCAGATGCCGGCCGGCGGCGAGGTGCTGGCGACGGAGGAGCCGTACGTGCGGGCCTCGATCATCGTGCCCAAGGAGTTCGTCGGAACGATGATGGATCTGAACCAGGACCGCCGCGGCGACTTCCAGCACATGGAGTACCTGTCGGAGGAGCGCGTCCAGCTGGTCTACGACCTGCCGCTGGCCGAGATCGTGCTCGACTACTACGACCAGCTCAAGTCGCGCACGCGCGGCTACGCGTCGTTCGACTACGACCTGCTGGGGTTCCGGGAGGGGAACCTTGTCAAGGTCGACGTGCTGCTGGCGGGCGAGCAGGTCGACTCGCTGTCGCTGATCACCCACCGGGACAACGCCTACAAGCAGGGCAAGCAGCTGGTGGAAGCGCTGCGCGAGCGGATCCCCAGGCAGATGTTCGAGGTCGCCATCCAGGCAGCGATCGGCTCCCGGGTGATCGCCCGCGAGACGGTGAAGGCCAAGCGCAAGGACGTGCTGGCCAAGTG
>DATLLX010000142.1:0-3734 GCA_035537595.1 Gaiellales bacterium | reverse complement strand
GGCGGGCGCTCGTGCGCCAGCCGCGCGTGTTCCTGATGGACGAGCCGCTCTCGAACCTCGACGCCAAGCTGCGCGTGCAGATGCGCGCCGACATCGCCGAGCTCCAGGCGCGGCTCGCGATCACGACGGTCTACGTGACGCACGACCAGGCGGAGGCGATGACGCTCGGGCACCGTGTCGCCGTCCTCCACGACGGTCGGTTGCAGCAGGTCGGCCCGCCGCGGCTGCTCTACGAGCGTCCGACGAACCTCTTCGTCGCGGGCGAGCCGATGAAGCCGGCGACGAACGTGTTCGCCGGGCGCTCGTAGAGCGCCCGCGGGACGTCGCACTGCTGCAGCCGCCCGTCCTTGAGCACGGCGACGCGGTGGCCGAGCGTCATCGCCTCCGCCTGGTCGTGGGTGACGTAGACGGTGGTCACGCCGAGCCGCGACTGGAGCGCGGCGATGTCGGCGCGCATCTGCACGCGCAGCTTCGCGTCGAGGTTGGAGAGCGGCTCGTCCATCAGGAACGCCTTCGGCTCGCGGACGATCGCCCGGCCCATCGCCACCCGCTGGCGCTGGCCGCCCGACAGCGCCCGCGGCTTCTTCTTCAACTGGTCGTCCAGGCCCAGCGCCCTGGACGTCTCCCGGACGCGGCGGTCGATCTCCTTCTTCGGCAGCTTCCGCAGCTTGAGCCCGAACGCCATGTTGTCGTAGCAGGTCATGTGCGGGTAGAGGGCGTAGTTCTGGAACACCATCGCCAGGTCGCGGTTCTTGGGATCCACGTCGTTGATCACCCGATCGCCGACCCGGATCGTGCCCTCCGTGATCTCCTCCAGCCCGGCCACCATCCGAAGCAGTGTGGTCTTGCCGCAGCCGGAGGGGCCGACCAGCACCATCAGCGTACCGTCCTCGATATCCAGGTCGACCGCGGACACCGCCCGCGTGCCGTCCGGATAGATCTTGGTCACCTCGTCGAACCCGATCTCAGCCATCTGCGGCCACCGCTTCCGTGACTGCCGGGGGTTGATGGACGATCCTCAAAGCGTGGCCATACTATCGGCGCCTCGTGCTCATTTCTAGTGCAAATGGGGGCTGAACACGCACAAAGCGACGAGCAGACATCCCATGCTGCCGCCGGTAGGCTCGCGCCACCAACCCAAGGAGGCGACATGCGCAGGAAGCGTGTTCTTGCCGCAGGAGCGGCAGCGCTGGTGGCGGTGGCCGTGGCAGCTGGAGCGGCCCGCGGAGTGGTCGGTGCCGGGCAGGTGCCGGTGGTCGCCTACAAGACCGGGGGCAGCGTGAGCACCCCGTCCGGGAAGTTCATCACCGTGGCGTCGCGGACGTTCGCCGCCAACCGCGGCCCGGTCGTCGTGCGGTTCAGCGCCAGCGGCTCGGTCAGGGACTTCAACCAGGGCGGGGTGTTCGTCGGCCACTCGTACGCTGCGCTGATCGTCAGGGTGGTCGTGGGGACGAACAACGTGCTCAGCCCAGGCCCGGTCAGGTTCCTCGACAACGCCGGCAAGATCCGGGTCGCAAAGGCCCGGCCGGTGGCCAACAGCTTCGAGTGGGTCGGCGAGCTGGGCGGGACGTCGAACCTGAAGACGGTGAAGGTGCAGGTCGCCAACCTGAACACGTGGGACCTGGCCGAGATCACCAAGTGGAACCTGGTGGTGCAGCACCGCTAGCGGACGGCCACGCGGAACAACGGGGTCAGACCCCGTTGTTCCGCTCGTCCACCAGCTGCCGCAGCCGCACCGCCCACCGGGGGCCCGTGGCCGTGTCCTCGTGCCTGAAGTAGCAGTAGACGTCGCGGCCGTCGCGGAGCACCGCCGACACCCGCTCCGCCCAGGCCGCCAGATCGCCTTCGGAGTACTCGGTGCGCCGCAGGCGCAGGTAGGCGAACGGCCCCGGCGGGATCGGCGGCGCGGCCGGGCCGTCGTCGGTGTCGGCCAGGCAGACGGCGACACCGCGCTGCTCGAGCAGGCCGGCCGCGGCAGCCCAGGAATCGTTCCGGAACTCCATCACCGTCGCCAGGCCCGGCGGCAGGACGTCGGCGAACCCGGCCAGCAGCTGCTCGTCGTACTCGAGCTCGGGCGGCGTCTGGAACAGCACCGGCCCCAGATTGTCGGCGAGGATCGCGGCCCGCTCGACGAACCTGGCCACCTCGCCGCCGACGCCGGCCAGCCGCCGCGTGTGCGTGATCCGCATCGGAGCCCGCAGCGCCATTCGGAAGCCCGGCCGCGCCTGCTGCCGCCAGGCGGCCATCGTCGACTCGGCGGGGAAGTGGCGGAAGGTGTAGATGATCTCGACCGAGCTCAGCACCGAGGAGTAGTGCTCGAGCATCTGATCGTTTCGGATCCCCTCCGGATAGAAGACTCCGTGCTTCCACGCGTCGTAGGCGAACCCCGACGTGCCGACGAAGAGCTGCCCTGCCATCGCTGGCATCATCCCACGGCATGGGCGGCGTACCGGAGCAGCGGCTGGTGGTGGACGTGGAGGGGATCAACGTGTCGGCCGCCTGGATCGACCACCCGGACGCCGGCCAGGTGCTGGTGCTCGGACACGGCGCCGGCGGGACGCTGGATGCACCGTTCCTGGTCGGCTTTGCGCGGGCCGCAGCGGAGCTCGGCCTGGCCACGCTGCGCTTCTCGTTCGTGTACGCCGAGCGGGGGCGGCGTGCGCCCGACCGTCCCCCGCTGCTGCTGGCCGCCAGCCGGGCGGCGTTCGCGCGGGCCGGCGCGCTTGCCGGCGACCGCCCCCTATTCGCCGGCGGCAAGTCGATGGGCGGGCGGATCGCCTCGATGGCCGCGGCCGAGGGCATGCCGGCCGCCGGGCTGGTCTTCCTCGGCTACCCGCTCCACCCGCCGGGCAAGCCCGACCGGCTGCGAGATGACCATCTCGATTACGTCCCGGCGCCGATGCTCTTTCTCCAGGGCACCCGCGACCCGTTCGCCACGCCTGAGCTGCTCGGGCGGGTGGTGGCCCGGCTGGGGCCGCGGGCCGAGCTGCGCTGGGTGGACGGCGGCGACCACTCGTTTCGTGTGCCCGGCCCGCGCATCGACGCCGCCTCGATCGGCGCCGGGCTGGCGAGCCCGGCGGCGGAGTTCGCCCGCCGTCACGCCACGATCGGTCTTGACTAGGCTCTCCGCTGTGACAGTGCCAGCCGACGACCTTCGCGCGTACGCCGACCTCGTCGTCCGCGCCGGCGCCAACGTCGAGCCGGGCCAGGCGGTGCAGATCGTCGGCCTGGTCGAGCATGCCGAGCTGGTGCGGGCGCTGGTCGAGGCCGCCTACCGGGCCGGCGCCCGCCGCGTCGATCATCGTTACGACGACCGCGTGATCGAGCGAGCCCGGATCGCCGGCGCGCCGGATGACGAGCTCGACCGGTTCTCCGGCTGGATCGAGCGTCAGTACGCCGAGACGGTGGAGGAGCGGCGGGCCTTCATCTACGTCGACGGCGAGCCCGTGCCGGAGCCGTACGCCGGGCTCGACCCGGCGCGGGTGGGCAGGTTCTCGGCGGCCCGCAGCAGGCTGGCCATCGTGCTGCCCGCCAGCGGCCAGGTCAACTGGGTGATCTGCGCATGGCCGGTGCCGGGCTGGGCCGAGGCGATCTACGGGACGCCTGACACCGCGCGGCTGTGGAGCGACCTGCGGACGATCCTTCGGATCGACGACCCGGATGCGGTCGCCGCCTGGCGGGCCCACATGGACGAGCTCGACCGCAGGTCGTCGTCCATCAACGAGCGCGTGTTC
>DATLLX010000141.1:0-2443 GCA_035537595.1 Gaiellales bacterium | reverse complement strand
GCGCCTCGACGTCGGCCACCGAGTGGATGACGGCGTCCCAGGTGACCCGGTCGCGGTAGGGCTGCAGCACCTCGTCGGTCTCCGGCGTCAGGTTGGGATCCTCCAGCCAGGCGTCGGGAAAGGCCTCGGCGACCCGCTTGTAGAGCACCGGATCCGCCGGCTGGTCGACCACCGTGCCGCGGTAGGCGCCCTTGAAGTCGTCCGAGTCGACGCAGCCCAGCGCCACCAGCTCGTCGAAGATCGCGTCGTCCCAGTCGGACGTCGCATCCAGCTTGAAGCGGATCTCCGCGTTCGCGGCCAGCCGCCTGCGCAGGCCGTCCATCGACGGCGGGTGGCCCATGTTCAGCGAGCAGACGAAGCGCACCGGCTGCGGCTCACGGCCGACGACCGACGCCAGCGAACGGCCGGCCTGGCGCAGCGCCAGGTCGAGCGCGGCGCTCTCGATCGACCATCGCCGGTAGCCGCGGTAGGCCTCCTGATCGAGGCCGTCCGGGAACAGGTCGAGCTCGCCCACCGCATTCGAGAACCCGTCGAGCGTCCACTCGCCGCGAAGCGGCAGCTCCGGCAACGCCCGCCGAAACGGCTCGTGCAGCTCGGCGGCGTAGGTCACGTCCTCGCCCAGCCCCTGCTCGCCGCGGCCGGCCAGCTCGACGACCGTGGTCACGCGGGTGAACCGCGGCATCTCCAGCACGTGAGGCTGGTAGCCGACGCGCTCCACGACCAGCGGCAGGTCGGAGATCTGGTCGTAGGTGGCCATGGCGGGGGATCCTACTGGCCCGGGCGGCACCGGCGGCACCGGTCGGCGACAATGACTGCCGTGAGCACATCTTCCACACCCGCGCCGTCCGCTGATCCGGCCTCCCCGGCGTTCGCCGGCAACCTCGGCAACGGGCTCGTCCGCCGCTGGACGACCGCCGATGACACGGAGCGGCTGGCCGAGCTGGTCGGCACCGTGTTCCGTGGCGACGACGACGAGGTCCCCAACCCGCGATCGATGGCCGAGGCCAGGGCGATGATGGCGCCCGGGTCGCCGTACATGACCCCCGGCGACTTCGCGGTGGTCGAGGACACTGCTGCGCCCGCCCGGCCGCTGGTCTGCTGCACCTGCTTCTGGAGGATGCGCTGGGACTACGCGGGGATCCCGTTCGCCGTCACCCGGCCGGAGATGGTGGGCACCCATCCCGACTACCGCAACCGCCGGCTGGTGGGCTCGCTGTTCGAGATGATCCACGCCCGGGCGGCGGCCGAGGGCCACCTCGTCCAGGGGATCACCGGAATCCCCTACTACTACCGCCAGTTCGGCTACGAGTACGTGCTCGACCTGGGCGGCTCCCGCACCACCTACCTGTCGCTGTTCTCCGACGAAGGTGACCGCCCCGCGGCCGGGGCGCTGCGGCTGGCCACCACCGACGACGTGCCGCGGATCGCCGCCCTCTACGCTGGCCGGCGCGGGGACAGCCTGATCTGGCACACGCCGCCGGAGCAGCTGTTCCGCCAGGAGGTCGCCGCAGCCACCGCCCCCGGCGTGACTGAGGAGGATGCGATCTCGGGCCACCTCCGCGGCCGCTACTGGATGATCCTGGACGCCGGCGGCGGGGTGTGCGGCTACCTGTGGGCTTCGGCCCGCCGCTACGGCCGCACGCTGAACGTCGACGAGGTCGTCCTGGAGCCGCGCCCCAACATGGCCGAGCTCGTCTCCGGCCTGCTTCGCAGCCTGCGCGACCTCGCCGACAGCTGCCCCGGCGTCCGCCCCGACGTGCCGCCGTGCACCGAGATCCGGTTCGAGATGGGCCGGTCAGACCCCCTGTACGACCTGCTCGGCCATGAGCTGGCGCCGGCGGTCGAGCCGCCCTACGCCTGGTACCTGCGGGTGCCCGACATCCCCGCGTTCCTTCGCCTGATCGCCCCCGAGCTCGAGCGCCGGCTGGCCGGCTCGAAGCTGGCCGCGCACACCGGCACACTCGAGGTCGACCTCTACACGGACGGCTTCCAGATGCGGTTCGAAGACGGCCGGCTGGCCGGCGTCGACCCCTGGCGGGCCCCGATCAAGGACGAGCCGGACTCCGCCCTGCAGTGCCCGGCGCTGACCTTTCTCCAGCTCTTGATGAGCTACCGCAGCCTGGCCGAGCTGACCGAGATCTTCCCCGACGTCGAGTCCCGCCGGGAGCACCGGCTGCTGATCGACACCCTGTTTCCCAAGCGCCACTCGCTGGTCGAGCCGATGGGCTGAGCCACCCGTCCGCTGGTACGGTGAGCGTCCCGGCGGGGTGGCCGAGCGGTTGAAGGCACCGGTCTTGAAAACCGGCAACGGGGGCAACCTCGTTCGTGGGTTCGAATCCCACCCCCGCCGCCTCCATCGAGTGTGCAACCCGCGCCTCGGCGGCCGTATCCACGATCACGACTTCGCCGGATGAACCGACGTTGCGCACCCCACCGGTGGCCC
>DATLLX010000140.1:0-3271 GCA_035537595.1 Gaiellales bacterium | reverse complement strand
TGCTGGATGCGCCGACGAAGGGCATCTCGCCGTTGAACCCCTCCCCCGAGTATCGCCAGTTGACGGCGTCGTCGGTGCGGAAGTTGTGCGACTTGGAATGCGCGAAGGCCCGCCGTGCGATGGTGGGATGCGGGAGGAGGTTGGTGGTGAGCTCCGGTCGCGGCCGACCGTTGGTGCTGTCGCTGATCTGCCTGTCCCAGGCCTCGTCCCGTCCGGGCTGCGGCTGGACATTCGCAGCCTGCCAGCTCGATCCGCCGTTCTGCGAGACCTGGATCTGCTGCCCGCGACCGACCAGGTAGAGGGTGCGCGAGCCCACGGGCTGCCAGCCGCCGCCGTCGGCGAAGCCGACATAGACCTTCGAGGCGGGGAAGCCGGCCGGCGTGGAGATCTCGCTCCAGCTCGATCCGCCGTTCGTCGTCCGCCAGAGGCCGAGGTCGTCAGCGGTGCCGGCGGTGTTGACGACGGCGTACATCTCGTTGCCATTCGCCGGGTTGATGTCGACCCGCATCACTTCCTCGACCGGCAGGCCGCCGACGCCGTTCATGCGGGACCAGGTCGATCCACCATTGGTCGATTTGTAGAGCCCGCCCTGCGTGCAGAGGAACAGCACGCCTGATTGGCTCGGGTGATGGAAGACCGCGTTGACCCGGCCCTTGACGTTGGCGCCGGAAGCGGTGGCCGGGATGGTCGAGCGCACGGCCCACGCCGCGCCGCGGTTGGTCGAGCGCACCACGACGGCGCTGCCGTCCCACCGGGTGATCGTCGTGTAGAGCGTCAGGCCCGAGCCGCTGGTGGTCGGGTCATAGACGATCTCCGACGGCACCCGCTGGTGGTGCGCGGTCGGCTCCGAATAGACCTGCGCCCAGTGCTCGCCCTTGTCGGTCGAGAGATAGATGCCGCTAGGCGGGTTGCTCTCGCTACCCGTGTACAGCTCCTCACTGACGCCATACCAGCGGTTCTGGTCCTGGGGATCGATCAGCACCCCCTGCATGCCGAAGGCTCGCAGGCCCTCGTCGACGCTCTTGCGCCACGTGATGCCGTCGTCGTCGGATATCCAGATGCCGCCCATGTCCTGACCGCCGATGATCAGCGACGGGTCCGAGGCCGATCGGTTCAGCCCGTGCCACATCTGCCCCTGGTCGCCACCCTTCAGGCCCAGCGATGCCTCGAGATCCGTGCGGAACGGCATGACGCTCCACCCGGCGGCGGGCTCGGCCGGCAGCAGCGACGCGTCGAGCGTGCGCCGGTCCTCGGAATAGGACGACCAGGCCCCGTCGGCCGCGATCCGGTAGCGGATCCGGACATGGGGCAGGCTGGTGCCGTTCGTCCGCAGGTGCACGCTCTTGCCCGGCGGGCTGTCGTGCCGCCAGCGGCTGCCGAGGGCGACGGTCGGATTGTAGTGCGGCTCGAGCTCGGTCTCCGTGGCATAGTTCGCGACGTCGACCCCGAGCCACTGCACCTCGACCGCCCCCAGCGCCGGCGACAGCGTGAAGACCCCGGTGTGGGTGTCGGGCGCGAGGCTCACCGCCTCGAGCGCCCAGTCCGCGGCGGTGGGGGTCAGCGGGATTTCCGGCGCGTCCGCCGCCTCGACCGTGACCATGAAGGCGCTGGCGGCGGCGCCTCCGGAGTTCATCGCCGTGACGGTCACGAGCTCGGCGAGCGGCGTGTCGGTCGGGATCGACACCAGCCCGGCGGCGTCGATCGTCGCGCCGGCGCCGGCGACGCTCCAGCTCAGGTTCTCGCCGACGAAGTCCGTCGCGGTATCGACGGTCTGCGGGCCGATGTCCTCGTCGAAGATCTCCTCGAAGAGCGCGCCGCGGGCGACGGGGGGCGTGTAGGTGACCCGGAGCGCCGCGGTTACCGCGGTGGCGCTGCCGGCGAGGTTGCCCGCGGTCACGGCGCAGGCCAGCTCCCGGCCGTCCTCGGCCGGGCCGGGGACGAAGGCCGGCCCGGTGGCGCCGGGAATGTCGACGCCGTCGCAGCGCCACTGCAGCGCCAGCGACGGCAGCGGGTCGCCCACCCAGAGCCCTGGATCGACGGTGACCTCGGTGCCGATCCGGCCGGTGCCGGCGAGCGCGGGGGCCGCGAGCCAGAACGGCCAGAACGGCAGGCCGGTGACCAGCACCCTGGCGTCCGGCGACGCCGGCGACCAGGGCCCCTCCGCCGCGAAGGCGTAGCGCAGCACCAGCGGCTCGCCGGCGAGACCCGCCGTCGCCGCCGGCCGCCAGCGGCCGGCGCCGAGGTCGAGGCAGGGCTGCCAGTCCACCGCCCCAGCCCGGCTCCATTCCACCGCCCTGGCCCCCGCCGCGGCGCCGCTCAGCACGAAGGCGCCGAAGGCGCCTCCCGCATCCGCCGGCGCCAGCGGCGGCCAGTCCGCGGCTGCCAGCGCCGCCGGCGCCACCGCGACGATGGTGATCGCCTTGCGGCCCTCCGAGACCGCCGACCAGGGACCGGCGGCGGCCAGGCGGTAGCGCAGCCCGATGTTGTCGAAGAGCCCGGGGTCGCGCCAGTGCGCCCCGCGCCCGTCCGTGGCGCCGTAGCTGAAGATTCGCCAGTCGCCGTTCTTCAGCCGCACGCAGGGCTCCCAGCCGTCGCCGCTGCCCTTCGGCTCGGCGCGGTCGGTCCACTCGACGGCCACCACCTCGGCGATCGCACCCTTCAGCTTGAAAACGATCGAATATTTCATGTCCGCTCCGTGAATTGCGCAATGTCCCAGTCGCTGTCCAGCGCGGCGGCGGGGATGGCGGGAATTTGAACGGACAGCGGATGCACCTCGAGACGCCGGAGGTCGATCACCGGGCTCTGGCCGCTGCTCGGCTGGCCGCCGGGACCGAAGGCGCCCGCCGCGATCTGGTCGGTGGTCCCGGCGATCTGCCAGGCCGGCGCCGCGGCCGCCTCGGGATAGACCCGCGCCCGCGCCCGCGCCCCGTCGATCTCGAGCTCGACCCACTGCCAGGCGTCCCAGGCCCAGCCGACCACCACCGCCGCGGCGATCACCGCGGTCGTGGTGCCCGCGCCGGTGTACTGGTGCAGCTGCAGCAGCCGCTCGCCGTTGGCTTTCTCGAAGAGGTCGGCGCGGACGCCGAAGGAATTGCCGTCGGCCCGGCGGAAGCGCGCGGAGAGCCAGAATGGCCGGTTGACCGTCTGCGGCGTGGTGGCGCCGCCCCAGCGCGCGAGGCAGCGGTAGCGGCCGTCGCCGAGCGCCCTTTTCCAGTCGCCGTGCACGCTGCGGGTAACCGCCGGCACCAGCCGCGCGAAGCCCTCCTCCTGC
>DATLLX010000139.1:0-8161 GCA_035537595.1 Gaiellales bacterium | reverse complement strand
CCTCCTCCCGTCACCGCGCGCCCGCGCCGCCCGACCACCGTGAACCACGACCACGGCCCCGTTGATCGCCATCGGGGGCAGCGGGCCGTCGTGGTGGTTCTCGCGCTGGTGGGGGCTGCCGTGTCCGCGATCCTGGCCGCTTTTCAGCTCGGCCTGATCGATCAGGTCTGGGATCCGCTGTTCGGCTCCGGGAGCAGCGCCAGCGTGCTGCATTCGCCGGTGTCCGAGGCGCTGCCCGTCCCCGACGCGCTGCTCGGGCTGGGCGCATACCTCGCCGAGGCCGCGCTGGAGACGGTGGTGCTCGCCCGCGGATCGCACAAAGCCCGACTGGCGCTGGGCGTGCTGGTGGCCGGCATGGCGCTGACCGCGCTGATGCTGATCGGGCTGCAGGCGCTGGTGGTCGGCTCGTGGTGCAGCCTCTGCCTGGGCTCGGCGGCCATCAGCCTGACCGTGGCCGGGCTGGCCGCGGGGGACGTCCGCCATGTGGCCGACGTGTTGCGCCGCCGGCTGGTGGGATGTTCGGCCACGACGCGCTCCGGGTAGGGCAGGGGGCGATGAGCCGCTCCTCCAGACAACGCGTCGTGGTGATCACGGGCGCGTCGGCCGGCATCGGCCGCGCCACGGCCATCGCGTTTGCCGGCCGCGGCGACAGGGTGGCGCTGCTGGCCAGGGGCGCAGCCGGGCTCGAGGGCGCCCGCGCGGACGTCGAGCGGGCCGGGGGCATCGGCCTGCCACTGCCCACCGACGTCGCCTCCGCGGCATCGGTGGAGGCGGCGGCGGAGGCGTGCGAGGCAGAGCTTGGGCCGATCGATGTCTGGGTCAACAACGCGATGGCGACGGTGTTCGCGCCGGTGGCAGCGACCACCGCCGAGGAGTTCCGGCGGGCGACGGAGGTCACCTACCTGGGCGTCGTTCACGGCACCATGTCAGCGCTGCGGCGCATGCGCCCTCGCGACCGGGGAGCGATCGTGCAGGTGGGCTCGGCGCTCTCCTACCGGGGGATCCCGCTGCAGGCGGCCTATTGCGGCGCCAAGCATGCGATCAAGGGGTTCACCGAGAGCCTCCGCTGCGAGCTGTTCCATGAGAGCAGCGGCGTCCGCGTGAGCATGGTGCAGCTGCCGGCGCTGAACACCCCGCAGTTCGACTGGAGCCGCAGCAAGATGCCGCGTCAGCCGCAGCCGGTGCCGCCGATCTTCCAGCCCGAGGTGGCCGCCCAGGCCATCGTCTGGTCGGCCGATCACGGCCGGCGCGAGATCCACGTCGGGCTGCCCACGGTCAAGGCCATCGTCGGCGAGAAGGTGGCGCCGGGCCTGCTCGACCGCTATCTGGGAGCCACCGGGTACGACGCCCAGCAGACCGACGAGCCCTCGGCCGAGCGCGACGGCAACCTCTTCCAGCCGCTCGACGAGGACGTCGATCACGGCGTCCACGGCCGGTTCGACGACCGGGCGAAGCCGGCCAGCCGCATGCTGTGGCTGTCCAGGCACCGCCAGGCAATGCTGGCGGCGGGCGGCGCGGCCGCTGCCGGCGCCGCCACCCTGGCCCGCAGAGCGCGCTAGGCCGGATCGGCGGCCGCGAACGCGATCGTCGAGAGCAGCGCGTTCTCGGCCTGGCGGGAATCGAGCCGGGTGTGCTGCACGACCACCGGCACATCCGACTCGATCACGCTCGCGTAGTCGACGCCGCGGGGCACGGGCTCGGGGTCGTCGAGCTCGTTGAACCGCTGGTGCAGCGTGCGCCCGGCCGGCACCGTCACCCGGTAGGGCCCCGCCGGGTCGCGCTCGGTGAAGAAGACGATGATCGAGACGTGGGCGTCGGCGTCGCCGGCATTCAGGATGCACACGGTCTCGTGGCTCTCGAACTCCGGCTTCTGGCCATTGCTCCAGGCCGGGATGTAGCCCTCGGCGATTGCCCACCTGCGATGCCCCAGCGACTCCATCCGGCCGGTCATTCCCGGCCCGCCCGGGGCCGAAACCCGCCGCTCTCGGAGCGTTCGAGCACCGTGCCGTCCCAGCCGCGGAGCGGGCGCTCGCCGCTCGACCGCAGCCGCCGGCAGACCCGCAGCGCGATCAGGAATACCACTGCCGGTGCCACCACCCAGGCCACCCGCATCACCGTCACCTGCAGCTCGTAGCCGACGTCGAACGAGACGAAGATGCGGTCGGAGGCGCCGGCCAGGAAGGGCACGATCACCCAGGTGGCGAAACCCAGCACCGCCGCCGTGCGGACGGGCGCATCCCGCGGGCGTTCGAGCAGGTGGTGGGGGCTGCGGTCGCGCGAGACCATACGGTCGAGGAACGGCCAGGCGAACAGGACCCCGAAGGCCACCGCCGGGAACAGCACGCCGCCGAAGAACGGGTTGGGCACGGTCACGCCGAGCACGGTCGGCTCGACGGCCGGCATCAACCGCAAAGCGCCGATCAGCCAACCCATGTACCAGTCGGGCTGCACCCCGTTTGAGGCGGCGGCGACGTCGTAGGGCCCGTACTGCCACACCGGGTTGATCTGCACCAGGCCGCCGAGCAGCAGCAGCACCCCCGCCACCACGGCCATCAACCCCAGCGACCGCAATGCGTACCCGGGCCACAGCCGCGTTCCCACTACGTTTCGCTCGGTGCGGCCAGGGCCGGCGAACTGGGTGTGCTTGAGCAGGGCGATCATCATCAGGTGGATGGCGATCAGCCCGGCCAGGATCAGCGGGATGATCAGCACGTGGAGCAAGTACAGCCGCGACTCGATGACGCCGCTGCCCGGGTACTCGCCGCTCCACAGCAACGGCCCCAGCCGCTCGCCGACCACCGGCACCGATAGCGCGACCGAATAGGCGATCGCCAGGCCCATGCCCGACAGCAGATCGTCCGGCAGCGAGTAGCCGGCGAACCCCTCCAGGATGGCCAGCGAGAGCATGGCGCCGCCGATCAGGTGGTTCGGCTCGCGCGGCCGCCGAAACGCCCCCGTGAGCAGGATCCGCAGCAGGTGGCAGAGGATGGCGGCGATGAACACCAGCGCCGCCCAGTGATGGGTCTGGCGCATCAGCAGGCCGGCCTTGACGTGGAAGCTGAGATCGAGCGTCGAGCGGTAGGCCTCGCTCACCTCCCGCCCCTGCAGAGGCGTGTACGAGCCCTGGTAGGCGTGGCGCGTGAGGCTGGGCTCGAAGAACAGCGCCAGGTAGATGCCGGTCGCCACCAGCACCACGAAGCTGTACAGCGCGATCTCGCCGAGCAGGAACGACCAGTGGTCGGGAAACACATAGCGAAGCGCCTTCCGCACCAGCCGGCTGCGGCCGGTGCGCTCGTCGACGGCATCGACCAGGCGGTCGATCACCAGTCCACCCCGCCCGCCGCCGGGCCCACCGGGCCGGACATCGGCCCGGCGGCCTCCAGCGTCCCGTCGGCTCGCAGCCGCAGCGGCAGCTGGGGCAGCTGGCGGCCGGCGGGGCCGAACAGCACCTCGCCGGCCCTGGTCACGTCGAACGTCGAGTAGTGGCATGGGCAGACCAGCGCCGGCCCCGGCTCCCGGTCGGGAAACAGCGGATAGCGGAGCATCGCCACGGCGCACCCGGCATGGGTGCAGATCTTCGAGAAGGCGAGGATCCCGTCCACCGCCCAGTCCTCCCGCCCCGGCGGCGGGTTCAGCATCGAGGGGGCGATACGGACAACGATCAGCGGCGAGCCCAAGGCCTCCTTCGACGCCCCTTCGGGAAAGGCGGTGAGGAAGCTCCCGGTCTCCATGATCTCCGCCTTCACCGGGCGCCCGGCATCGTCGACCAGCCGCCGCCCCTCCCGCCAGGCCGACCGACCCAGCGCCGGCGCCGGGCCCAGCGACGCCAGGGGCACGATCGCGGTAGCACCCAGCGACGCGCCGGCCAGCCCGGCCGCGCCGGCCAGCAGGCGGCGGCGCGTGATCGCGCTCGCCGGTGCGGTGACGATCTCGCCCGCCGACGGCTGGACAGGCTCCGGTAGCGGCCGTTCCTCGACGGCGCGGCCCTCCCCCGCGAGGCCGGCGGCGAACACGATCAGGGCCAGCCCCAGCAGCACGAAGCCGGCGCCGATTGCGAGCCCCATCAGCTGGGTGTCGCCGCTCAGCAGGTAGGCGGCGACGAACCCGGCCGCCGCCACCGCCGCAGCCACCAGCAGCACCGCAGAAACCAGCTCCCGGGCCGGGTCGCCGGTCACCTCCTGGCGAGGATCCTCCGGCTCGAGCGGCGCCCGCGGCCGCGTCATGACGCCCGCTCCCCGGTCATCCGGGCAACCACCAGCAACGCCCCCATCGCCACCAGCCAGGCCACCATGCCCTCCGGAATCGGGCCCAGATGGCCCAGCGGCAGACCGCCGGCATCGTCAGGGTGCCGCGTGGTCTGCGTGACGTAGAGGGCGATCGAGTCGAGCTGGTGCTGGTCGAGCTGCTCGGGGCCGAAGCGGGGCATCAGGTACGGGCCGAGCCGAACCGCCTCGGCGATCTGGGTCGGGGTGGCCTGGTCGAGCGCCGGCACCGTCGCCCCGGTGACCACGCCCCCGGCGCCGCTGATCTGGTGGCAGCCGGCGCACTGCAGGGCGAACAGGTCGCGGCCCTCGAGCATTGAGCCGCGGGACGGATCGACGGACGGGATCGCCGGCCCACCCAGCGACGCGATGTAGGCGACCAGGCGGCGGATGTCGGCGCCGCTGAACGAGGGGTCGGAGCGGATCGGCTGCAGGTTGGGAGCGGCCAGCGGCATCCGGCCGGTGGACAGCTCGAAGTCGGCTGCCAGCGCGCCCACCCCGATCAGCGAGGGGCCCTGGTGCTGCACGCCCATCGCATCGGCTCCGTGGCACGACGAGCACCGCTCGGCGAACAGCGTGCGGCCGCGATCGATGTCGGCCTGGCCGGCGGCGTGCACGGTGGCGGCGCTGGCGGCCGCCAACAGCGCGACCGAGACCAGCGCGGCCAGGCTACGGCGTAGCATGCAGCACCTCCCGGCGGCGCCTGCGCCGCTCCTCGGCGCCGACCGCCTGCCAGGCGACACCCGCGGCGGCCAGCCCAAGGGCGATCGACCCGGCGAGCATGACCGCCCCCGCGGCACGCGCCTGGCCGGCCGGCACATCTCCGTAGCCGGAGCCGCCGGTCGCCATCAGCCAGACGCCGACAGCATCGCCGGCCGGCATCGCGGCCAGCAGGCAGGCGAAGCGGCGGGCGGCGGAAGCCGGCGGCCAGGGCCCGGCCCCCAGGGTGGCGCTCCAGAACCCCAGCGCCACCAAGGCCACCAGCCCGTGCTCGCCGGCGTGGACGGCCGGCGATGACTCGGCGGCCCGCACGCCGGCCGGCAGGTGGATGGCCACCATCAGCACCGAGAAGGCGAGCGCCGCCGGCTCGGGCCGCGCCAACAGCGGCCGGGCCCGGCGCAGGCCGCGCAGGGCGCGACGCCGCGGCCCGCGCGGAAGCAGCGCGTGCGGTCCGCCCAGCAGGAGCAGCGGGGCGCCGACCAGTGCGATCGCCGAGTGCTGGGCCATGTGCCAGGCCAGCGACCGCTCGGCCAGCGCCTGCCCGGGCGGCGACACGGCCGCGAGCATGATCAGCGCGCCCAGCCCGGCCGTTGCCCGGCGCGCCCTCACCGCCGCGCCTCCCGGCGCATCGCCAGCGTCTCCCGCACGACCCCCGCGGCGGCGACCAGAGCGATGCCGCCGCCCAGCCAGGCCAGCCAGGTGCCGGCCACGAAGGCGCCGGCGGCCACCGCCACCCCAACGGCCAGCAGCGCTGCCGGAGGGCTGAGGTCGGGAGCCATCACCAACCGTGGCGTCCTCCCCCTCCAGGCGGCGACCAGGCCGGCGGTCACGCTGGCTAGTCCGGCGGTCAGCAGCAGAAGGGGCGACCAGCCCGGCCCCTGCCAGACGAACAGCACCAGCGAGTGGAGCACGAGGATGGCCCCCCAGGCCGAGATCACCAGCCCCTCGCGCCTCATCGCCGCTGCTCCCGTAGGTCGAGGAGGGGCGCGAACGAGCGGATCGGCGGCAGCCGGTCGAAGTTGTGCCGCGGCGGCGGCGAGCTGGTCGCCCACTCCAGGGTGTGCCCGCCCCAGGGATCGTCGCCGGCCGCCCGGCCGGCCGCCAGCGACACCGCCAGGTTCCAGAAGAAGACCAGCATCGCCAAGCCGGTGATCGCCGCGCCGGCCGACGACACCGCGTTCAGCCAGTCGAGGCTGGCCCGCTCGGGATAGTCGGCCACCCGCCGGGTCATGCCCAGGTAGCCGAGAGCGAACATCGGGAAGAAGGTCACGTTGGTGCCCACCACCAGCAGCCAGAAGTGCGCGCGGCCCAGCCGCTCGGACAGGAACCGCCCGGTCACCTTCGGGAACCAGTAGTAGACGCCGGCGAACAGGGCGAACATGCTGCCGGCGAACAGCGTGTAGTGGAAGTGGCCGACCACGAAGTAGCTGTCGTTCAGGTGGTAGTCGAGCACCGGTGAGGCCACGATCACCCCGGTCAGGCCGCCGATCGCGAACTGGGCCAGGAAGGCCAGGGCGAACAGCATCGGCACCGAGAACCTGACCACGCCGCGCCACAGCGTCGCCGTCAGGTCGAAGTACTCCACACCGGCGAAGATCAGCAGGCTGGTGGAGGTGATCGCGAAGTACTCGTTCAGCACCTGCCCGGTCGTGAACATGTGGTGGGCCCACACCGTCATCGAGCCGGTGGCGAAGCCCAGCAGCGCGAGCACCAGTGCCCGGTAGCCGACCAGCCGCGCCCCGGAGAACACCTGCACCACCTCGGCCACCGCGCCCAGGAAGGGAAAGAACATGACGTACACCGCCGGGTGGCCGAAGAACCAGGACAGGTGCAGGTAGGCGACCGGATCGATGTCGGCGCCGAAGTGGCGCTGGGCTTCGATCAGGCCCAGGGCCGCCTCCAGCGCGGGGAACCCGAACAGCGTCAGCAGGCAAGTGACGAGCACCGTCCAGGTGAACACGGGCAGCCGCAGCATGGTCATGCCCGGCGCCCGGCGGGTGAGGATGGTGAGCAGGATGGTCGCGGCGAGCAGGATCGCCGCGGCGTCGGCGAGGGCGACGCCGATCACCCACATGTCGGTGCCCGGCCCCGGCGAGAAGCTTTCACCCGACAGCGGCAGGAACTCCGTCCAGCCGTTGCGGGCGGCGCCGTGGGCGGTCATGAAGCCGCCGTAGATGGAGAGCCCGCCGAGCACGAGCAGCCATGATGCGAACAGGTTGACCCGCGGCGCCACCAGCTCGGCGGCGCCGATCTGCAGCGGCACTAGGTAGGCGCCCAGCGCCAGGGCCAGCGGCACCATGACCAGGTACACCATGGTCGTGCCGTGGGTGGTGAAGAGCTCGTTGTAGGTGTCCCGGAACGTGACCTGCATGCCCGAGTGCGCCAGCTCGGCGCGCATCACCAGCGAGACCGCCCCGCCCAGCACCATGAAGATGCCGGCGGCCGCTGCCACCCTGGCCGCCACGCTCTTGTGATCGGCCGCCACCGCCCACCCGATCACGCCCCGCCCGGGAAGCACGGCGACCGTCATGACCCGTGCTCCGCCAGCCAGGCATCGAAGCCCCGCCGGTCGAGCACGTGCACGGTGAACCGCATCGTGTCGTGCTCGAGCCCGCAGAACTGCGCGCACAGCCCCTCGAACGAGCCCGTGTCGGGAAACTCGAGGTCGAACCGGTTCGTCCGGTCGGGGAACGCGTAGCGCTTGAACCGCACCTCGGGCACCCACATCGAGTGGATCACGTCGGTCGAGCGCAGCGTGATCGCCACCGTCGCCCCCTGCGGCACCACCAGGTCGGCCGCCGGTGCGGCCTGCCGGCCGGCCTCGGAGACGGTGAACGACCACCGCCACTGCGAGGCCACGGCGGCGACGCGGACGTCTGGCGTGGCCGACCGGGCGTCGACGTTGCGCTCCGTGACCAGCGAGACGGCGATCAGGGCCGTTGCAGCCAGCACGAGCACCCCGACGTAGGCCAGCTCCAGCCGCGACGGGTCGGACCCGGGGCGCGACCCACGGCGTCTGCCTCGCAGCACCGCCAGCGTCAGCGCCAGCCCGATCACGAGCAGCGCGGCCGTGGTCACGACGACGTACGCCGAGAAGAGGGCGTCGAATGCCTGGCGCGTGCCGTCACCACCCACGTCGCGGAAAATCTACCCGGCCGTTGCCTCCGGCGAACGTGAAA
>DATLLX010000138.1:0-7388 GCA_035537595.1 Gaiellales bacterium | reverse complement strand
GTCGCTGATCGTGGGCTTCGCCGCCGCCGCCGTGGCGATGCTGGTCGGCGGGGCGGTGGGCGTTCTGTCCGGCTACTTCGGCGGCAAGACGGACACCCTGCTGATGCGGATCACCGACTACTTCCTGGTCATCCCCGACGTCCCGCTGATGATCGTGGTCGCCGCGATCTGGGGCAAGAGCCTCAAGAACATCATCCTGATCATCGGGCTGATCTACTGGACGAGCACCGCCCGGCTGATCCGGTCACAGGTCAAGTCGATCCGCGAACGCGTCTACGTCAAGCGGGCGCGGGCGCTGGGCGCCGGCAACAGCCGGCTGATCTTCAAGCACGTGATGCCCCAGGTCGCGCCGCTCCTGATCGCCAACACGGTGCTGATGATGGCGATCGCGATCTTTGCCGAGACGGCGCTGGCCTTCCTCGGGCTGGGCGACCCGCAGAAGATCTCGTGGGGGCTGCTGATCGAGAACGCGTTCGCCCGCCAGGCGATCTCGCTCGACGCGTGGTGGGCGATCGTCCCGCCCGGAGTCTGCGTGGCCGTGCTGATCCTGGCCTGCACCATGCTGGGCACCGCTCTGGAGGACTCGCTCAATCCGCGGCTGCGGGTCGGCCACCTGTCGGTCAGGCGCTTCCGGCTCCGCCCGCTGGTGGGGAGGATGGACGCCGAGTGACGGCCCCGGTGCTCGAGGCGCGCGACCTCCACGTGTGGTTCGACCTGCCCGACGACCGCGAGCTGCACGCCGTCCAGGGGGTCAGCTTCGGCCTCGCCCCGGGGGAGCGCTTCGGGCTGGTGGGCGAGTCGGGATGCGGCAAGACGACCACGATCCTCGGCCTGATGGGGCTGCTTCCACCCACCGCCAGCGTGGCCGGCCAGGTGGTGCTCGAGGGGGAGAACATCATGGCTCGGGGCGAGAGTTCGGTGGCACCGCACCGCTGGAAGGACATCGCGATGATCTTCCAGGGGGCGATGAACGCGTTCAACCCGGTCAAGACCATCGGCGACCAGATCGCCGAGCCGATGGAGGTGCACGGGATCTCGGAGGGTGACGCCGCCCGCCAGCGGGTGGGCGAGCTGCTCGAGATGGTGGGCATCTCACGGGACCGCGCCGACCGCTATCCGCACGAGTTCTCTGGCGGCTTGCGCCAGCGGGCGGCGATCGCGATGGCCCTGGCTTGCGAGCCGAAGGTGCTGCTGGCGGACGAGCCGACCACGGCACTGGACGTGATGGTGCAGGCGCAGATCCTCCAGCTGCTGGTGTCGCTGACGCACGACCTGGGGCTGGCGATGGTGCTGGTCACCCACGACCTGCCGCTGGTCGCCCAGGTCTGCAACCGGGCGGCCGTCATGTATGCCGGCGAGATCGTCGAGCAGGGCGAGACCGAGACGCTCTATCACGATCCCGGCCATCCCTATACACGGCTGCTGTTCGCGGCCACGCCCGACCTCTACGACGAATCGAACGTGACCTCGATCCCCGGCGGCCCGCCGCGCCTCGATCGCGAGATCGCCGGCTGCCCGTTCGCTCCCCGCTGTGACCGCACCTTCGATCCCTGCCCGACCGTGCACCCGGAGCTGCGCGACCTGGGAGCCGGGCACACGGCCGCCTGCCATCTCAACGACCCGGCGATGAGGGCCGCCGCGTCGTGAGCACGAACGGCCAGGTGCACCCACTGCTCGAGGTGTCCGACCTGGTCACCCGCTATCCGATTCCCCGCGGCATCCTGGGCACCGTGGCCGGCCGGCCGCAGCAGCAGGTGCACGCGGTGGAGGGCATCAGCTTCAGCCTCAATCAGGGCGAGATGCTGGCGCTGGTCGGGGAATCCGGCTGCGGCAAGACCACCACCGCGCAGAGCGTGATGCGCCTCGTCCAACCGGACTCCGGCTCGATCCGGTTCGAGGGCTCCGACATCTCGACGCTCGGCTTCCGGGAGCTGCGCCCGCTGCGCAAGCGGATGCAGATCATCTACCAGGATCCCTACGAGTCGCTCGACCCCCGGTTCCGGGTCCGCCAGACGATCGAGGAGCCGCTGGTGATCCACGGCGTCGGGACGCGGTCTGACCGCCCCCATCGCGTCAAGGAGGCACTGGTGCGGGCCGGGCTGACCCCGCCCGAGCTGTACATCGACCGCTACCCGCACGAGCTGTCGGGTGGACAGCGGCAGCGGGTGGCGATCGCCGCCAGCCTGGTGCTCGACCCCAAGCTGCTGGTGGCCGACGAGCCGGTCTCGATGCTCGACGTCTCCGTGCGGGCCGGCATCCTGGGCCTGCTGGACGCGCTCCGCAAGGACGGGATGGGCATCCTGATGATCACCCACGACCTGTCGACGGCGGCCCATTTCGCCGACCGCATCGCCGTCATGTACCTGGGCCGGATCGTCGAGGAGGGCCCGGCCCGCGACGTGGTGCGAAACCCGCAGCACCCGTACACCAAGGCCCTGATCTCGGTGGTGCCCAAGCGCGACCCGCGCGACCGCAGCGAGCCGCAGATCCTGAAGGGGGAGACGCCGAACCCCGTGCACATCCCCTCCGGCTGCCGTTTTCACCCGCGGTGCCCGCTGGTCACCCCGGAGTGTCCGCACATCGATCCCGAGCTGCGGACGCCCAAGGACGGGACGACGCCCGAGCACCGAGCCGCCTGCATCCTCGTTTGATCGTCGATCTGCACCTCGACCTGCTGCTCGATTCGGCCCTCGAGCGCGCCCGGGGCCGCAGCGACGTGTTCCGCCGCCGCCACCAGCAGGCGCTGCGCGACGGCGGGGTGGCGGTGCAGGTGCTGCCCATGTATCCCGACGATGAGCTGGGCGGCGACCCCTGGCAGCGGATCGTCGCTCAGCTCGATGCCGCCGCTCGCGAGGAGGAGGAGTCCGGCGGAGCGCTGCGCATGGTGTCGACGATGGCCGAGCTGCGCTCCGCGGTGGGCGCGGGCGCCGTGGCCGGCGTGTTGGCGCTCGAGAACGCCGCCGGGCTGGAGGGCCATCCGGAGCGGCTGTCGGAGCTGTATCGGCGCGGCCTGCGGATGGTCGGGCTGACCTGGAACGACGCCAACGCCTTCGCCGACGGCGTCGGCGACGATCGCGGCCGCGGCATCACCGGTGAGGGCTGGGAGCTGCTTCGGCGGATGGAAGAGCTGGGCGTCGCGCTCGACATCTCGCACCTCGCCCCCGCGGCCTGCGCTGCGGCGCTGGAGCGGTTCGCCGGGACGGTGCTGGCATCCCATGCGAACGCGTTCGCCGAGCACCCCAGCCCCCGGAACCTGGCGGACGACCTGCTGGCGGCGGTCGGGGAGCGCGGCGGAGTCGTCGGTCTGGCCGCCATCCCGGCGTTCGTCGGCTCCGGGGACTACGCGCAGCGGCTGGCCGGCCATCACGCCCGGATCCTGCAGGTTGCCGGGCCGGCCGCGCCCGCATTCGGGGCCGACTTCTGCGGCTATTTCGAGCCCGGCGACGGCCCCCTGCTGCCGGCCACGCCGACCGAGGAGGACCGGTCGCTGGCCACGGCCCCCGAGCCGCCGCGGGAGTCGTTCTACCGGCGGGTCTGCCAGGCCGTCGGCGAGCGCTCCGGCCCGGCCGCCCTCGACCCGCTTCGCGGGCAGAATGCGATGCGGCTGCTGGAGGCGGTGCTTCGATGATCCCCTCCGGGCTCGAGTTGATCGACGGCTACCGGCGGCGGGAGCTGTCGCCGGTCGAGGTCACCCGCTCGGTGCTGGAACGGATCGACCGCGTCAACCCGGAGCTGAACGCCTTCGTCACGCTGACCCCGGACCTGGCCCTGGAGGCGGCCCGGGAAGCCGAACGCGCCTACGCCGAGGGCCGGGCCGGGCAGCTGGCCGGCGTGCCGGTCTCGATCAAGGACCTGACGCCCACCAAGGGCGTGCGGACGACCTGGGGGTCACTGCTGCACGAGCGCGAGGTGCCGGATGCCGACGCGCCGTTCGTCGCCCGCGTCCGCGAGTCCGGTGGCGTGATCATCGGCAAGACCGCGACCCCCGAGATGGGCTGGAAGGGCGAGACGACGAGCCTCGTCCACGGCACGACCCACAACCCGTGGCGGCACGGCCGCACGGCGGGCGGCTCCAGCGGCGGGGCCGCCGCCGCCGTGGCCGCCGGGCTGGGACAGCTGGCCCAGGGAGGCGACGGCGCGGGCTCGATCCGGATCCCGGCGGCGTTCTGCGGGATCGCCGGCCTGAAGACGACCAGAGGTCTGGTGCCTCGCTTCCCACCCAGCGGGTCGGCGCTGTCGGTGGTGGGGCCGATGGCGCGGACGGTCGCAGACTGCGCCCTGCTGCTGGACGCCACCGCCCGCACCCGGACGCTGGCCGGCCTGGACGAGCCGGTGGACGGGCTCCGAGCGGCCTGGAGCGGTGACCTCGGCTATGCCGCCGTCGAGCCCGAGGTGCTCGGGGCCGTCGAGCGGGCCGCCCACCTGCTGGCCGAGGGAGCGGGGCTCGCGATCGCCGACGACCACCCGCAGCTGGACGACCCCTGGCCGTTCATCGACGTGATCTGGGCCGCCAACCAGGCTTCCCACCACGCTGAGAACTTCCGGCAGGTTCGCGAGCTGCTCGACCCGGGGCGGGCGGAGGTGGTGGCCCGCGGTCTGACCATTCCGGCCACCGCGTACGTGGCGGCGCAGGACGCGCGGGCCGGTTACGAGCTTGCCTGGGACGGGTTCATGGCCGGCTACGACCTGATGCTGACCCCGACCGTGCCCGTGACGGCCTTCCTGGCCGGCACCGACAATCCGCCCATGGTGGCCGGACGGCCGGTGGAGTACCTGTCCTGGACCGCGTTCACCTATCCCTTCAACGCCACCGGCCAGCCGGCCGCGACGGTGCCCTGCGGGCTGGTCGACGGTCTGCCGGTGGGCCTGCAGATCGTGGGCCGCCGCGGCGAGGACGCGCTGGTGCTGCGGGCGGCCCGCGCATTCGAACGGCTTTGTCCCTGGAGTTACGACGAGATGGAGTGTGGATGAGCAGACGCTGGCGCGACATCGGAGGCCCCGTGGGGTTGCTGCCGACCGGGCGGCGAAATGCGATCACCGACGTGGCCGGCGTGCTGGTCGGCCATTCTCAGGCCGCCAGCGGCCAGCTGACCGGCGTCACGGTGGTCGCTCCCCCGGCGCTGCCGGCGCGGGCCGGCGTGGCCACCGTGAACGGCGTCGGCGAGCTGACCAAGAAGCTCGAGATCGACGAGTGGGGGATCATCCAGACCGCGGTCTACCTGTGCGGCACCCACGCGGTCGGCATCGTCTACCACGCCGCAGTGCTGCTGGAGGGAGGCGATCAGGAGCACACCCTGATCCCGGTGGTCGGCGAGTGCGACGACTCCGACCTGGGCGACTCGCGAACGGTGACCGTGGACGATGTGCGCGAGGCGCGCTCGGCCCTGGGCCCGGAGGTGGCCGAGGGGAGCGTCGGCGGCGGCACCGGCATGACCTGCTTCGACTTCGCCGGCGGCATCGGCACCGCCTCCCGCGAGGTCGACGGCCACACGGTGGGGGTGCTTCTGATGTGCAACTTTGGCGACCGCGAGCGGTTGACGGCCGGCGGCCTTCGCTTCGACCCGGCCGACGGCGCACCGCCGCCGGAGGGGTCGTGCATCGCCGTCTGCGCGACCGACGCCCCGCTGTCCGCGCTGCAGCTGCGGCGGCTGGCCCTGCGGCCGTTGCTGGGGCTGGCCCGGGCCGGCTCCTACGCGGCCAACGGCTCCGGCGAGATCGGGCTCGCGTTCACGACCAGCGACGACCAGTCGTTTCCCAACAGCCGGCTGAGCCCGTTGTTCGCCGCCGCCTACGAGGCCGCCGAGGAGGCGGTCTACAACGCGCTGGTGGCCGACCGCCCGCCGATGCGCAAACGGGACGGGAGCGAGCACCCGACCTTCCCCGTTGACCGCGTACCGCGTCCGTGAGGCTCGCCGAGCGGCTGCGTGAGCGGCGGTCGGTGGCCGTGGTCGGGCTGGCCAAGAACGCCGGCAAGACTACGGTGGTCAACCATCTGCTCGGTAGCGGCGGCGGCCGCCACGGCCTGGCCTCACTGGGCCTGGACGGCGAGGCTCGCGATCAGCTGACCGGCCTGCCCAAGCCGCGGATCGCGCCGCCCGCGGGCACCGTGGTGGCGACCACGGACGAGCTGACCGGCCCGGGGCTGACGGTGCGCGCCCGGCTGGGATTTCGCACCGCGGTCGGCGAGGTGGTGATCGCCGAGGCGGACGGCAGTGGGCCGGTGATCGTGTCCGGCCCGGCCCGGCTCGACCAGCTCGACGAGACGCTGGCGGAGCTGCGCCGGATGGGCGCCGAGCGGGTGCTCCTGGAGGGCGCCCTGGGCCGGCTCGGCCCTGCGGCCCCGGGCCGCGCCGACGCCGTGGTGCTGGCCGCCGGGGCGTCCCTGGCCAACGGCCGCGACGACTATCCGCTTCGCGTCAAGCTGGCGATCGACGCCCTCGACCTGCCGCTGTTTGCCGACGAGCCGGAGCTGCGGGTGGAGCACGCCGCCGGCTACGAGGAGGAGGTGGCCGCGCTGGTGGCCGAGCGGGGCGTGACCTCGGCCGAGCTGACCGGCGCGCTCACCGGGCCCCTTTTGGAACGGCTGCTCCGGGCGGGGCTACGAGTGTCGCTGGTGGTCGCCGACCCCACCCACGTGCTGGCCAGGCCGCAGCAGGTGGCCCGGGCGCGACGCGGCGGCGTGGAGGTGATGGCCCGCCGCCGGCTGGCGATCTGCGGCATCACCTCGAGCCCGTTCCATCCTGACGTGCCGCTGTCGGCCGAGGAATCGTTCGATGCGCTGGCACGAGCGGTGGCCGGGCGATGGCCTGTCGACGACGTGATTTCGGGGATGATCAGCGGATGAGGCTCGAGCTCGATCGCGGACTGACGGAGGAGGCATTCGCCCTGGCCGAAGACATCGCCTCGCCGGTGGTGGAGTTCGCCCGCGCACACACCACGGTGGCCATCGAGCGCACCGTTGCCCGGCTGTTCGGCGTCGACGGGGTTGACGAGCTGGGCGTGCCGCTGCCCAATGTGCTGGTCGACGCGCTGGGGCCCCGGCTGGGGGAGGGACTGGCCCTGCCGCTCGCCCAGTCCTGCGTGGATGCCGGCCGCTCGCCACAGCAGGTCGCCGAGGCGGTGGCCGCCGGCGAGCCGCTGTGCGAGTCCCGCACGTCGGAGGCGCGCGAGCTGGCGTTCCGGCTGGCGGCCGAGGGCGACCGGCGGATCGTCCGCCGCCGCGGTGAGCGGGACGCGATGGTGGCGGCCCACGGCGACCCGCCGACGCCCTGGGTGTATGTGATCGTGGCCACCGGCGACATCCACGAGGATGCGCGCCAGGCTCAGGCGGCGGCCCGGGCCGGTGCCGATGTGATCGCGGTGATCCGCTCCACGGCCCAGAGCCTGCT
>DATLLX010000137.1:0-3616 GCA_035537595.1 Gaiellales bacterium | reverse complement strand
GGGCGGCGTGGATCTCCTTGAACGTCGGCTCGTCGAGCGGCTGCGACAGGTCGACTCCACGGATCTCGGCGCCGGCGTGAGGGGTGAGCTTGTCCACCTGGATCGAGGCGTAGGTCATGACCACTCCTCCGACGAACCGTGAAGCTCGAGCGGGTGAGTGGAGGCTAGTCGCGGGGGAGGCGCGAAGTCAAGCGCGGGCGAGCGCGGCGAAGATCGAGCGGGACAGGCGCGGCAGGTCGGGGTCGCGGGCGCCCATCACCAGCACGGTGTCGCCGGGCCGGGCCTCGGCCACCGCCCACCGACTGGCAGCGTCGTGATCGGCCGCGTAGCCGCATCGCAGCATCGCCGGCAGGTCCGCGGCCAGCGCCCGGCTGGAGATGTCCTTGGCCACGGTGCCACCGGCGTAGAAGATCTCCGCGTAGCAGAACCGGTCCTCGAGGCGCAGGATGCCGGGCAACAGGTCCTTCAGCTCGGGGCGTAGGAAGCGGGCGGGACCGAAGCCGTGCGGCTGGAAGATCGCCACCACGCGGCCGAGGCCGGCCTGCGCGGTCGTCAGCGTCGCCCGCAGCTTCTCGCCGTTGTGGGCGTAGTCGTCGACCACGCGGATGCCGGAGGCGGTCACGCCGACCACCTCGAAGCGTCGCGACACCCCCGGGAAGATCGCCAGCAGCCGCGCGACCTCGTCGGGATCGATGCCCAGCTCGACCGCCACCATCGCGGCGGCCGCGGCGTTCTCCAGGTTGTGCAGGCCGGGCTGCGGCACGTCGAGCGTGACCACGCCAGCCGCCACCTTCAGACGTCCCTGGGCCCGGTCGGGTCCGACGCTGATCACCTCGAGGCCGGCGTCGGCATCCGAGGCGGTGCCGTAGGACAGGCCGTGGAAGCGGCGGCCGACCGCCGCGGCCTCCGGGCAGGCGGCGTTGACCAGCAGCCGGCTGCAGTTGCGGGCGAAGGCCCCGAACTGCGCGCGCAGCGACTCGAGCTCGGCGTGATCGCGGCTGATGTTGTGCACGAGGCCGATCGACGGCTCGTATCCCACCAGGGTGCCGTCCGACTCGCAGGCTTCCACCACTACGGGGCCGTTCGCCGGGCCGGCCGTGAAGCAGCTGGTACCGCCCTCGCCGGCCAAGCCGGCGCCGCCGATGACGGTGGCGGGCAAACCGCTCTCGCGCAGTAGCCAGCCCAGCATCGCCGTGACCGTGCTCTTGCCGCTGGTACCGGCGATGGCCACGCCCGGCCGCCCGGTGTTGACCGCTTCGGCCAGCAGGGCGGGGCGGGGCACGAGGTCGATGCCGAGGGCGCGCGCTGACCGCATCTCCGGGGTATCGGCCTCGACCGCCGTCGAGTACACGAACCGGTCGATGCCAGGCCGGACCGCGGTGCCGTCGTGAGGGAGCAGGTTGATTCCCATCCCACGCAGGCGGGCTGCCAGCTCCAGGTGCTTGCCCTGGTCGAGCGACCGGTCCGAGCCCTGGACCCGATGCCCCCGGGTGCGCATGAGCTGCGCCAGGGGGTTCATCCCGGCGCCGGCGATTCCGGAGAAGTGATAGTGGACAGGGCCGCGGGTGGGGGTAGGCACGCGCGGTGAAGCTGCACCAGGAGTGCCAGAATCCGGCGGCTGCGCTTTCACGATTTCCCGAGAGTTTAGGGGCGGCTGAGCCAGGGGCGGAAGGCAATTCTGACCGCCTGTCACGCTACACTGTCCCGCGCGTGACAGGATCGAGCGGTACACTCTGGGGACTTCACCGCGGAGGTTGCCCATGAGCCCAGCCGAGACCGTTCGGGGTCGCGCCGTCGTCGTCCAGCCAGGCGAGGGCCCCTCCTACTGGCAGCCGGTGCCCGCCAACGGCCACGCCGACCCCGCCCTGTTCCCGGCCACGACCGGCTTCGAGACCCTGGCCATGGGGTACCAGACGATTGCCCCCGGCGGCCGGGTCCGGGAGCATTCCCACGGCGACCAGGTCGAGTTGCAGATCTGCTTCCGGGGACACGGCCACGTGGTGGTCGACGGGACGAGCCACCCGCTGACGCCGGGGACGGCCTGCCTGCTCGGGTACGACGTCAGGCACGAGCTCGTCAACGACGGCCCCGACGACCTCGTGATGCTGTGGGTCATCACGCCACCTGGCCTGGAGGACTTCTTCAAGGCCATCGGTCGGCCGCGGACACCGGGTGAGCCGGCACCGGCGCCCTTCGCCCGGCCCACCGACGTCGTGGCGATCGAACGCGCGCTCGGCATGAACGACACCCGGTAGCTCACGATGCCGAAGATCTCGATCGGCGACGCCGAGCTTTACTACGAGGAGACCGGACGGGGCGAGCCGCTGCTCCTCGTCCCCGGGCTGTCAGGGCGCGGCTCGTTCTGGGCCGGCCAGGTGCCGGACTTCGCGCGCGACTTCCGGGTGGTGGTCCACGATCATCGCGGCACCGGCCGCAGCTCCCACTCGCGCATCCGCTACTCGGTCGAGCAGATGGCCGCCGACCTCGTGCGCCTGATGGACACGCTCGGCATCGAGGCCGTGCACCTGGTCGGCCACTCCACCGGCGGCGCCATTGGCCAGGTGCTCGCGCTCGAGCATCCGCGGCGGCTGCGCAGCCTGGTGCTGAGCGCCACCTGGGCGGGGCCGGATCCGTACTTCCAGCGGCTGTTCGAGTCGCGCAAAGGCGTGTTGCTGAGCCAGGGGGTGGAGGCCTACGTGCGGGCCTCGGCCCTGTTCATGACCCCACCGGCGTGGATCAGCGCCAACGACGCGCTGCTGACCGAGCAGCATCAGGCTGCGCTGGCCGAGGCCGCGCCGGTCGAGGTGACGGCCAGTCGTATCGACGCCATCCTGCGCCACGATCGCCGGGCCCGGCTGGGCGACATCCGCGTGCCGGCGCTGGTCGTCGTCGCCCAGGACGACATCATCACGCCGCGCTTCTACTCCGACGAGCTGGCCAGCCGCATCCCCGGCGCCAAGCTGGTGGTGCTCGACACCGGCGGCCACGGTGCCCCCGGGATCCACGCCGGCGCGTACAACGCCACCGTCGGCGCGTTCCTGCGCGCGCAGATCGGCCGGTAGTCGTCACCGGCACCGTCCTTGCTCCCTCGATGCGCAGGGCCGGGAGTCTGCCGGGCGAGGAGGTGCGCGATGAAGGCGAGGGCTCGTTCGATTCTGGCCGCGGCGCTGATCACACTGGCCGCCTCGCCGGCGCTCGCGCAGGTGGGCCCTGCGGGAGGGGTGCCGCCGAACACGCCGCCGCCGGCCCGCACACCTTCGGTGCTGAAGGGACCGGACCCTCGCCTGACCGTGCCGGCGCCGGCGCCGCCCTCGGGTCTGCCAGCGACGATGCCGGCCGACCCGCGCCCAGGTCTGCCGTCGACGCTCCCTCCGTCGGCGAGTCCGACCACGACACCGTCACCCCTCATCGGCGGGTCGTTCACGACCGGACCCGTGGGCGTCGTGCCGACGGCACCGGTGGTCGACCCGCGCACCGGGCAGCTGATCGACCCAGCCACCGGCGCGCTCGTCGATCCACGAACGCGCCCGGCGACGCCGGGTCGCTGAAGGAGAGAGTCGAATGACCACGTATCGAGTCCTCATGCCGGCCCTGGCGGCGCTGCTCCTCGTTGCTG